>NC_009952.1:1887833-2204792 GCF_000018145.1 Dinoroseobacter shibae DFL 12 = DSM 16493
GACCTTGATCTTGTGCCCGGCCTCTTTCGCCTGGGCCTCGGTCATGCCGACGCTGGCGATCTGGGGCTGGCAATAGGTGCAGCCCGCAATGCTGTCCGGGGTGACCGGATGCACGTCGTTCCTGCCGGCGATCAGTTCGGCCACCATCACGCCCTCGTGGCTGGCCTTGTGCGCCAGCCAGGGCGCACCGGCCAGATCGCCGATGGCATAGAGCCCCTCGACGCCCGTCCGGCAATAGGCGTCCGTGACCACATGGGTTTTCTCGACCCGGACGCCGAGCGCCTCCAGCCCCAGCTTTTCGGTATTGCCGACGATCCCCACGGCGGAAATCACGGTGTCGAATGTCTCGGCGGTGGTCTTGCCGCCCTGCTCGATCTGCGCGGTCACCGTGCCCTTGCCGCGCTCGAGGCTCTTGACCATGGCCTTCTCGCGGATGGTCATGCCCTGCTTCTCGAACTGCTTCTTGGCAAAGCCGCTGATCTCGGCATCTTCGACCGGCAGAATCCGGTCCATCACCTCGACCACGGTCGTCTCGGTCCCCAAGGTATTGTAGAAGCTGGCGAATTCGATCCCGATGGCCCCCGATCCGATCACCAGCAGCTTCTTCGGCATCCGCTTGGGCGTCAGCGCGTGCTTGTAGGTCCAGACCAGATCGCCATCGGCCTCCAGCCCCGGCAGCTCGCGGGCCCGCGCGCCGGTGGCCAGCACGACATGGGGCGCGCGCAGGGTCTCGGTGCCCTTGTCGGTCTTGACGGCAACCGTGCCCTTGGCGGGCAGACTGGCCTCGCCCATGACCACGGTGACCTTGTTCTTCTTCATCAGGTGCGAGACACCGGAATTGAGCTGCTTGGCAATCGCCCGGCTGCGCGCGACCACGGCGTCGAGGTCGTAGCCGACCCCGTCCGCCTTCAGCCCGAACTCCTTGGCGCGGTGCATCAGGTGAAACACCTCGGAGCTGCGCAGCATCGCCTTGGTCGGAATGCAGCCCCAGTTGAGGCAGATGCCGCCCATATGCTCGCGCTCGACGATCGCGACCTTGAGCCCGAGCTGGGCCGCCCGGATCGCCGCGACGTAGCCGCCCGGCCCGGCTCCGACCACCACCATGTCAAAGGATGTCTCAGCCATTTTCGGTCCTCCCGATCACCTGCGCGGCCATGCCCTAAATTGGTTTAGCCTTAAACCAAATCGCTCAAGCCCGCAAGGAAGCGTCCTCGGCCTCGATCGCGCGGACCACCGCGCCGTATCCGCCGCCGTCGAGAAACCGGGCCTCCTTCGGGGTCGTGTCCCGCCCCAGGGCGGTGTTGCGATGGGGAAAGCGGCCGAATTGCCGGATCACCCGGCGATGGGCCCGGGCATGGAGCAGATTGGACGCCCCGGTCTCGGGCATCCGCTCGGCGATCAGGCGCACGCAGCGTTCCTGGTCCGGCAGGGATTCGGCATGCATCATCGGCAGGTAGAAGAACTGCCGCTCCGGCTCGGCCACGCGAAGGTCCCAGCCGCGCTCCACCGCCTTCTTGGCCGCATGGACCGCGATCCCGTCGGTGGCAAAGGCCCGCCCGTCCTCGCGGAACATGTTGCGCGGGAACTGGTCGGTCAGGATCAGGTAGGCCAGCGTGCCCCGCGGGGTGACGCACCAGTCGGTCAGGGCCCCGCCCGCGGCGCGCTGCCACAGGTTGAGATACCGCTTGCGGATATCCGCATCGACGGACGCGTCCTGTTTGTACCACCCGGCCTCGCCCACCGTGTGAAGCCAGAAATCGAGAACTCCCTTGGGCGTGTGCATGCCAACCTCCCTGCGCCGCGCTCGCCCCATACTTGCGGGCAAAGCGGGCGCTGTTCAACACGGGAGTGACCGCTCAGGCCGCGGTTTGTGTCCCGCTCGCCTCCTCGGCCGCCTCTTCGGCGGCCTCCTCGGCGGCTTCGACGGCGGCCTCCTGGGCCACGGCGACAGAAACCGGCGAGGCGCCCGGCGTGATCGGCTGGTAGGCGCCGCTGTCTTCGACCGAGACACTCGCCCGCCGCGTCATCCGGTAGAGCGCATAGGCGCACAGGCTCGCCATCAATCCGAAGACGAAGAGGAAAAAGCCCGCAGGCCCCACCTGCGACATCAGCCAGCCGGTAAAGACCGGCCCGGCCACGGCCCCCAGCCCGTTGGAGAACACCAGCCGCCCGGCGGCCGCGGACATGTCCGACGGTTCGAGATAGTCGTTGGTATAGGCGATCAGAAGACCGTAGAGCGGGTTCGCCGCCCCGCCGATCAGGAAGCTGCTCGCGATCAGGCCGGGATACCCGCCCAGGCCGAACCCCGCCAGGATCGCCCCCACCGCCCCCATCCCCGCCAGCACGCAGATCAGCAGGCGCCGGTCCATCCGGTCCGAGATCCAGCCCACGGGAAATTGCAGCACCAGCCCCCCGAGATAGAGCGTGGCGATGAAGGTCGACAGCTGCCCGATGCTCAGCCCGACCTCGGTGCCATAGACCGACGCCATCCCGAACAGCGCCGAGTAGACGCCGCCCATCAGGGTCATCCCCACCAGCCCCAGCGGCGAGACGTTGAACACCTGCCGGAAGCTCATGGGCGCCCCCGCCTCGTAGGGCGGTGCCGGGCTGATCGACAGCAGGATCGGCGCGAAGGAGATCGAGATCAGGATCGACGGCAGGATGAACATGATGTAGCCCGACGCGTCGCCCTGGCTGACCATCCACTGGGCGACCACGATCCCGCCGGTCAGAACCACGCCGTAGATCGCCATGGCGCTGCCGCGGTTCTCGTTGGTCGACGCGTTGTTGAGCCAGCTTTCGGCGGTGACGTAGACCCCTGCGAAACAGAAGCCTACGAGAATCCGCAACAAGCTCCAGATATAGGGGTCGGTGAAGACCGGAAACAGGATCAGCGCCGCCGAGATGAACGAACCGAGCGCCGCGAAGACCCGCACATGGCCGACCCGGCGGATCATCTCCGGCGCGGCACTGGACCCGCCCAGAAAACCCACGAAGTAACCGGTCATCACCAGCGACATCTCGAAGGTCGAGAACCCCTCGATCGCGCCGCGCACCCCGAGGATGGTGGCCAGAATGCCGTTGCCCGTCATCAGCAGCAGCACGCCGAGAAGCAGGGCCCAGGAGGAGCGGAAAACAGACAGCATACCAGTACCCTAGCGACGTATCGTGAGACCGTGTCAGAGCGGCCATGGCGGTGCAAGTCCATGACCGACGTGACATGTCGAAAACGGGACATGACGCAAGCGGCTGAACTCGGGGGAAAAAATGGCGCGGTTGACGGGGCTCGAACCCGCGACCCCCGGCGTGACAGGCCGGTACTCTAACCAACTGAGCTACAACCGCGCGTGGGGGGCGGGATAGGCCAAGCGCCAGGGCGCGTCAATCGTAAAAACCCGCGAAACGGTAACCCGGGTGCTTCCGGGGATCAGGCAAGTATGGCAGGGAAAAATGGCGCGGTTGACGGGGCTCGAACCCGCGACCCCCGGCGTGACAGGCCGGTACTCTAACCAACTGAGCTACAACCGCGCGTGGAGGGTGGATTAGGGGGTTTGGCGCGCAGCGTCAATCACAAAACGACGAAATGCGCGCGGAATTCGCCCCCCGACCCGACGCGGGAAACGGGCCGGAATACCGCGTCGGATCGCCGTCGGGCCGGCGTCGGACATGTGTCGGGCAAGTGTCGGGCACCTCCGCGCGCAGGCAACGCCGAAACCGCAACGCTTGCCGGCCCGCCCGGCGGAGCGGCTTGCCCGGCCCTGCGAAGGCCTTGGTTGACTTGGCCGCGCCGGAAAGGTTAACGGAGAGGCGCGAGCACGCGCCAGCATTCCCCAAAATCAGATATCTCAATACCCTATGGAGGTGACCTCATGGGCAAATCGACTTTGGCGGTTCTGGCCGCCACAACAGCGCTCGCAACCCCGATACACGCTGCGACCTTCAAGGCCCTGTTTTCGGATCAGACCACAGACCAGGTGGTGTTTGCGGCGGACCTGAACAATGATGGCGATGCCAATGACGCCGGAGAGACCAGGGTCTTTTTCGACGCGACCAATGCCAGTGGACTTGCCGCACCGACGGGAAACGTCTTCCAACTGACGCAGTCCCAAAACGGCGATGTTTTCGTCGGCGACGGCAACACCGACACGGTCTACCGGCTGCGGGATCTCAACGGAAATGACACCGCCCAGGACGCGGGCGAAGCCTCGGTGTGGTTCTCGTCGCACAACGCGAACGGCTTCGCCTTGCAGACGGCCAATGGCGTGGCCGTGGGCGGGGACGGCGCGATCTATATCGTCGAGGCCGACACGCTGGGCAATCCGGCCGGAGACGTGGTCTACCGCACCGAGGACCTCAATGGCGACGGCGATGCCAACGATATCGGCGAAAGCGCGATCTGGCTGGATCTGGGCGCGCTTGACCCGTCATCCTCGCCCTTCGAGATCACCTTCGACGGCAACGCGGCGTTCATAGCCGACACGGCGGGCGGCACCCCGCGCATCTACCGCGCCGAAGACAGCGATGGCAGCGGCAGTGTCGACATGACGGAAGTCGTCGAATACGTGCCGCAAGGCGATGCGCCTTTTGCGCTGGCCCTGTCGGCGAGCGACGGCGATCTGTTCGCACAGGACCTGTTTACCGACGGATTGATCAAGTTCACCGACCTCGACGGCAACGGTCTGATCGACGTCACGAGCGAAGCCTTCGACATCTGGAGCCCGGTCGGCATTCTGGATGGCGCGATTTTCGATTTCGTCATCGATGGGGATCGCGGGCTCGTGCCCAGCAACGAGTTCAATGACAACGATCAGATCGTGGCGCTTTTCGACCTGAACGGCGATGGCGATTTCTTCGACGCGGGCGAAACCCAAACATTCCTGTCCTTTGCCGACCAGGGCACGTTTCCACAGCGGCCGCGGTCGGTGACCTTCTATAGCAGCGTGGCCCCCATTCCCCTGCCCGCATCCGCCCTGTTGTTGATCGGGGCGTTGGGCGGCCTCGGCGTCTGGCGCAAGCGGTCCGGGGTCTGAGGCGCGCATCGCTTCGGCCCGCACCCCGGACCGCGCCAGACGGGCGGCGGCACCCGGCCCTTGAATATGTATCCGCCGCTAGGGGTCGGCGCGGCGGCAGCGCTTCGCCGACCGCCGACGCCCGGAAGACATGAAGCACCGCTCGGCTTGACCGCCGAGCGGTGCGGTAGGTGAAAGACATGCTTGCGCATCTGTTCGCGCCGAGGCGGCTTTGATCGCGGGCCACGGAGAGGGGCGGTGACCGAGGGCTGTCGCGGCCTCGGGGCGGGCAGGTGTCGCCCGGAGGGGTTGCCCTCGGGTCGGGACGGGTAGTGGAGATGCGGGGCGAGGCCCCCGGACCGGTGCGTGCCCGGCCCGGACGCGGGGGCGCGCGCTGCCCCGTGCTCAGTCGCCCACGGTGGACATGGCCGGCACCAGGCCGAGGTTGATCGCCTTGAGGATGGCGGCGGTGCGGTCGAAGACCTCCAGCTTGCGGAAGATCCGCCGCACCAGTGTGTCGACGGTATGGGGCGAGAGGCCGAGGATGTCGGCGATCACGGTCTTGCTCTTGCCGCGGGCCATCCAGCCGAGCACTTCGGTCTCCCGCGCGCTCAGGGCGATCTCGCTGCGGTTGCGCTCTTCGATCAGGCGGCAGGCGCGCAGGTGCATCAGTTGCGAGACCAGCTGGTACTCGGCCAGTTGCGGCGCGGTCACGTCGCGCGGCCGGTCGCCGAAGCCCATCCCGACATAGCCGTGGCGCATGTTGGGCCCGAAGACCTGGATCGCCACCCCGTCGCCGACCCGCGCCGGCATGGAGCGTTCGAGGAAGGCCGCCTGTTCCTCGGCCAGCCGGGTCAGCTCGGCAACCTCGCTCCACAGGAAGGGGACGGCGCGGCGCTGGGCGAGGGCCGGGATCGGGTCGATCTCGTAGAGGTGGTCATCGACATAGATATCCACCCATTCCCTGGGAAACCCGTGGGCGATGATGTGAAACCGCGGCGTGGCCGAGACGATCACGTCGTCCATCGCGCGGCGCAGGGTGGTCGGGTTGGCCGCCGCCGCGCCCCATTTCTCGTCGAAGCCGTGGTGGTGGTAGCTGACACGGGCGATCCGCTGGGTCTCGGCATAGTCCAGCATCAGCGTCCACAGCTCGGAGACCTGTGTCGCGCTGGTGGCTGCCGCCAGGAGTTCGTCCTTCGTCATGCACGCGTCCTTTCGGGTTGCGCGCACTAGAGCAAAGCTGCGGCCCCGTGGCAATCGCCCCGGGGGCCTGTCGGTGCCTGGCCGGGCTCAGGGCGGGGTGTCGAGGCGGACCGGGCCGCGCAGGGTGACGTCGCGCTGGGGGAAGGGCACCTCGATGCCGTGGGCCTGGAATTTCTCCCAGATCAGCAGAAGCACGTCGGAGGTGACGTTGGCCACGCCGTTCTCGGGATCGTTGATCCAGAAGCGCAGCTCCAGGTCGATGGCACTGTCGCCGAAGCCGCGCATCAGGCAGCGCGGCTCGGGATGGGCCAGCACCCGCAGGACCTCGCCCGCGGCCTCGACGCAGAGCCGTTGGGCGAGCGGGATGTCGGCGGAATAGGCGACCCCGACGGGGACGCGGCGGCGGATCGGCTTGGCGGTGTGGGACCAGTTGGTGAGCGGGCTGGACATCAGCAGCTCGTTGGGGATCAGGGTCTCGGTCCCGTCGCGGGTCATCACCGCCACGTAGCGGGTCGTCATCTTGCGCACCTGGCCGTAGGTCGGGCCGCTGACGGTTTCGATCTCGATCACGTCGCCGGGCTTGATCGACTCGTCGGCCAGCAGGGAGTAGCTGGCGATCAGGTTCTCGAAGGTGCGGCGCAGGGCGAGGCCGACGCCGACACCCAGCGCGCCTGAGAAGATCGCGAAGGCGGTCAGGTCGATCCCCACGGCGGCGATGGCCACGATCACCGCGAGCGTCAGCAGCACCAGCCGCAAGAGCCGCACCACCAGCAGGCGCAGGGCCGAGCTCATCTTGCCGGTATGCTCAAGGCGCCGCTCCACCGTGCCGGTAACCGCGTTCGCCCCCCACAGCAGGAGCGCGGCGAGGATCAGGGCCTTGACGATGCTCCAGGCGCTGATCTCGACCGCGCCCACGGTCAGGGCGGTGGCCTGGAGCCACTCGATCACCACGTCGAGCAGGCCGACCGCGTTCAGTGCCGCCGCCCCCCAGGCGACCCAGGAGAACACGCGGCTCCAATAGGTCGAGGCGATGAAGATCGAGATGATGTTGATGACGATGAAGGCCAGAAGCAGGCTGGAGACCAGCCGCAGGAAGGGAATCGGCATGCCCGCGCTCTCGAACCCGGTGCGCGCGAGCGCCAGGAAGATCACCCAGACCACCGGCATCGAGATCGACGCGACGGTGCGCAGCAGGCGCTGCACCGCGGGGGCGAGCTTGCGCCCCTGGCCGAGCTCCTGCAGCAGGCGCTTGAACCGGCTGTGCAGCAGCCAGGCCAGCGCCAGCGTGACGGCGATCGCCACCAGCTGGTAAGCCGAGGCGACGGTCAGCAGGTTGGCGTCGAACCAGGCCACCACCTGTTGCAGCCGCAGCCATGCGGCCTGGGCAAAACTCTCGAACTCCTGCTCGATGATCGTCTGTTCGGTGCCGTCCATGGGCCTCCGGTCCCAAAGCTCGCCCAAGCTTTGATCGCAGATGCGCGAAAGTCCACCGCTATCGCCGCGAGCCCCCCGCAGGCAGCGGCGGGCACGCCCCCCTCTTCATTTGTGTGAAAATACTCCGGGGGGCGCGCCGCAGGCGCGTGGGGGCAGCGCCCCCCTTCCCGGCATCGGCCCGGCACGGGCCGCGGGCATGCGCGCGCAGCGCGCGCTGCTGGATCACCGCTCGGGGGCGGGGATGAACTCCTGGTCGTCGCCGGGCGGCAGCTGGAAGCGGCCGTGTTCCCAGTCGCCCGCGCGCCAGGCCTCCTTGGCCTCCTCGATCCGCTCCTTCGACGACGCCACGAAGTTCCACCAGATATAGCGCGACCCCTCCAGGGTCTCGCCGCCCAGCAGCATCAGCCGCGCGCCCTGCCCGCCCGCGGTCACCGAGATCCGGTCGCCGGGGCGGAAGACCATCATCCGGCCCGCCGCGTAGGTCTCGCCCGCCACTGCGATCGACCCTTCGACCACGTAGATGCCGCGATCCTCGTGATCGTCCGGCAGGGGCAGTTTCGCGCCCGGCTGCAGCACCGCATCGGCATAGAACATCTCCGAGGCGGTCTTGACCGGGGCGCGCTCGCCATAGGCATTCCCGAGGATCAGGCGGACCTGCTTGCCCTCGCCTTCCATGAAGGGGAGCGCCTCTGCGGGCGCGTGCTGGAATTCGGGGGCGCGATCCTCGTGATCCTTGGGCAGCGCGACCCAGGTCTGGATGCCGAAAAAGGGCATCGGTTCGGATTGGGTTTCGTCGTCGGTGCGTTCGGAATGGGTGATGCCGTGGCCCGCCACCATCCAGTTCACCGCCCCCGGTTCGATCCAGGCATCGGTGCCGAGGCTGTCGCGGTGGTGCATCCGGCCGCGGTAGAGATAGCTGATGGTCGCGAGCCCGATATGGGGATGCGGGCGCACGTCGAGCCCCTTGGTGGGCAGAAACTCCGCCGGGCCCATCTGGTCGAAGAAGATGAACGGGCCGACCATCTGGCGCTTGGGCGCGGGCAGCGCACGGCGCACCTCCAGCGCGCCGAGATCGCGGGCGCGGGGAATGATCAGGGTGTCGATGGCGTCCACCTCGTCGCCGAGGGGGCAATGGGGGTCGAGGGCGGGGTTCCAGCTCATGGTGGCCTCCTGGCATCTGCGGTGTACCAGATCTAGCCGCCCGCGCGGCGCGGCGCATCCCCCATGGAGCCTCAGCCTTTGTGCATTTGCGCACCGATCTCCATGGATTCCCGGCGGTTGCGCTCGGATATGCAGCCGGCGCGCAGTTCTTCGGCGGCGACCAGCAGGCGCAGGCTTGTCTGCGGGTCCAGAGACCGCGCGAGGCTGCGATGGGCCATTTCCGCCAGCGAGGCGGCGACCTCCAGCGCGATCTCGGCCCGTTCGCTCTCGCTCAGCAGGCCCAGCGCGTCGAGAGAGGCGTCGATATGGAAGCGCACGAGGTCGCGCGTTGTTTGTTTCTTCATTGTTAACAGTCCTGAAAACTCGTTAGCATCGTCGATACGAGTGGCGTGCTTGCCATAGCATATCAGGCGGTGCTGTCACGGGATTACGGGACAAAACGGTTTACGTAGCGTAATTTCCGGGCTGTATCAGGCCTGCGCCGATACCGCGGATCGCCGCCGTGGTCCGGTCGGCCACCTCGAGCTTGCCGTATATCCGGCGCACCAGCGTGTCGACGGTGTGCGGAGAGACCCCGAGGATCTCGGCGATCACGGAGTTGCTCTTGCCCCGGGCGATCCAGCCCAGCACCTCTCGCTCACGCGGGGTCAGCGCCTCGGGGGTCGCCACGGGCACGAGGGTGCAGTAGCGCAGGTGGGCGGCCTGGGCGGCGGCCTGCAATTCGCGGATATCGCCGCCCGACAGGTCCGGGTCGGAACTGGCGAACCCGACGCCCACATAGCCGTTGCGCATGTTCGGTCCAAAGACCTGCAGGGCGAGCCCGTCGCCCAGACCCTGCTGCAACAGCCGCTTGAGAAAATCGGTCTCGGGCGCGGTCAGGGGGGTGAGCTTGGCGATATCGCTCCAGCGGAAGGGTTCGGTGGCATGGGCGGCGTAGGCGGGGATCGGATCGACCTCGTAAAGCCGTTCGTTGACATAGTCGCACAGCCAGGATTCCGGGAAGCCACGGGCGAAGACCGCGGTTTCGGACCCGGGCACGGCCCCGAAAGCCGGGGTGTTGTGGTAGCTGACCTTGTCGATCCCGAAGCTGTGCGCGAAGGGCAGAACGGCATCCCAGATCTGCGCCGGCGTTTCCGCGCGCGACACGCCATCCATGAATGTCTCGAGACGTGTCACTGGCAGACCCTGTCAAAACCGAAATCAAAAGAGATGAAGCTATGACGGCATGCAACCCGATAGGTGACGCTGGGTCAACCCGTAGCGGAACGCGGTTGGACGACCCGGGGCCGATACGATGCGCGCGACGCGGCGCGCAGGGCTGTTGGCGGAGGACTTGGTGGGTGATGAGAGACTCGAACTCCCGACATCTTCGGTGTAAGCGAAGCGCTCTACCAACTGAGCTAATCACCCGGTGGCGGGGTCGTATCCCAGATGCCGGGGCCATGGCAAGAGGGGCTGTGCGGCGGGCCGGGCCGCTTGGCAGCGTGCGGTGCACGCGCTAGGCAAGGGCATGAGCGCTGCGCCCTCCTTGCTGGTTTTCACCGATCTCGATGGCACCTTGCTGGACCATGACAGCTATGGCTACGGGCCTGCCCTGCCCGCGCTGGACGCGCTGAAGGCGCGGCGGATCCCCCTGGTGCTGGCCAGCTCCAAGACCGCCGCGGAAATCGCACCCTTGCGGGCGAAGCTGGGCCGCGAGGACTGCCCGGCGATTGTCGAAAACGGGGCCGGGATCCTGCCGGCCCATGCCGCGCCGGAGGCGGGGGCGGCGGATTACGCCCGGCTGCGCGCGGTGCTGGATGGGTTGGCGCCCGGGATGCGGGCGCGGTTTTGCGGCTTCGGGGACATGGATGCCGCCGGGGTGGCGGCGATCACCGGGCTGCCCGACGCGCAGGCGGCCCTGGCCCGGCGGCGCGCGTTTTCCGAGCCGGGGGTCTGGGACGGCACGCCCGCGCAGGAGGCGGATTTTGTCGCCGCCCTGGCCGCGCGGGGCGTGCAGGCCCGGCGGGGGGGGCGGTTTCTGACCCTGTCCTTCGGCGGCACCAAGGCCGACCGGATGGCCGAGATCGTTGCGCAGTACCGTCCCCGTCGGACGCTGGCGTTGGGGGATGCGCCCAACGATATCGAGATGCTGGAGGCCGCGGACCGGGGCGTGATCGTGGCCAACCCCCATGGCACGCCCCTGGCCCCCCTGCCCGGAGAGGCGGACGGGCGTATCAGTCGCACCTCGAAACCGGGTCCGGAAGGTTGGAACGCCGCCGTGTGCGCCGTACTGTCGGGGCTGGGTGCATGAAGCAGGAGCGACCGGCGTGGCGGATTTTCATCAGAACGGGAACATCACGACGCTGCACAATCTGCGGACGCGTTCGGTCGAGGAGCTGACGCAGGAGCTCAAGGCCTATTCCGTCAGCCGCAAGATCAGCCTGATCCTGCCCTCGCTCTACTCGGAGTTGGAAGGGCCCGCCCTGCCCCGGATCCTGGATGAGCTGAGCGAGGTGCCCTATCTGCACCGGATCATCATCGGGCTCGACCGGGCCGACGAGGCGCAGTACCGCCATGCGCGGGATTTCTTCGGGCGGCTGCCGCAGGACCATATCGTCATCTGGAACGACAGCCCCCGGATGACGGGGTTGGGCCGGCGGCTGGAGACCATGGGGCTGGCGCCGCAGGAGGCCGGCAAGGGCAAGAACGTCTGGTCCTGCCTGGGCTACCTGATGGCGTGTCAGGACAGCGCGGTCATGGCGATCCACGATTGCGACATCCTGACCTATGACCGGGACATGCTGGCGCGGCTGGTCTATCCGGTGGTGAACCCGAACTTCCCCTACCAGGTCGCCAAGGGCTACTACCCGCGGATCGGCGAGAACAGGATCAACGGGCGGGTCACGCGGCTGCTGGTCAGCCCGCTGCTGATCGCGCTGAAACGGGTGATCGGGGATCGCGACTATATCGATTACCTGCGCAGCTTCCGCTATCCCCTGTCGGGGGAGTTCGCCATGCGCACGGGCATCCTGCCGGACCTGCGCATCCCGTCGGACTGGGGGCTGGAGATCGGGGTTCTGTCGGAGGCCTGGCGCAACCTCGCGCCCAAGGCGGTCTGCCAGGTGGAGATCAGCGACGCCTACGACCACAAGCACCAGGATCTGAGCGAGGATGACGCCTCGGCGGGGCTGAGCCGGATGTCCACGGATATCTGCAAGTCGATCTTCCGCAAGCTGGCGATGGATGGCACGGTGTTCACCACCCATGTGTTCCGCACCCTGAAGGCGACCTATTACCGCTCGGCGCTCGACCTTTTGGAGGCGTATTACTCGGACGCGATGATGAACGGGCTGGCCATCGACCGGCACCGGGAGGAGCAGTCGATCGAGCTCTTTGCGGAGAACATCATGCGGGCGGGACAGATCTTCCTCGACAACCCGTCGGAGACGCCGTTCATCCCGACCTGGAACCGGGTGCATGCGGCGGATCCGGATTTCCTGAGCGATTTCCGCAGGGCCGCCGCCGAGGACGTGGCGGAATACGGGGCGGGCTGAGCCCATGGGGCGGTTCGAGCGGTATCTGTCGGTCTGGGTGGCGCTGGCCATCGGCGCGGGGCTGGTTTTGGGCAGCGTGGTGCCGGGGGTGTTCGCGGGGCTTGCGGCGCTGGAGGTGGCGTCGGTCAACCTGCCCGTGGCGGTGCTGATCTGGGCGATGGTGTTCCCGATGATGGTGGGCGTGGATTTCGGCGCGCTCGGGGGCGTGGCGACCCGGCCCAAGGGGCTGGTGATCACGCTGGTGGTGAACTGGCTGGTCAAGCCGTTCACCATGGCCGCGTTGGGCGTGCTGTTTTTCAACCACGTCTTCGCGCCCTTCATCCCGCCGGAGGATGCTCAGATGTACCTGGCGGGCGTGATCCTGCTGGGGGCCGCGCCCTGCACGGCGATGGTGTTCGTGTGGTCGAACATGACCAAGGGCGATCCGAATTACACGCTGGTGCAGGTGAGCGTGAACGACGTGGTGCTGGTCTTTGCCTTCGCGCCCATCGTGGCGCTCTTGCTGGGGGTGACGGATATCGTGGTGCCGTGGGAGACGCTGCTGTTGTCCGTGGCGCTTTACGTGGTGATCCCGCTGGCCGTGGGCGTGGTGGTGCGCAAACGGCTGCTGGACGGCGGAGGGGCGGAGGCGCTGGCCGCGTTCCAGGCGCGGGTAAAGCCCGCCTCGGTAGCGGGGCTTTTGCTGACCGTGGTGCTCCTGTTCGGGTTCCAGGGGCGCGTGATCCTGGAGACGCCTTTGGTGATCGCGATGATCGCCGTGCCGCTGCTGATCCAGAGCTACGGGGTGTTCTTCGTGGCCTATTACGCCGCCAAGGCCTGGCGCGTGCCGCACGAGGTCGCCGCCCCCTGCGCCCTGATCGGGACGTCGAATTTCTTCGAGCTGGCCGTGGCCGTGGCGATCAGCGTCTTCGGCCTCGGCTCCGGCGCGGCGCTGGCCACGGTGGTCGGCGTGCTGGTGGAGGTGCCGGTGATGCTGTCGCTGGTGGCGTTTGCCAACCGGACGCGGGGGTGGTTTCCTAAGTCCCCGTGATTACGCCATCGCCGGACTTCTAGAGATCAGTGGCGTTTAAGGACAGAACCCTGAGCAAAACCGAAAGGGCCTCCGCGGTGCAGAAAATGTCAGCTGTGAGCCCACTTTGACCGATGCTGCAAGTATTGTGAAAGTCGGCTTCCTACGATCTCGAAAACACTAGGCGGGTTCAACTCGGAGAATTAGCATTCCTCACTGAGCCGAGCGCTCTGACAAGTAGGAGGCTGGATTTGTGCGCAGAGTAAGACTGCTCGCGCGTGGAAGCCTCTTCACCGTATCGCACTGCAGCCGAGCATTGGATATCAGTTAGGAGGCTGTCCAAATCCAATCCCATGATGGAACGCGCCAGCGCTTCGTAGAGCTTTTTCAGGTTATGAGTCTGAGGAATGGGCGATACATCACCTATCACCTCAATCAACCCCTTCATGAACTTCTCAGCAAGTTGGAGCGATGCCCATCTTGCCTGCCCATGGTTCGGGTTCTGACTAGTCATATGCATTACAGCAGTCGTCCAATCGCTCTGTGCTTCGGGGAAGAAGTGGCTGGATTTGGAAAATCGGTCGAATGCGTGTCGAACGTCCATGCCTACCATGAACATACCATAGACTTCGGCGAGATCATTGTCGCTGAAGTAATTTAGTCGCGCGGCGGTTATGCCCGACAACTGCTTACAGGCGTTCAATCTTGGAGCACCAACAACTGCGTCGTCCTCATCAGAAATGTCTCTTTCAACTACTGGCGTGAAAAGACCATAGATGATTGGCAGCTTGAGTTCCCATAGATCACCATCAGCCTGCACCGCGACCTTTGCATTGGCAGACGGATCGAGTTTGATACCGTCGCCATAAACTTCCTCATACCACTCGTGAATTCTTGCCGAGTACTTCCAACTTCCAATCAGATGGTCAGGGACGTCGGGCTGAGGCTTCGTGAACAAAATCGGCATATTGAAACGCTGTCCGAACTTGATAATCGCATTCATTGGACGACCCAGCGGAGGCACACCTGCCGCTTTCAATTCTTTGTCGATTTCGCTGATGATTGGGGTGATGTCTTTTGGAATGCGTGACATGAAGGCCCTTAAGTTTTTGCCCAGTACTTCTGGAGTCCCGCGTCGTTTGATCAACGCCCAGTTTTGAAAAGTATTCAACTCTACCGGAACACAAAAGCGGTCATTCGAGAAGACGCAGCAAAAGCTCACTTTGTCCCGCACATCTGCCCTTTAAGTGGACCAGCTTGTGTGCTGTGAGCGTTGACCGCAGTTTCGCTGCAAAAAAACCATGCGTGGGGGAATGTCAGCCCCGGTTCGAGATCCAGCGGCACTGGTAGGGGGCGAGCACGATTTCGGCGCCGCCGTTGCGGATCGCTTCGCCGCTCAGCAGGTCGTGCCAGCCCTCGCCTTCGATCAGGTTGATCGCGGCGGGGGAGACCACGACGGTCTCGTCGCTGACATTGTGCAGGGCGAAGATCGACTGGTGCCGGTCGAGGCTTTGACGCCAGACACCGAAGATGCGCGGGTCCAGTTGCAGGGTGAATTGCGTGGCGTTGGGGTGGAAGGCCGATTGGCGCGCCCGCAGCCGCAGCCGGTCCGACAGCGCGCCCAGCACTTGCGCTTGGACCGTGTCGGGATCGTGCAGCAGCGCCTTGAGATGCGGGTAGTCCCAGTTGTGCCGGTTGATCGCCCGGTTCATGCCGCGCCGCGTGACCTGATCGTGGTCGTTGGGCGTGGCCAGCATGGAATGGATGTAGAAGGCCGGGATGCCTTCGAGGGACATCACGATGGTCTGGGAGCAGAGGAAGCGCGCGACCTGGTAGTCGTCGCGGCCCTTGTAGGTGGCGCCCATCGCCTCGAAGAAGGTGATGTTGAGCTCGTAAGGGCTCTCGCCGCCGCCCGGCAGCGCGCGCATGGAGACCAGCCCGCCGAGATCGCGCACGGTGTCGATCACGCGGGCCTTCTCGTCCTCGGGCAGCACGCCCTCGGCCGGGCGCATCCCGATCCCGTCATGGGAGGCGGTGAAGTTCAGGTAGGCACAGCCGAGCTGCGCGGGCGGCATCCCCGTGCTCCAGCGGTTGAGATAGGTCGCCGTGCCCGACATCATCGCATGCAGCACAAGGGGCGGCAGGGTGAAGTTGTAGACCGCGTGCGCCTCGTTGCGGTTGCCGAAATAGCTCAGGTTCTCGGCATTGGGCACGTTGGTCTCAGTGAGCAGGATCACCGGCTCCTGCGCGAAGTCGCACAGCAGGCGCATCAGCCGGACGATGGCGTGGGTTTGCGGCAGGTGGATCGAGGGGGTGCCGATCACCTTCCAGATGAAGGCCACCGCGTCGAGCCGGATGATCCGCACGCCATTGTCGATATGCAGCCGCATGATGCGCAGGAATTCCAGCAGCACCTCGGGGTTGCGGAAATCCAGGTCGATCTGGTCATGGCTGAAGGTGCACCAGACATGGCGCGGCCCGTTGGCGGTCTCGACCTGTTGCAGCAGCGGCGTGGTGCGCGGACGGACCACGTCCGACAGGTCGTCCTCGGGGGAGGCTTCGAAGAAGAACCGGTCATAGGGGGCGTGCCCCTGGCGGTAGGCGTTGAACCATGCGCCCTGGCTGGAGACATGGTTCAGCACCAGGTCCGACATCAGCAGGAACTCGTCGGCGATGCGGTTGATATCGGGCCAGTCCCCGAGCGTCGGGTTCACCGCGCGGTAGTCGGTGACCGCGAACCCGTCATCGGAGGTGAACGGGAAGAACGGCAGGATATGCACGCCGTTGACCACGCCCTTGAGATACTCCACCAGGAAGTCGTGCAGCAGGTCGAGCGGCTTGTGCACCCCGTCCATCAGCGAGTTGCCATAGGTGATCAGCACCGCGTCGTGCTCCGACCACAGGTTGTTGCCCGGCGTGCGCGCCCGTTTGCGCCGCCCGGTGCCTTCGGGGAAGAAGGCGTCGAGCACCTGGCTGCTCAGGATATCGGTGTTCAGGTCCGGGTAGATCTGCCGGAGCAGTTCGGAAAGACGGACGCTGAGGGTCTGGGTCGGTTTGCGGAGCGGCTTCAATTCGGTCATGGGCGGTCGTACTGCTGGAACTGGGGCAAAGGGGCGACCCCATCGGGATACGAAGGCCGCGCCGGTTTGGAAAGCAAACAATGTGCCGCCGCCCCGCGTTTGCCCGTTTGCCGGTCGGATGCCCAAGAACCGGGCACAGGCGCGCGGCGCGAGGGACCGCCGGTCCGCGCATCGCTCGGGCATCGGGCCCCGCCCGCATTCGGGTGAGTCTCGGATTAAACCCGTCATCTTGCGCGCCTTGTGTGCGCGGGACGGGCCGCAGGACTGGATCGGCTTGATCCGCAGGCAGAGCACGGGCGTGCCGTTTCGACCGGCTGCGGCGTGCCGCGCCCGCCCTGCCCTCGGCCCGCCAAGCGATTGTTCAGAGAGCGTCCGCCATGTTGCGATCCCAGCGGCCGGGCCCGTGCCCTGTCGGTGCCTTGCAGGGGGCGGGCGCGGGCCTGCCCCGCCCGCCGCGCAGACCGACCGGGCGGAGCGGCGGGCGGGCCGGGCCTGACGCCGTGCTACCGGGCGGCGGCGTGATGCGGCGCGACGTCCTGGCATTGCGCGGCGGTGGTGGCGATCATGTGCAGCACGTCTTCGGCCGAGCAGCCGCGGGACAGGTCGTTCGCCGGGAGCGCGAGCCCCTGCAGGATCGGTCCGATCGCCACGGCCCCCCCGATACGCTGCGCGATCTTGTAGGCGATGTTGCCGGTGTCGAGGTTGGGGAAGACGAAGACATTGGCGCTGCCGCCGATGGCGGAATCCGGCGCCTTGGCTGTGGCCACTTCGGGCACGAAGGCGGCGTCGAACTGCAACTCGCCATCGACGGTGACCTCCGGGGCCAGCTGGCGAAAGATCTCGGTGGCTTCGACGACCTTGGAGACCTTGTCGCCGCTGGCACTGCCGCGGGTAGAGAAGGACAGCATCGCCACCCGCGGTGTCTCGCCGGTCAGCTGGACCAGCGAGGCCGCCGAGGCCCGGCCGATCTCGGCCATCTCCGCCGCGGTCGGGTCGATCACCAGCCCCGCATCCGCGAACACCAGCCCGCCCTTCTTCTCGTGGTGGTCCTTGCACAGCAGCATCAGGAAGAAGCTCGACACCATCTTCGCGCCCGGCGCGGTGCCGATCACCTGGATCGCGGTGCGCACGATTTCGGCGGTGGTGGCCGTGGCCCCGCCGAGGGTGCCGTCCGCATGGCCCAGCCTGACCAGCAGCGCAGCATAGACATGGGGATTGAGGATCGCGGCCTCGGCGTCGGCTTCGGTGACGCCCTTGTGCTTGCGCAGCTGGTGATAGGTGGCGGCCATCTCGGCGCGGTGCAGATCCTCGCGCGGGTCGTGCACGTCGATCCCGTCCAGCTCGGCCCCGCCCGCCTCCGCGAGACGGGCGACAATGGTGGCGCGGTCCCCGACCAGCACGACCCGCGCCACGCGCTGCTTGCGGGCCTGCACGGCGGCCGCGACGACGCGCGGGTCCTCCCCTTCGCTCAGGGCGATCTTGCGGTCCGAGCGCGCCGCGTTGGCCAGGATCATTTGAAGTGGTTTCATGGCGTCAGTCCTTGGAATGAAGGCAGGGGGACAAAGGAGGCGGGCGTGCCGGTCAGGCGGGTTCGTGGACCCGGATGACGAAATGCTTGGTCGTCGGCTCCAGCACGTGCCAGAACCCGCGAAACCCGTTCGGGATCAGGAAGCTGTCACCGGCGCGGAATTCCTGTTCGGTTCCGTCCTCGCCCACCAGCTTGATATGGCCCGTCAGCAGCACGCAGAATTCGTCGCGGTCGGTGAAGGCGACCCATTTGCCCGGCGTGCTGGTCCAGGTTCCGGCCAGAAGCGCGCCATCGGGACTGGTGAAGCGGACCTGGGTTTCGTGGTGCGGATCGCCCTCGACCACGCGGTCGGGCAGGTCCGCGAGGCGGCGTTTGCCGGGGGCGCCGGCGTCCTTGAAATCGACAACGCGCATGGTCTCTCCTTTCGGGTCAGCTGGCGAAATGGGTGATGCCATAGAGGATGAAGGCCGCGATGAAGACGGTCTGGGCGACGATGAGGATGATCGCCTGCCCGCCCACATCGAAGATCGTGCGCAGCGAGGTCTTCATGCCGACCGCGGCGATCGACACCAGCAGCGCCCATTTCGACAGATCCGCGAGGAAGGTCTGCAGCACAGCCGGGATCAGGCCGAAGGAATTGATCGCCGCCAGCACCAGGAACATGATCACGAAGAACGGCATCAGCGGCGGGCGCTTGCCGCCCTGCCCGGGCGCGTCCTCGGCAAAGGCGCGGATCGCCAGCGCGAAGACCAGCACCACCGGGGCCAGCATGGTCACACGGATCAGCTTGACCAGGGTCGCGGTCTCGCCGGTTTCGTTGCTGACCGAGAAGCCCGCGCCGACCACCTGGGCCACGTCGTGGATGGTCCCGCCCAGGAACACCCCGGCGGCGAGATCGTCGAGATCGAGCCAGGCGGTGATGACCGGGTAGGCGATCATCGCGATGGTGGACAGGATCGTGACACTCAGCACCGTGAAGATCAGGTTGCGCTCGGAATGCTCGTTCTTGGGCAGGACCGCCGCGATGGCCATGGCGGCCGAGGCGCCGCAGATCGCCACCGCCCCGCCGGTCAGCAGCGCGAAACGCCAGCCACGGCCCAAGAGCTTGGCGCCCAGAAGTCCGAAGAGGATCGTCAGGATGACCCCCGCCACCACCAGCCCGATCAGCTTCGGCCCCAGCCCGATCAGCAACTCGACACTGATCCGCGCGCCCAGCAGCGCCACGCCGATGCGCAGCACGGTCTTGGAGGTGAACGCGATGCCGGGGACGCAGCGCCCTTCCTCGGCCAGAAAGTGAAACGCGATCCCGAGCAGCAGCGCCATCAGCATCGCCGGGGCACCGTAGTGATCCGACAGGAACTGCGCGCAGACCGCGATGACCACGGAGACCGCGAAACCCGGCCCGTTCTCGGTCAGAAAGCCGGTGGTCCGCCCGGCCAGGGTCGGGGAGGATTCCGAAGTTGTGGACATGGGACAGGATCTCCTCGCGGCGCCGGTTGGGGGTCGGCGTGCCACTACGGTTGGAACGAGCCGCAACACGCGGATGCGCCTTGCGGGCCCGGGATTGGGGAGGGCACCCCGTGGGGCGCCCTCCAGGGTTTTTCAGGCTCAGACGACCTGCTGCGGGCGCATGTCCTCGCGATTGATCCCGGCAACCGAGACCGGCTTTTTCATCGCGTCGCGGCGGAAAGGCTCGCCCAGTTCCTGGTTCAGCACGACTTCGATGAAGGTGGTCACGCCATCGTTCATCTGCTCGCGCACAGCGGTGTTGAGCGCATCGGTCAGCTCTTCCATGCCGGTGCATTGCACGCCCTTGAGGCCGCAGCCCTTGGCGATCTCGGCATAGTTGACGCCCTCGTTCAGCTCGGTGCCGACGAAGTTGTCCTCGAACCACAGGGTCGTGTTGCGCTTTTCCGCGCCCCACTGGTAGTTGCGGAACACCACCATGGTGATCGCCGGCCAGTCGCCGCGCCCGCAGGCGGTCATCTCGTTCATCGAGATGCCGAAGGCGCCGTCCCCGGCAAAGCCCACCACGGGGACGTCCGGGCAGCCGATCTTGGCGCCGAGGATCGCCGGCAGGCCGTAGCCGCAGGGTCCGAAGAGGCCGGGCGCGAGGTACTTGCGGCCCTTCTCGAAGGACGGATAGGCGTTGCCGATGGCGCAGTTGTTGCCAATGTCGGAGCTGATGATCGCGTCCTTGGGCAGCGCGGACATGATCGCACGCCAGGCCTGGCGCGGCGACATGTGATCGGGCTTGGCCTTGCGGGCGCGCTCGTTCCAGTCGATGCCCTCGTCGGAATCGTCCTCGTGATCCATCGAAGACAGTTCCTGCGCCCAGCGGGATTTGGTCAGCGCGATCAGTTCCTTGCGCGCCTTGCGGCCCTTGTCGCCCGCCCCGTCGGAGAGGTTCTCCAGAAGCTGCTCGGCCACGCGCTTGGCGTCGCCCTGGATGGCCACGTCGACCTTCTTGGTCAGACCGATGCGGTCGGAGTTGATGTCGACCTGGATGATCTTGGCGTCCTTCGGCCAGTAGTCGATGCCGTAGCCGGGCAGCGTGCTGAACGGGTTCAGACGGTTACCGAGGGCCAGGACCACGTCGGCCTTCTGGATGATCTCCATCGCCGCCTTGGAGCCGTTATAGCCCAGCGGGCCAACGCCCAGCGGGTGCGAGCCGGGGAAGGCATCGTTGTGCTGGTAGTTGCAGGCCACGGGCGCATCCAGCGCTTCGGCCAGTTTGGCGGACGCCTCGATCCCGCCGGACAGGACCACGCCCGCGCCGTTCAGGATCACCGGGAACTCGGCTTCGGAGAGCAGCTTGGCGGCGTCCTTGACGGCCTGCTCGCCACCCTGCGGGCGCTCCAGACGGATGATCTGGGGCAGCTCGATGTCGATCACCTGGGTCCAGTAGTCGCGCGGGATGTTGATCTGCGCCGGGGCGGAGCCGCGCCAGGCTTTCTCGATCACCCGGTTCAGGACTTCGGCCATGCGCGAGGGGTCGCGGACCTCTTCCTGGTAGCACACCATGTCCTCGAACAGTTTCATCTGCTCGATTTCCTGGAAGCCGCCCTGGCCGATGGTCTTGTTGGCCGCCTGGGGCGTGACCAGCAGAAGCGGCGTGTGGTTCCAGTAGGCGGTCTTCACGGGCGTCACGAAGTTGGTGATGCCGGGGCCGTTCTGGGCGATCATCATCGACATCTTGCCCGTGGCGCGGGTGTAGCCGTCGGCGATCATGCCGCCGGAGGTTTCATGGGCACAGTCCCAAAACTTGATGCCCGCCTGCGGGAACAGGTCGGAGATCGGCATCATGGCGGAACCGATAATGCCGAAGGCGTTGTCGATACCGTGCATCTGCAGAACCTTCACGAAGGCCTCTTCGGTCGTCATTTTCATCGGTCTTGTCCTTTCTTCAGGAATTCAGAGAATTTCGTCGCGTACGTAGTAGTAGGGATAGGCGATCCGCTGGCCCAACCTGCGGAAGGGGGTGAGGATGCCGTGGCTCGGCAGTTGCGAGGTGAAGATCGGCAGCTTCAGCTCCCGGCCCTGCCCCGCCACCATCTGCGCCATGCGCTTGCCGGCCTGTGCGGAGTACATGACCCCGTTGCCGCCATAGCCCATCGCGTAGAAGATCGTCTGCTTCGGGTCGGGCTGGAAGATGCGGGGCATCATGTCGTGGCTGACATCCACCCATCCCCACCAGGAGTAATCCAGCTCGATGCCTTCGAGCGCCGGGAACTTGCGGTAGAGCCCTTTTTGCAGCAGATCCAGGTGCTTGGGGTTCTCCGCATCCGGGCCCGTGATGGCGCTGCGACTGCCGATCTGGACGCGGCCATCGGGCAGGAAGCGGTAGTAATGCCGCAAGGTCCGGGTGTCGGTCAGGGGCGATTTCACCTGGAAGCCGCATTCGGCCTTCTCGTCATCGGTCAGCGGACGCGTCACGATGGAGTTGGACAGGATCGGCATCAGCCGGTGCTTGGTCTTCTCGTTCAGCCCCGGCGGAGTGTAGCCGGCCGTGGCCAGCGCCACCGCACGCGCGCGCACGGTCCCGCCCGGTGTGGTCAGGTGATGCACGCCGTCGACGATCTTCCAGCCCATGACCGGGCTGGCGGTATGGATCTTGGCCCCGAGCTTGCGCGCCAGCCGGACATAGCTGAAGGCCAGCTTGGCGGCGTGCACCGAGGTGCCGTCAGGCTCCCACAGGGCGCCGTGGGCCTCCTGGTCGCGCACGTATCTCTCGTGCAGCTCCGCGCGGGACACCATGCGCGCGCCGTAGCCGAACACGTCGTTGAGCACGGCGCATTCCTTGGCCAGCTTCGGCATGACCTTGTCGCGGTGGGCGGTGTAGAAATGGCCCCCCGTCTGCGGATCGCAGTCGATGTCGTCGGACCCGATCAGGTCGTTGAACAGCTCGAACGCCTCGCAGACTTCGGCGTGCATGTCCTTGGCGACCTCGACGCCCCAGCGCTTGATCCACTCGGACCGCTTGAGGCGGCCGGACGAGATCTGCGCCTGCCCGCCATTGCGGGTGGAGCAGCCCCAGGCAACGGTGTTGGCTTCGAGAACATGGGCCTTGATGCCATGCTCCTTGGCCAGGTGGATCGCCGTGGATAGCCCGGTATAGCCGGAGCCCACGACCACCACGTCGGCGTCGATATCCCCCGTGATCGGGCCGTCATCCTCGGGCGGGGTGCCCGCGGTGTCGATCCAGTAGGTCGGCGCGTGGTCCCGGTTATGCCCCGGGCCCGCGTCGATGATCGGATCGTAGCGTGGATCGTAGCTGGCCTTGGGCCAGTGCTTCGGTCTGTGTGGCATTTTGGTGCTCCATCAAGGAGATGAAAGTTATGCTTTGAACGGGGGCCGGGATTTGCGCAGGGCCTGTTTGACGACGATCTTGCCGTCGCGCAGGGTGAAGAGGTCCGCACCCTGTGCCTCGACGCGCATGCCGTCGGCATCGGTCCCCGAGAAGGTCCATTCCGACACCGCGCGGTCGCCATGCACGAAATGGCTGTGGTGGTCCCAATGGGCGTCCGACATGGAGCCCCAGACCCCGGAGAAGGCCTTGGCGATCGCCTCGGCGCCATCGATGCGGGTGCCGTGGGCCTCGTTGCCGCCGACGGTGTAGAACACGCAATCGTCGGCGAAATGGGTCATCACGCCGTCGATGTCATGCCGGTTGAAGGCATCGAAGGTCTCGGACAGGTCCTGGGCGGTCAGTGTCTTGGTCATCGGTGATACTCCTGTTATTGGGGGCTAGGCGCTCGGGGCGGTATCGCGATACGGGACCACGAGCGTCGGAATGGTGGATCGGCGCAGAACGCGTTTCGCGACGGTGCCGAGGAAGGTGTGCGAGAAGCCGTGTTCATGGGCCCCCAGCACGATCAGGTCGCATTCCAGTTCGGTCGCCCGGCGCAGGATGACCTCGGCCGGGTGGCCATCGACCAGCTCGATCGACGCCACCTGGTTCTGGATGTCGCGGTCTTCCTCGCTGACATGGGCCCAGAATTCGCGCTGGCGCTCGGCCATGACAGTCTTGAGATGGGCATGCCGGGCCTTGTCGGCGGTTTCGCTGGATCCGGTGGTCTGCATGTAGAGTTGCAGCGCGATCCGGGTCTCGTCGCTCATCGGCTGGACCGCGTGCACCAGGTGCAGCTTGGCGCCGGTCACCGCCGCCAGGTTGGCCGCGTGGCACATGGTATAGGCCGAGTGCTTGGACAGGTCGGTCGCGCACAGGATGTGGGTGATCATCTGTTTCATGGGAAACTCCAATTCCGACCGGGGTCAGTAGCCGAGAAGCCGCGGTAGCCAGAGCGTGATTTCGGGGACGAAGGCGATGATGAAGATCGCGACCGTGTTGATGAAGGCGAAGGGCAGTGCCGCGACCGAGATCCGCTCGATCGAGATGTTCGAGATGCCCGAGGCGATGAACAGGTTCTCCCCCAGGGGCGGGGTCTGGAACCCGATTCCGAGACAGCACACCATGACCACACCGAAATGGATCGGGTCGATGCCGACGCTGTAGGCCACCGGCAGCATCACCGGCACCAGGATCAGGATGGTGGCCAGCGTTTCCATGAACATGCCGACAAACAGCAGGAACAGGATCACCAGCGTCCAGATGATGTAGATGTTGTCGGTGATCGACAGCATGCCATTGGCGATCACGGCGGGGATCTGGTTTTCCACCAGCAGCCGCCCGAAAACGGTCGCGGTGAACATGATCAGCAGCACCCGCCCGGTCAGCCAGGTCGTGGTCTCCAGCGCGGTGAAGAGCTTCTGCCAGCTCAACTCGCGGTAGATGACCGTGCCCACCACCAGCGTGTAGAAGATCGCCACGATGGCCGCCTCGGTCGGCGTGAAGAAGCCCGAATAGATGCCGCCCAGGATCACCAGCGGCGCCATGAGCGCCCAGAAGCCGCGATACAACTCGCACCAGATCTGGCGCGCGGACCAGCCCTCGGCGGAGCCCTTGTAGCCGTGCTTCTTGGCCAGGATGTAGTTCATCAGCAGCAGGCTGCCGGCGATCAGGAAGGCAGGCATGAAGCCGGCGATGAACAGTTTCGGGATCGACACGGTCTGGAAGGTGCCGAATTTCTCCACCGCTTCGGGCGGCGCGGGCATGCCGAGCGCGGCGATGCCGAAGATGATGAGCGGAATCGAGGGCGGGATCACGATGCCCAGGCCGCCCGACGACGCGGTGATGGCCGAGGAATAGCTGCGCCCGTAGCCGCGCTGGATCATCGCCGGGATCATCAGCATGCCGACGGCCGCCGTCGTCGCGGGCCCGGAGCCCGAGATCGCCCCGAAGAACAGGCAGGCGAACACGGTTGCCGCGGACATGCCGCCGGTGAAGGGCCCCGCGAAGCTCTCGGCCACGTTGATCAGCCGCCGCGACAGTCCGGATGCCTCCATCAGGGCGCCCGCCAGGATGAAGGCCGGCAGGGCCATCAGCGGGAAGGAGCCCACCGAGGTGAAGGCGATCTGCACGAACTTGATCGGGTTCTCGCCGAGATAGAGGAAGGAGATCAGCGTGGAGACCCCGAGCGCGACCGTGATCGGTGCGCCGATCAGCAACAGCGTCAGGAACCCGCCGAACAGGATCAGGATGATTTCGCTTTCCATTAGTTCTGCTCCTCATCGCGGCGCGGCTTGCGTGCGGCGTCGTCGGTTCCAGCGCGGACTTCGTCGAGGTCGATGGCGTCGGGATCGCGCAAATCCTCGCCCAGAACGATCTTGCGGTAATTCACCTGCAGAACCCGGAACGTCATCAGCGAGAACGCGATGGGCAGCACGATGTAGACCCAGCTGAGGTGGAACCCCATGGTCTGGGACGACTGGAACCGGTTCATCTTGTTGAAGATGAAATCGATCGCCAGGTAGACGAAATAGACGTTGAAGAAGATCCAGAAGAGATCGGCAAACGCCTCGATATACTTGATTTTGCGCGGTGGCAGGAACTTGAACTGAAAGGTGACGCGGTTATGCGCGCCCATCTTGGCGGCATAGCTGGCCCCGAAGAACACGAACCAGACGAACATGTAGATCGACAGCTCTTCGACCCACGAGAACGAGAAGTCGAACAGTGTCCGGACGATCACCTGCAGGAACAGCAGGCAAACGAAGATCGCCAGCAAGGTCCGACAGATGTAGCTCTCGATATTGTCGACGATGTGCCAGAATTTGGTCATGGTCCCCTCCCACTCGGCTGAGACAGGCGCCCGGGGGCGCCTGTCATGCTTTCGGCGTCCGACTTATTCGGTGACGGGATCGCGGCCGATCTCGGCCAGGACGGCATTCATCTTCTCGATGCCGCCGATGCTGTCGTAGAATTTCGGCCAGACGGCCTCGGTCGCGAGCGTGATGAACTCTTCCTCGTTGTTCACCGGATCCATGATCTCCATGCCCTTTTCGATGAGCAGTTCCTTGATCTCGGCTTCCTTCTCGCGGAGGAACTGGGACGAGGCGGCCGTGGCGCGCTTGCCGGCTTCGAGAACGATCTCCTGGTCTTCGGCGGAGAGTTCCTGAAACACCTGCTCGGAGATGATCAGCGGCTCGATCGAGAAGATGTAGCGCAGGTTCGTGACGTACTTCTGTACCTCGTAGAACTTCATCGCGTTGATGGTGATGTAGGGATTGTCCTGGCCATCGACGACCTGGGTCTGCAGGCCGGCGAAGGTCTCGGACCATGCCATCGGCGTCGGGCTGATGCCCCAGGCCTTGTAGGTGTCGATCATGATCTCGTTCTTGGGAACGCGGATCACCAACCCCTGCAGGTCGGCGACCGAGGTGACCGGCTGCTTGGAGTTGGTCAGGCGCCGGAAGCCGGTGTAGGTCCAGGCAATGATGCGCACGCCTGCGTCGTTGATGGTGTTCTCGGTCAGCTCTGCGCCGATCGGACCCTGGGTCAGCTTCTCGGCATCTTCGAGGCTGAGGATGACATAGGGCAGCGAGAACACGCCCACGGTGGGCGAGAAGGGCGTGACGTTGTTGATGGCCAGGATCGACATGTCGAGCGTGCCGATGGCGGCCTCGTTGACGGTGTCCTGCTCGGAGCCGAGCTGTCCGTTCAGGAACAGGGTTCCGGTGTGCTCACCGCCCGAAAGTTCTTCGAGGGCTTCGACGAAGGCGAGACCGGTGGCCTCCTGGCTGCTGCCGCCGCTGTCACCGACGGCGATCTTGAAGTTCTTTGCATCGGCCACGCCCATGCTCATGATGGTCGCGGTCAGTGCAATTGCCGCACTGGACGTCATCCGGGAAAGAAATGTCATATGGTCCTCCATTTTTGGCTGCGCCTTGGCGCATCGCTTGCAGGAAATGCGTCATGTCCTCCCCCCAAGCTGTGGGCTGGTTAAGGCGAATCCCGGACTCGACGTTAGGGCCAGAAATTTTATTGACTTAGACCAGTTCGGCTAACATGCTGAGCCATGGCCAAACCTCGTATCGCGGCGGATGTCTTCTTTCTCGACCGGACGACCAACAGACCGCTGCAAACCCAGATTCGCGAAACCGTCGTGGCGTCGATCCTGTCCAAGCAGGCGTTGCCGGGGGCGCTGATGCCGTCCTCGCGCAAGCTGGCCGCGCATCTCGGGGTCGCGCGGATGACCGTCACCCTGGCCTTTCAGGAGCTGGTCTCGCAGGGCTATCTCGAAGCCCACAGCCGCAGCGGCTACCGTGTGGCCGACACCGAGACCCTGTCGCTGCTGCCCGTGGGGACCGAGGCCGAACCGGTCGACAACAGTGCGCTTTGGCGCAACGTGCTGTCGGAGAACCTGCGCGCCCGGCGCCGGGTGATCAAGCCGAAGGACTGGCGCGCCCTGCCCTACCCGTTCGTTTTCGGCGAGATGGACACCAGCCTGTTCAATCACACCGCCTGGCGCGAATGCGTCCGGCAGGCGATGGGCACGCGGGATTTCGACCTGATGGCCAGCAACGAGGCCACCGACGACCCGCTCCTGGTCGACTACATCCTGTCGCGGATGTTGCCGCGGCGGGGGATCACGGCCACGCGCGACCAGGTGCTGATCACCGTTGGGGCGCAGAATGCCCTGTGGCTGGCGATCGAGCTTCTGACCCGCGCGCCGCTGAAGGCGATCTGCGAGAACCCGTGCTATCCCGACACGCTGCAGGCGCTGCGCTGGTGCGGGGCGGAGGTCACGACGGTGGATGTGGACCGCGACGGGCTGGTGCCGCAGGACATTCCCGCGGGCACCCAGGCGGTGTTCGTCACCCCCAGCCACCATGCCCCCACGGGCGCCACGCTGACGCGGGCACGGCGCGAACGGCTGCTGGAGATGGCGCAGGCGCGCGATTTCATCGTCGTGGAGGACGATTACGAGTTCGAGATGAGCTTTCTCGAACCGCCGAGCCCGGCGCTGAAGGCGATGGACCGGCATCAGCGCGTGCTCTATGCGGGCAGCTTTTCCAAGGCGATGTTTCCGGGGCTGCGGCTGGGCTACCTGGTTGGTCCGGCGCCGGTGATCGCCGAGGCGAAGGAGTTGCGCACGATGATGCTGCGCCATCCGCCCGGGCATCTGCAGCGCACGGCGGCCTATTTCCTGGCGCAGGGTCACTACGATCTGCTCATGCGCGACATGCGGCGGGAGTTCGCCAAGCGCCGCATGGCCGCGGTGGAGGCGTTGGACGGAACCGCCCTGGAGATGGTGGGTGCGGCCCGGTTCGGGGGCACGAGCCTGTGGATCAAGGCGCCGGACGGGGTCGATACCGTGGCGCTGGGTCAAGCGCTGCTGCGCGACGGCGTGGTGATCGAGCCGGGTGCGCCGTTCTTCAGCGGCCCGGACCAACCGACGGAATTCTTCCGGCTGGGCTATTCCTCGATCCCGGCGGACCGGATCGCCGAAGGGATCCGCCGGATCGACGCCAAGGTTGCGGAGTTCTGCTAGGCTGCGGACGCATGGATTTCCGCGTGGCAGCGCGAGGCGCGTTTTGAGAACGAGCGGTGAGCATGTGGACCCTTCTGGCCGACGCAGGTGCGTCTGCTCCCCTTGCGCCCGAAGTCCCACGGCCATCCTCGCGGTGATGAGGGGTATGTGCGTTCGGGCATTTTTCAGCCGCGAAGGCTTGGGGCGGCGGGACGCGCCCGGAGGATCGATTGCGGCCTCTGGAAAACGGGGCGCCGGAGAGACACGTTCTGGCACAGACCGGAGGGCATAGACGGGACGGATGCGCCGCCCGACGGCCACGCCGCCTCGCGCCGCTGGTTTTCGCCCCCTGCGCAGGGATCCCCCGCGCACAAATCCAGGGCCAGCCTGCGCGACGGATCCGCCCGCCCAGCGAGGAGTGTTGAGCCGGGGAACGTATCAGGTGTGGATGGTGCGGGTGAAGGGACTCGAACCCCCACGCCTTGCGGCGCCAGAACCTAAATCTGGTGCGTCTACCAGTTCCGCCACACCCGCGATGGGCGGCTCTTAGCAAACCGCGGCCGCCTTTCAAAGGGGCATTTGCAGCCGTCCGGGTTTCGTGCCAGTAACAAATTAAGAATTGTGATGTATCCCTCGAAACAGATGCTTGTATGCGCGTCCGCAGCGGGAAACAGCGCCGTGTGTCAGTGAGAGTAGCAAGATGGAAACCTACCAGATCTGGGCGCTGGCCGCCGATCAGGTCCTCGTGCAAGAGGGGGTGACCGGCAGCGATGGTGTGCCTGTCCCCGGGACCGCGGTGCCCGACGGGTTGTCGGGCGGTAACCAAGGCGCGGGACGCCATCTGCCGGACCGATTCATCACGCTGCAGAGCAACGGCTGGGTGCCGATCTCGATCCGCGATAACGAGGGGGATGTGAACTTCGCCGACAATGACGGCACGCAGGCCCTTGCCGCGACCACCCAGTTCGGCGGTACGCAGTACGCCCCCGGGCGGCGGGTGGAGGCCGAGTATACCCTGCAGGTCACTGACGGTACCGACACCTACACCATCATCGGCTTCAACATTCGCGAGCCGGATTCCGAGTTCAACAACTCCTTCGGCAGCACCGAAGGGCTGGCCTTCATCGGGACTTTTCCACCCGTGGGCGTGCCGCTGCGGGTGATCAGCGCCTCCGAAGGTCCGGGCAGGACCGCGACACCGGCTGCCACCTACGCCACCCCGCCTTGCTTCACCCCGGGGACCCTGATCGAGGTGCCCGGTGGCACCTGCCCGGTGGAGGCATTGCAGGTGGGCGATCTGGTGCTGACCCGCGATGATGGGGCGCAGCCGGTGCGCTGGGTCGGGTCCGCGCGGATCGACAGCGCGAAGCTTGCCGGCAACCCACGCTTCCGGCCCATCCTGCTGCGCGCGGGCGCGCTGGGGCCGGGGCGGCCGGCGCGGGACATGCGCGTGTCGCGGCAGCACCGGGTGTTGTTGGAGGATTGGCGCGCGGACCTGCTGTTTGGCAGCGCGCAGGTGCTGGCGGCGGCGGCGCATCTGGTGAACGACGACACCATCGTGCAGGTCTACGACCTGGAGCCGGTCACCTATCATCATTTCATGTTCGATCGGCACCAGATCGTGCGCGCGGACGGGATCTGGGCCGAGAGCCTGCGCCCCGGCCCCGCGATCCTGTCGACCCTGGGCCGCGCCGCCCAAGAGGAGCTGTTCGAGATCTTCCCGGAACTGCGCGAGGCCGAGGATGCCCCCTTCCCCGCTGCAAGGCCGCTCCTGCGGGATTGGGAAACCGAGGTGCTGCTCAAACCCTGAGCTACGGCGTATCGAGGGCGCGGATCACCTGCGGCAGCATCTCCGGCAGGTCCTCGGCGATCAGGCCCGGACCGAAGGCGCGGGCGGCCTCGACATGAAGCCAGGCGCCGGTCTCGGCAGCCTCCTGGGGGGGAAGCCCGCGCGCCAGAAGCCCCGTGATCATCCCGGCCAGCACATCGCCGGACCCGGCGGTCGCCAGCCAGGGGGCCGCGCGCGCATAGGCCGCCGCGTTGATCGCACAGCGCCCGTCCGGCGACGCGATGACCGTATCGGGCCCCTTGTAGTGCACCGTACAGCCCGCCCGCGCCGCCGCCGCCCGGGTGGCATCAACTTTGGAGTAGGCCGGACCCCTGGTGGCAGGGGCAGCGAGTTTCTCGGCGATATCCGGAAAGAGCCGCGCGAACTCGCCGCCATGGGGGGTCAGCACCGTGTGCGGATGCAGGTCGCGGAACAGGGCATCGGGCGCCTCGGCAAAGGCACTGAGCGCGTCCGCGTCCAGCACGGTCGCCCGCCCCGCAGCCAGCGCGGTCGCCACCAGCGCCCGGGTCTCCGCCCCGATGCCCAGACCGGGCCCGAGGCACAGGGTGGTCAGCCGCGCATCCTCCAGCGCCGCGGCCAGCCCCTCGGCCCCGTCGCAGCGCCGCAGCATGATCGCGGTCAGTTGCGTGGCGCATTCCATCATCGCCGCGCCCGGCGCGCCCACCGTCACCAGCCCAGCGCCGACCCGCAACGCCCCCCGCGCCGCAAGGCGCGCGGCACCCGAACGCCCCATCGGCCCGGACAGTACCAGCGCATGCCCATGGCCATATTTGTGATCCTCCGCACCCTTGGCCAGCGCCCGCGCCGCGGGGGCTCCGACCGCATGAACGCCGTCCTCCGCCCGCGCGGGCGGCGTCCGGTCGAGGCCGATACCCGCCACGACGGTCTTGCCGCAGAGCGCCGGCCCATCGCCGAGCCAATGGCCGCATTTGCAGGCATGAAATGTCACGGTCAGGTCGGCAGGCAGCGCGGTCCCGAGAATGCGGCCGCTGTCCGAACAGAGCCCGCTGGGCAGATCGACCGCCACCGCACGGGTTGCATCCGCCCGCAACTGTGCGCGCACCGCGGGCGCGGCGAAGACCGTGAAAGGCCCGGTGAAGGGCCGCCCCAGCCCCGTCCCGAAAAGCGCATCGACCAGCAGGTCGACCCGTTCGGGCACGGCGAGGCTGTCGTCCTGCGGCGGCGCAGAGTCGATCGCATGCACCGTCACCGGGCCGAGCGCGCACCACCGGTCGTGATTTGCCCGCGCGTCGGGCGGCAGCTTCTCGGGATCGCCGTAGAGACACACCTCCACCGCCCAGCCCCAGCCGTACAACAAGCGCGCGATCACGAACCCGTCGCCGCCATTGTTGCCCGGCCCGCAGAGCACCAGCGCGCGGCGCGGGGCCGCCGCCAGATCCGGCCATTGGGCAAAGACCGCCTCGACCACGCCGCGCCCGGCGCGCTCCATCAACTCCAGCCCGGTGACCGCGCCACTGTCCATCGCGGCCTGCTCGATGGCCCGCATCCGGGCCGCTGTCAGGAGTTCCGTCATCTTGCCTCACCCAGGAGTTTTCGCCTTGCCCAATTCTTGGGCATGCCGCACAAATCGCAGACAGCGCCCTGCTTTTCAGCGAACGCCACCGGACGGGGACACGCTACCGAATTGTGGAGGAGATTTGAAAGTGTTCTCCACGAAGCCACGGAACGAGAGGGAGTCGGAGGATGAAGAAGATCGAGGCTGTCATCAAGCCATTCAAACTCGATGAAGTGAAGGAAGCCCTCCAAGAGATTGGCGTGCAGGGACTTTCGGTCGTCGAGGTCAAGGGCTTCGGACGCCAGAAGGGACATACCGAGCTCTACCGGGGCGCGGAGTATGTCGTGGACTTCCTCCCGAAGGTGAAAATCGAGGTCGTCCTGCCGGACGATCAGGCGGACGCGGCCATCGAGGCCATCGTCGAGGCCGCCAAGACCGACAAGATCGGCGACGGCAAGATTTTCGTTTCCTCGGTCGAGCAGGCCATCCGTATCCGCACCGGGGAAACCGGCGAAGACGCACTCTGACCGCGGGCGTCAGCCGGGTCCGGGACACAATCACAACACATACAATCGACTGAAAAGGAAAGGTCACATGAGCAAGGACGCTGTTCTCAAGACCATCGCAGACGAGGAAATCGAATATGTCGATATCCGCTTCACGGACCCGCGCGGCAAGCTGCAGCACGTGACGGTGATCGCCGACCAGGTGGATGCCGACTTCCTCGAAGAGGGCTTCATGTTCGACGGCTCCTCGATCGCCGGATGGAAGTCCATCGACCAGTCCGACATGAAACTGATGCCGGACACCAACAGCGCCTATGTCGACCCGTTCTACGCGGAAAAGACCCTGTGCCTGCACTGTTCCATCGTCGAGCCCGACACCGGCGAGGCCTATGACCGCGACCCCCGCGGCACCGCCGAGAAGGCCGAGGCCTATCTGAAATCCTCGGGCATCGGCGACGTGGCCTATTTCGGGCCGGAAGCGGAGTTCTTCCTGTTCGACGACGTGCGCTTCTCGGTCGAGATGAACAAGGTCTCCTTCGAGGTGGACGCACAGGATGCGGCCTGGAACTCGGATGCCGAGTACGAGATGGGCAACATGGGGCATCGGCCCGGCATCAAGGGCGGCTATTTCCCGGTCAACCCGATCGACGCGGCGCAGGATCTGCGCTCGGAAATGCTGTCGACCATGAAGCGCATGGGGATGAAGGTCGACAAGCATCACCACGAGGTGGCGTCCTGCCAGCACGAGCTGGGCCTGATCTTCGGCTCGCTCACCCACCAGGCCGATGAGCTGCAGAAGTACAAGTACGTGATCCACAACGTCGCGCATGCCTATGGCAAGTCGGCGACCTTCATGCCCAAGCCCATCGCGGGCGATAACGGGACCGGCATGCATGTGAACATGTCGATCTGGAAGGACGGCAAGCCGCTCTTCGCGGGCGACAAATATGCCGACCTGAGCCAGGAGGCGCTGTATTTCATCGGTGGCATCCTGAAACACGCCAAGGCACTGAATGCCTTCACCAACCCCTCGACCAACTCCTACAAGCGCCTGATCCCGGGCTTCGAGGCGCCGGTGCTGCGGGCCTATTCCGCGCGCAACCGCTCCGGCTGCGTCCGGATCCCCTGGGCCGAGAGCCCCAAGGCCAAGCGCGTCGAGGCCCGCTTCCCGGACCCGGCGGCCAACCCCTATCTGTGCTTCGCCGCGCTGCTGATGGCCGGTCTCGACGGGATCAAGAACAAGATCGACCCGGGCGAGGCGTCCGACAAGGACCTCTACGACCTGCCCCCCGAGGAGCTGGCCGAGATCCCGACCGTCTGCGCCTCCCTGCGCGAAGCGCTCGATGCGCTGGAGGCGGATCACGAATTCCTGCTGGCGGGCGACGTGTTCACCAAGGACCAGATCGACGGCTATTGCGAGCTGAAATGGGAAGAGGTGTATGCCTACGAGCACACGCCGCACCCGGTGGAATACAAGCTCTATTACAGCTGCTGATCCCGCGGGAGCGGATAGAAAGGGCGCCTTCGGGCGCCCTTTTGCATGGCGCACCGATTGTTTCATCGTGCCCGCGCGTCGTCACCCTTGCGTGACGGGGCTGACACATGGGTTGTTCACGGCACGGCCCGCGCCCATTCTCTGGCTCCAACCACGGAGCTGCCCCATGCCTACCGAAAAGCTGACCTTCACCGGCCATTCCGGCGACACCCTTGCCGCGCGTCTCGACCTGCCCGAGGGCCCGCACCTGGCCACCGCGCTCTTTGCCCATTGCTTCACCTGCTCCAAGGACATCCCCGCCGCGCGCCGGATCGCGCAGCGGCTCGCGGCCATGGGGATCGCGGTTTTGCGGTTCGATTTCACCGGGCTGGGGCATTCGGGGGGCGAGTTCAGGAACACCACGTTTTCGTCCAACGTCGCCGACCTGCGGCTGGCGGCGGAGGCGCTGGCGGCCCGCGGCATGGCGCCCAGCCTGTTGATCGGGCACAGCCTGGGCGGGGCGGCGGTGCTGAAGGCGGTGCGCAGCATTCCGGGGGTCAAGGCGGTGGCGACGATCGGCGCGCCCTTCGATCCCGGGCATGTCACCCATAATTTCGCCGAGGCGCTGGAGACGATCGCGGCGCAGGGCGAGGCCGAGGTGCAGCTGGGCGGGCGGCCCTTCCGGATCCGCAAGGCGTTCGTCGAGGATGTGACGGCCGAGAAACTGGCCCCCGAGATCGCCGCGATGAAGGCCGCCCTTCTGGTGCTGCACGCGCCGCTGGACGCGCAGGTGGGGATCGAGAACGCCACGCAGATCTTCGCGGCCGCGAAACATCCCAAGAGCTTCGTCACCCTCGACGATGCGGACCACCTGATCACCCGCGCTGCGGATGCGGATTACGCCGCCGAAGTGATCGCCGCTTGGGTCGGGCGATACCTGGACCTGCGCCCGCCCGCCCCGCCCCCGGGCGTGCCCGAGGGGATCACCCGGGTGTCGGAGGCCGATCCCGCCGGGTTCCTGCAGGACGTGAGCGCGGGCCCCTCCCATCACATCCAGGCCGATGAGCCGCTGGCCTATGGCGGCACCAATCGCGGGCTGACACCCTACCAGTTGCTGGCCGCCGGGCTGGGCGCCTGCACCTCGATGACCCTGCGGATGTATGCCCGCCAGAAGGGCTGGCCCCTAACCCATGTCTCGGTCGACGTGATGCACGACAAGGTGCACGGCCAGGACGCCAAGGGCGCTCATGACCGCATCGACAGTTTCGTGCGCCGCATCCACCTGGAGGGCGATCTGGACACGGCGCAGCAGGAGCGGCTGCTGGAGATCGCGGACAAGTGCCCGGTGCATCGCACGCTCGAGACCGGCGCACGCATCGTCACCGAACTGGCCGTGCCCGCCTGAGAGAGGTCCTACCGACGCGCGCAGAACCCCAAGGTTCGACATGCGTATTCGCACAAAGCCGAAGACCGCCAAGCGACCGGGCGGTCAAGGTTAACGACCCGGGCTTGGCGCACGCATCCTCTTTCATCTTTGCAAAAATACTCATGGCACGCCGCTGGCCCGGGGTGCCGCGCCGGGATGGTGCGGCCCCGTCAGTCCGCGCGCCGGTAGCGGCTGGTCATTTCGTAATCCTTGCGCGGGCCGCGGACGGTCCAGCGGCTCGTCCAGTCCGGCCAGGCGGAGAAATCGTAGGCAACGTCGTACTGGTCCGGCGCGCAGAAATGGGCCGCCTCCGGCCGTTCGCTCAGCGCGAAGCGGTGAAAGAACGCGCCATCGGCGAAATGCACCGCCACCGTCCCGCCCTCATCGCGCCAATCATAGCTGCGCTGCGCCGCGAAGGCGCCGCCGCGGGCCAGGGTCAAGCTCCCCTCTTCCTCATACAGCAACCCGTCCGGGCTGGGGCTGAACACCGCCGCCCCGTCAAACCGCCCGGACCCGCCCAGCCGGTCCGCGATCTCGCGCGACAGGGACCAGCGGCCCGTGAACTCCGCCAGGCTCAGCACCGCCTGCGACCCCTCTGATCCTTGTTCGTCCTGCCCATGCCCCGTATGACGCCCGCAAACTGTGTCAAACGCAAGGCTCCGCCCATGATCCCCCGCTATTCCCGCCCCGATATGGTCGCCATCTGGTCGCCCGAGACCAAGTTCCGCATCTGGTTCGAGATCGAGGCCCATGCCTGCGACGCCATGGCGGATCTCGGGGTGATCCCGCGCGAGAATGCCGAGGCCGTGTGGAAGGCCCGGGATGTGGAGTTCGACGTGGCCCGCATCGACGAGATCGAAGCGGTGACAAAGCATGACGTGATCGCGTTCCTGACCCATCTGGCCGAACATGTCGGCGCCGAAGAGGCGCGCTTCGTGCACCAGGGCATGACCTCGTCCGATGTGCTCGACACCTGTTTCAACGTGCAGCTGACCCGCGCGGCAGATATTCTTATCAAGGACTTGGAAGACCTTCTTGAAGCTTTGAAGCGCCGCGCGCTGGAACACAAGGACACCGTCCGCATCGGCCGGTCCCACGGCATCCATGCCGAGCCGACCACGATGGGCCTGACCTTCGCGCGGTTCTACGCGGAAATGGACCGCAATCTCAGCCGGATGCGCGACGCCCGGGCCGAGATCGCCACGGGCGCGATTTCGGGCGCGGTCGGCACATTCGCCAATATCGACCCGCGCGTGGAAGAGCATGTCTGCGACAAGCTCGGCCTGGTGCCCGAGCCGATCTCCACCCAGGTGATTCCGCGCGACCGGCACGCGGCCTTCTTCGCCACGCTCGGCGTCGTGGCGTCGTCCATCGAGAATATCGCGGTGGAAATCCGCCACATGCAGCGCACCGAAGTGCTGGAGGGGGCGGAGTTCTTCTCCATGGGGCAGAAGGGCTCCTCGGCCATGCCCCACAAGAAGAACCCGGTGCTGACCGAGAACCTGACGGGGCTGGCGCGCATGGTCCGCTCGGCGGTGATCCCGGCGATGGAAAACGTCGCGCTGTGGCACGAGCGGGATATCTCGCACTCCTCGGTCGAACGCATGATCGGCCCCGATGCGACCATCACGCTGGATTTCGCGCTGGCGCGGCTCACCTCGGTCGTGGACAAGATGCTGATCTTCCCCGAGAACATGCTGGAAAACATGAACAAGTTCCCGGGGCTCGTGATGAGCCAGCGGGTGCTCCTGGCCTTGACCCAGGCCGGCGTGAGCCGCGAGGATGCCTATACCTATGTGCAGCGCAACGCGCTCAAGGTCTGGGAGCATCGGACCGATTTCAAGGCCGAACTGCTGGCCGACCCGGATGTCACCGCTGCCCTCAGCCCCGCCGAGATCGAGGAGAAATTCGACCTAGGCTATCATACCAAGCATGTGGACACGATATTCGCCCGGGTTTTCGGCGACTGAGCGCAAAACGCGCCGCCCTGAAACCGGCATCGCAGAAAAGGCTTTGCAGGCGCGATTTCCGTGCTACCGTTACGGCGTTCAAAAACACGGAGAGACGATATGCGCCTACCCGCGATTTTTACTGCCGCGATCCTGGCCTTCACGCCGGGTCTTGCCCTGGCCGAGTGCAACTGGGGCAAGAAGATGGAACAGACCGTCGCCAGCTGTGCCGAAGGCACGACCTGGGACGCGGCCAGCCAGACCTGCGTGACCGCGATCACCGGCTGAGCCTTGTTGTTTTGGAATTCCGGAAACGGTCCGTTACGGCGGGCCGTTTTCATTTGCAGCCCGCGTCCGGGCGCGGCCCGCAGGCAAGGACGGGGGGATCCGCCATGCGTCTGATATGGATCGCCGCGCTGGCGGCCCTGCCCCTCTCGGCCTTCGCGGCCGGAGGCGAGATTTTCGCACCGCCGGTCAAGACCGACACCACCACCACCTGCACAGGTCCGATGATCTGGGACGCTGCGCTGGAGCGGTGCGTGCGCGCGGACCAGAGCCACCTGTCCGATGACGACCGGCACGACGCCGTGCGCGAGCTGGCCTATGCCGGGGCCTACGACCGGGCGCTCGCGATTTTGGCGCGCTTTGACGATCCGGGCGACGTGCGGGCGCTGACCTACCGGGGGTTCGTGGCGCGCATGACCGGGGACATGCCCGCTGCGATGGACTATTACCTTGCCGCTCTGGCCGCGGATCCCGACTATCACCCGGCGCGGTCCTACATGGCGCAAGGCCTTCTGGCCGCGGGGGACCGCGCCGGGGCGCGGACCGAACTGCGCGAAATCAGGGCCCGTGGCGGGCGGGAGACCTGGGCGGCGTTCTCCCTCGCACAGGCATTGCGCAGCAACAGCGGCTATGCCTACTGAAAAACGCCGCGCCCTAACCGGGCATTAAGGTTCACCTGCCACACCTGACCGGGTGAATGCAGGCGGAGAACCGGGTGAGCACGGCAACAGTTTCAAAACCCGCGGGCGCGGGCCTTGCGCTGACGCGACGGCAGAAGGCGGCCGTGGTGCTGCGGCTCCTGCTCGAGGACGGGCTGGCGCCCGACCTGACCGCGCTGACCGCGCACCAGCAGGCGACCCTTGCGCAGGAGATGGGGCAGCTGAAGCCGATCTCGCGGGACCAGTTGCAGGCCGTGGTGGCGGAATTTGTGAGCGAGCTGGACGACTTGGGCCTGTCTTTCCCCAAGGGGCTCAACGACGCGCTGGAAAAACTCTCGGGCCATATCTCCGAAGACGTCGCGCTGGCCTTGCGAAGGGAGGCCGGGCTGACCGCGCAACGCTCGATCTGGGATATCCTGTCGGAGATGGAGGCCGAGGCGATCGTGCCCCTGATCGACGGCGAAAGCGCCGAGATCTGCGCCGTGATCCTGTCGAAGATCAAGGTCGGCAAGGCCGCTGATGTGCTCGGGCTGTTGCCCGGGGCGCGCGCCCGGCGGATCACCTTCGCGATTTCCCAGACCAGCGGCATCAACCCGATGTTGGTGGACCAGATCGGTGACAGCCTGCGCGTGCGGATCGAAGCGGCCCCGGCGCAGGCCTTCGCCAAGGATCCGGTGGCCCGCCTGGGCGATATCCTGAATTCCTCGGCGGCCGCCACCCGCGACGAGTTGCTGACCGGGCTGGACGAATCCGACGAGGGGTTCGCCAGCAAGGTGCGCAAGGCGATCTTCACCTTCGCCCATATCACCGACCGGGTCAGCGCCAAGGACATTCCGGCGATCACCCGGGAGGTGGATGGCGATGTGCTGGTCCGCGCCCTTGCCGCGGGCGCGGAAGCCTATCCGCAGGTGGTGGAATTCATCCTCGAGAACATGTCCAAGCGCATGGCCGACCAGTTGCGCGACGAGATGGCGGAAATCGGGACCGTGCCCGCCAGGGAAGGCGAGACGGCAATGACCGACGTGGTCATGGCGATCCGCAAACTGGAAGCGGATGGCGAGATCGCCCTGATCGTCGAAGAGGCCTGAGCGGCCCGTTGCACCCCGCGGCGACCGGTCCCAAGGCCCCGCACCCTCTGCCGGAGCAGACGACATTCCACCTCACTCCGGCAGCGCCCGCCGGCGTCCTGGGCGACGGCCGCGCCGTGATATAGCCACCCTCGCAGCGCGCCGTCTTGCGCCCGCGTAGCGGTCGGTCGCCGTCTTTGCCCGAATGACAAACACATTCCGCCGCGCCGAGAACCGCACATCACCGGCGCGCGCGGGAAAAATCCCGGACACAGCCGGGCCAAGGTGACTTTGTCACCGTGCAACCCGGCCCGGAGATGGCAAGAGCGGTGCGAGACCACCGGCACGGTGCCGCGGTCCGGACCCCTCCGGCCAGCCCGTCCCAATCACAAGGAGCCATCCATGCCTTTCCTGAAATCCGTCGCCCTCGCCGCCCTGATCGGCCTCACCTCGACCGTCTCGGCCCTGGCCGAAGGCCCCTCGAAAGTGGTGACCGTAGTGACCTCGCCCGAGCCGCAAACCCAGCTGATGGCCATGGTGCTGACCATGCAGGCTGCACAGCAGGGTGCCGAGGCCCATATCCTGCTCTGCGGCCCGGCGGGCGATCTTGGCCTGCGCGACGCGCCGGCCGGTGCCACCGCCGGCCAGCCGCCCAAGGACATGAGCCCCCAGGGGCTGATGAAGGCGATTCAGGCCAATACGGGCGCCACGGTGGAGGTCTGCGCGATCTATCTGCCCGGGCGCGGTGAAGATGCTTCGGTGCTCCTGGAGGGTGTTGGTGTGGCCAAGCCCGAAGAGATGGCCGCGAAGTTGATGGCGCCCGAGGCGCGTGTTCTCAGCTTCTGAGCCTGGGCCGCCGCGCGGGTCCTCCCAGCGCGCGGCGGCTTTTTTTGCCGGGCACGCCCCCCGTTGCCCACACCCCCGATCCGGCCTAGGCTCGGGCCATGAGCGATACATCTGACCCCCCTTCCCCGCCGCCCCTGACCGCCAAGAGCTGGTTCGACATGGGCGGTGATGCGGCGGGCCCTGTCCTGCCCTCCGAACACGATTTCGCCCTGTGGGAGAAGCGCGTCGATGCGCTGGTCATCCTGTGCCAGGGCAAGGGTTTGTTTTCCGTGGACGGGTTGCGCCGCGCGCTGGAAGACATGGGGCCCGAGGCCTTCGAGAGCCTGAGTTATTACGAACGCTGGGTGATGGCCCTGCGCCGCAACCTCGTCGAGGCTGGCGCCGTCACCCCGGCGGAGATCGCCGCCCGGATCGAAGAGATCCGCGCCCGCGGCGAGACCTATGGCACGGTCACGGGCGGTGACTGAGCGCGCCCCCCTGCCCGACCGCGTGCGGGTCAAGACCTGGATGCCGCCGGGCCATATTCGCACCCCGGCCTATCTGCGCGGCAAGACCGGCGTGATCGAACGCCGCCTGCCCGCCTTTCCCAATCCCGAACTGCTGGCATATCGCCTGCCCGCGCCGGAGGTGCCGCTTTACCGGGTGCGCTTCACCATGGCCGAGGTCTGGGGCGCGCAAGCCCCCCATCCCGAGGACACGCTGGACGCGGAGATCTACGAACACTGGCTGGAGCCTGCCGATGCCCCATGATCACGCCGCCCCGCACCCGCACCGCCCCGACCAGGACGGCCCCCTGACCGAAGCGCAGCTGACCGAGATCGCCCTGCGCGAGTTGCTGATCGAAAAGGGCGTTCTGACCCCGGCGGAGGTCACCGCCCAGGTCACGCAGATGGACGCCCGCAGCCCGGCCAACGGCGCGGCGGTGGTGGCACGAGCCTGGACCGACCCGGCCTTTCGGGCGCGGCTGCTGGCCGACGGCGCCGAGGCCTGCCGCGAAATGGGGTATGATATCGGCACGCTGAACCTGATCGCGGTGGAGAACACGCCAGAGGTCCACAACGTGATCGTCTGCACGCTCTGCTCGTGCTATCCGCGCAACCTGCTGGGCCTGCCGCCCGACTGGTACAAGAGCCGCGCCTACCGGTCCCGCACGGTGAAGGACCCGCGCGGGGTGCTGGCGGAATTCGGCACCGAACTGCCCCGGGGGATGACCGTGCGGGTGCACGATTCGACCGCCGACATGCGCTATATCGTGATCCCGCAGCGGCCCGCAGGCACCGAAACCCTGTCGCCGGAAGCCCTTGCCGCCCTCGTCACACGGGACGGCATGATCGGGGTGACCCGGCTCTGAACGCGCGGTTCATTCCACCCGCGCAGCGGCCACCATCGGCCCGTGGGAGGCCTTCTGCACCAACACCACCGCCGCCTCTCCCGCGGGTTTGGGATGACGCAGATCCTTCTGCGCCCGTCCGTCCCAGGTGCCCAGGGAGACGAATTCCCGCACCGTGTTGGTATAGGTGATGGTCTTGCCCGCGTTCTCGCCGCGCTTGATCTTCACCGTCTCCTTCGGGACATAGCCGACCAGGCTCACGGTCATGGCGCCCCGCGCGTCGCCGGGGCTCAGGCGGATGATCACCGTATCGCCATTCAGCCGGGCCGACACCGTGGCGCCGTCGGGCGCGGCGCGATGCTTCTGCACGGTATTGGCCACATCCATCGGCTTGTACCCGATCACGTGATCGACGCCGCCGATCACCATTTGCGGGGTAAAGATGCTGCGCGCCTTGGCGGCCCGGGCATAGCCGCGCTGCCGCTCGGTGTTCTCGGGGTCGGCGAAGCTGTCCTTCCAGCCGATATAGTCCCAGTAATCCACGTGCAGCGCGAGCGCGATCACGTCCGCGGACTTGTCGAGTTCTGCCAGCAGGGCATCCGCCGGTGGACAGGAGGAACACCCTTGGGAGGTGAACAACTCCACCACAACGGTCTTTTCGTCAGCCGAAGCGGCGGGGGCTGTGACCACGGATGCCGCGGCCCAGAGGGCGAATAGCGTGCCAAGGATGCGCATGTCTGTCCTTCTCTTCCTGCAGCTTATCTAGCCCACGGGGACTGCAACAACCAATCAAGGAATTGCGAGGGGGCCGTGCGCGCGGGCCAGACCGGAACCGGCTTGGGGGTCAGGGCGTTGGTCCTCCGGTACACTGTGGAATACCCACCGCTTGATCCGTTCCGGCAACTGGGTCTATAGCGCAAATAGCGACACCCTTTAACCAGATTGGGGAGCCATCTCATGCCCATCACAGTCGGTCAGGACACCGCCAAGACCCGCAAGACCCTGCGCGTCGGCGACCAGTCCCTTGCGTATTATTCCATCCCGGCGGCAGAGACCGCGGGACTCGGCGATTTCTCGAAACTGCCCGCGGCCCTGAAGGTCGTGCTGGAGAACATGCTGCGGTTCGAGGATGGCGGCCGCACGGTCTCGGTGGACGACATCAGGGCCTTCGCGGACTGGGCCGACAAGGGCGGCCAGAACCCGCGCGAGATCGCCTATCGCCCGGCCCGGGTGTTGATGCAGGATTTCACCGGCGTGCCGGCGGTCGTGGATCTCGCGGCCATGCGCGACGGGATCGTGGGGCTCGGTGGCGACGCCGAGAAGATCAATCCGCTGAACCCCGTGGACCTGGTGATCGACCACTCGGTGATGATCGACGAGTTCGGCAATCCGCGCGCCTTCCAGATGAACGTGGACCGCGAATACGAGCGCAACATCGAACGCTACACGTTCCTCAAATGGGGCCAGTCGGCCTTCGCCAATTTCCGCGTGGTCCCGCCGGGCACCGGCATCTGCCACCAGGTGAACCTGGAATACCTGGCACAAGCGGTCTGGACCGACACCGATCAGAGCGGGCAAGAGGTCGCCTATCCCGACACGCTCGTGGGCACCGACAGCCACACCACCATGGTCAACGGCATGGCCGTGCTCGGCTGGGGCGTCGGCGGGATCGAGGCCGAGGCGGCCATGCTGGGCCAGCCGATTTCCATGCTGATCCCCGAGGTCGTGGGCTTCGAGCTGACCGGCGAGATGATGGAGGGCACCACCGGCACGGACCTGGTGCTGAAAGTGGTCGAGATGCTGCGCGCCAAGGGCGTGGTCGGCAAGTTCGTCGAATTCTATGGCGCGGGCCTCGATCACCTGCCGCTCGCGGACCGGGCCACCATCGCCAACATGGCGCCCGAATACGGGGCGACCTGCGGGTTTTTCCCGATCGACGGCGAAACCCTGCGCTACATGCGCACCACGGGCCGGGACGAGGCGCGCATCGCGCTGGTCGAAGCCTATGCCAAGGAAAACGGCCTTTGGCGCGGCGACGATTACGCGCCCGTCTATACCGACACGCTCAGCCTCGACATGGGGACGATCGTGCCGGCGATCTCGGGGCCCAAGCGGCCTCAGGATTACGTGGCCCTCGACAAGGCGGCCGAGACGTTCCGCGACTATGTCACCGGACAGCGCCCGGATTGGAGCGCCGACGAAGAGGACAAGGCTGAATGGACCGACGAGGGCGGCGCCGTGGCCCCTCGCGACATTCCCGGCGACCGGGGCAAGCACAAGCGCGCCCGGGTGCGGGGCGCGGACTATACCATCCATGACGGCACCATCGTGATCGCCTCGATCACCTCCTGCACCAACACCTCGAACCCCTACGTGATGATCGGTGCGGGGCTCGTGGCGCGCAAGGCCCGCGCGCTCGGCCTGACCCGTAAGCCCTGGGTCAAGACCTCCCTCGCGCCGGGCTCGCAGGTGGTCTCGGCCTACCTGGAGGCCGCGGGGCTGCAAGAGGATCTCGATGCCATCGGCTTCAACCTGGTGGGCTATGGTTGCACCACCTGCATCGGCAATTCCGGCCCGATCCAGGAAGAGCTGTCCGAGGCGATCAACGACGGCGACATCATCGCGACCTCGGTCCTGTCGGGCAACCGCAACTTCGAGGGCCGGATCAGCCCCGATGTGCGCGCGAACTACCTCGCCTCCCCGCCCCTGGTGGTGGCCTATGCGCTGGCGGGCGACATGAACGTGGACCTCACGCGCGACCCGCTCGGCCAGGACCGAGACGGCAACGATGTGTACCTCAAGGACATCTGGCCCAGCACCAAGGAGATTGCCGAACTGGTCGAACAGACCGTCACCCGCGAGGCATTCCAGGCCAAGTATGCGGATGTCTTCAAGGGCGACGAGAAATGGCAGAGCGTCGAGACCACCGACAGCCTGACCTATGACTGGCCGCCGAGCTCGACCTATGTGCAGAACCCGCCCTATTTCCAGGGCATGTCGGCCGAGCCGGGCACGATCAGCAATATCGAAGGCGCCAAGATCCTCGCCATTCTCGGGGACATGATCACCACCGACCACATATCCCCCGCGGGCTCGTTCAAGGAAAGCACCCCCGCAGGCCGCTACCTGACCGAACGGCAGGTGCAACCGCGGGAGTTCAACTCCTACGGGTCGCGCCGGGGCAATCACGAGGTGATGATGCGCGGCACCTTCGCCAATATCCGCATCCGCAACGAGATGCTCGACGGGGTCGAGGGCGGCTATACGCTGGGGCCCGACGGGCAACAGACCTCGATCTTCGAGGCGGCCATGGCCTATCAGGAAATGGGCACGCCCCTGGTGATCTTCGGCGGCGAGCAATACGGCGCAGGCTCCAGCCGCGACTGGGCCGCCAAGGGCACCAGCCTTCTGGGCGTCAAGGCGGTGATCGCCGAGAGCTTCGAGCGGATCCACCGCTCCAACCTGGTGGGCATGGGCGTGATCCCGTTCGAGTTCACCGGCGGCGACACCCGCAAGACGCTGGGCCTGAAAGGGGACGAGACGGTTTCGATCACCGGGCTCGACGGCAAGATCGTGCCCCTGTCGGAGATGCCCTGCACCATCACCTACGGCGACGGCACCACACGGGAGATCACCCTCAAGTGCCGGATCGATACGGAGGTCGAGATCGAGTATATCGAGAACGGCGGCGTGCTGCATTATGTGCTGCGCAACCTGGCAAAAGCCCCCGTCGCGGCGGAATGATCCGCGCGGCACCGACCCGGACAGGGCGCCTTCGGGCGCCCTTTTCCCGCGCGGTCAGACCCGGCCCATAGGCCACCGCCGAAGCTGGCCTAGACCGCCGCAAGGGCGGGCCGGATATAATCCCGCACGATGTTCGACAGCACCGGCCCGGCATGGCGCAGAACCACCCGCCCCTCTCCGTTCAGGACATAGGTCTCCGGCAGGCCCGTGAGGTTCCAGTCGCGATAGGTCGCAAGCGTCGTGTCCGCGCCGAGCTTGGCGAAGGGGGAGCCGAGCTCCGCGAGAAAGCCGAGGCTGTCGGCCTCGGTGTCGCGATGGGTGATCCCGTGGATCGGCACACCCTCGGCGGCGAGCGCCATCAGGCTGGGATGCTCCGCCCGGCAGGGCGCGCACCAGCTGGCCCACCAGTTGACCAGTTTCGGCCCCGGCACGGTCAGGTCGGCATAGGTCAGGAACGGCTGATCGCGCAGCGGCCCGAGGGTCAGCGGCGGCGCGGGCCGGCCTGCGCGCGCGCCGGGCTCGGGCGGTGGGGGGGCGTCGTCGCGCAGAAAGACGGTCGAAGCGATGTAGCCCGCTCCGGCGCTGGCGAGGACCGCACCGCCCGTGAGCAGCGCCTCACGCCTTCTCATTCGCCTCTTTGCGGGCCGCCTCGAAGGCGCGCAGCTCGGCGCGCACCTTGCGATTGCGCGCCAGCGTCCACAGCACCAGAAGCCCCATCAGGGCGAGCGAGACCACGTAGGCCAGCGACACCTCCAGCGCGTATTTGCCCAGGTCCGGCATCATGCGGCTTGCCGCTCCCGCAGGCGCAGGGCCGACAGGCGCCGCGCGCGGATTTCCGTCCGCGTCCGCACCAGAAGCAGCGTCACGAACAGCAGCACGAAGCCCGCAAGGCAGAACAGCAACGGGAAGTAGAACACATCCGAGATGTTCTCTTCCTTGTCGAGCGACAGGGTCGCGCCCTGGTGCAGCCCCTGGTTCCAGAAATTCGCCGCATAGCGGCTGAGCACCGCAAAGACCGAGCCCACGAGACACAGGATCGAGGTCAGATCGGCGGCGGTGTCGGCGTTTTCGATCGCCGACCACAGCGCCATATAGCCGAGATAGAACAGGAACAGGATCAGGAATGAGGTCAGGCGCGGGTCCCATTCCCACCAGGTGCCCCACATGGGCTGGCCCCAGATGGCACCGGTAAAGAGCGCCATCAGGGTCATCACCACGCCGATGGGGGCCGCGGCCTTGGCCGCCAGAACCGAAACATGGTGCCGCCGGATCAGCCAGATCAGGGAGGTGACCAGCATCATCACCCAGATGTTGATCGCCATCATCGCCGAGGGGACGTGCAGGTAGATTATCTTCACCGTCGATCCCTGCCGGAAATCGTCAGGCGTGAAGAAAAAACCCCATGTCAGCCCCACGGTCAGGCACACCACCGTCAGCACCGCCACGAATGGCAGCACCGCAGACGAGGTCTGCATGAATTTCTTCGGATTGGCGTATTCCCACAATGACATGGCAGGAAAGTAGGACGCCGGGCCGCGGGCCGCAACGGGCCAAAAGCCGCGGAGCCTAGCGCAGGTTGATACGGATTGCCGCAGCCGCCGCGAAAGGCAGCAGCGCGATGGCGCCCATGGTGATCCCCGACAGCATCAAGAGCGGCGTGACGATATCGAACCCGTCCACCGCCCGCCGCACGGTTTCGGCCCCGAAGATCAGCGTCGGCACATAGAGCGGCAGCACCAGCAGCGACAGCAGCAGCCCGCCCCGCTTCAGCCCCACGGTCAGGGCCGCGCCGAAGGTGCCGATCATGCTCAGCGCCGGGGTGCCGAGCGCGAGCGAGACCACCAGCCACGGAAACCCCGCCGGGTCGAGGTTCAGCAGCACCGCCAGCACCGGCGCCAGCAGCGTCAGCGGCAGCCCCGTGGTCAGCCAATGGGCAAACGCCTTGACCGCCACCAACCCCTCCAGCGGCAGGGGCGCCGTGACCAGCAGGTCCATCGACCCGTCCTCGTAATCCAGCTGGAAAATCCGGTCGAGCGACAACAGACACGCCAGCAGCGCCCCCACCCAAAGCACCCCGCTCGCCACCTCCCGCAGGATGCCGGTATCCGGCCCCACGCCGAACGGGATCAGCACCGTCACGATCAGGAAAAACGCCAGGCTCAGCCCGAAGCCGCCCCCGGCCTTGACCGCCAGGGCCAGGTCCCGCAGCAACAGCGCCTTCACAGGAACGCCTCGTCGGTGGCCATGTCCTCGGCGGGCGTCACCGCCTTGTAGGGCCCCAGATCCAGCGTGGTGGCGGTCACGCCCAGCTCGATATGGGTCGCCATCAGCGCCATGCCCCCGCCCGCCAGATGGGCCGCGATCATCTCGCCGAAAAGCGCCACATTGGCCACATCCAGAGAAACGGTCGGCTCGTCCAGGATCCAGATCGGCCGCCCGGTCACCATCATCCGCGCCAGCCCCAGCCGCCGCTTCTGCCCGGCCGACAGGTCCTGCGCCTGCCGGTCCGCGAGCGGCCCCAGCGCATAAAGCTCCAGCGCCGGGGTGATGTCGCGCTGCCCGTATACTTCGGCCCAGAATTCCAGGTTCTGCCGCACGCTCAGCGGCCCCTTCAGCCCATCGGCGTGCCCGGCATAGGCCATCGCGTCCTCGGGCGCCGACACGGTGCCGGTCACCGGCGGCTGCAACCCGGCGATGGTACGCAAAAGCGTGGTCTTGCCGATGCCGTTCGGGCCGCGCAGCACCACCGCCTCCCCCGGTGTCACCACGAAGCTGACCCCTTCGAGCACGACGAGCCCGCCGCGCTGGCAGCTCACGGTATCCACGCGCAATTCCATGGGGTTGGCTTATCCGATGGAACCGGGCGGGGAAAGCGGCGAAATCACGCGGTGGGCACCACCGGCAACAGGGCCAGGCCCACGCGCCGCCCTTCCGACAGCAGCACATTGTAGGTCCGGCAGGCCGCGGGCGAGGACATCACCTCCAGCCCGATGCCGCGCGCCTCGATCTCGGCGCGGAAGGCCGCGGGCGCATGGGCGATCTCCGCCCCCATGCCGAGAAACAGCACATCGATGGTATCGTGGCGGAACGGCGCGGTATCCTCCAGCCCGCCCCAGCGCTGCACCCCGTCGGGCGACAGGTAAAGCGCCCCCTCGTGGACCTGCCCGCCGACACGAAAGAAGCCGGGGCCGTACCCCTCGACCGGCATGGCATCCGTATGGACGACTTCGTTCAGACGCATGGCTCTCTCCTCAGAACGAGATCGGCAGACCGAGAAGGCCCGCCGCCCCGATGATCACATAAGCTACGGTCCGGTATAACCGACCGCGCGCCGGGGTGAACAGGGCCCGGCCGATCAGCGTGCCCACCGCATAGGCCGGCACCAGCCACAGACCCAGCGAGATCGCACCCGCGGGCATCGCGCCCTGCAACGCCATCACCGGCAGCATGGCGAGCGAACTGAAGGTCAGCACGATCACCGTGTTGGCCCGGCTGCGCACCGCGCTGTCCTGGCCACCCAGCTGGAACAGCACCACCACCGGCCCGTTCAGCCCGGTCGCCCCGCCGATGACCCCGACCCCGGCCCCCACGCCGATCCAGGCCGGCACACCGGGCGGACGCGTGTACCGCCAGCCCGCGATCAGTGCGACAAGCGTGCCCAGCACCGTCAGCGACACCGCCCATTCCAGCCACATGACCGGCAAGCTCGTCAGCAGCCAGACCCCGGGAAAAAGCGCCAGCAGCGCCGTGGCCAGCATCACGCCCGTGGCGCGCAGATCCGCCACCCGCAGGGCATCGGGCACCAGGGTGACGAGCGAGGCCAGCGAGGACAGCGAGAACGCCCCAACCGCCAGCGGCGGCGCCAGAAACAGCGTGGCCAGCGGCATGAAGATCAGCGCCGAGCCGAACCCCGCGAAACCGTAGACCAGCCCCGCCAGAACCGAGATTGCCATGATCCAGCCGAGGCCGGGGATCTCCCACCCGGCCAGCAGCAGGTCAGGCATCGATACCCGCGAACTGATTCCCCTTCTCGGGATCCTTCGGCTCGCGGTTCACCCCGAGAAGCAGCACGATGTTCTTGGCCACGAAGACCGAGGAATAGGTCCCGACGATGATCCCCCAGAAGATCGCGAAGACAAAGCCCCGGATCACGTCCCCCCCGAGCGCCAGAAGCGCCAGAAGCGCCAGCAGCGTGGTGCCCGAGGTCATCACCGTCCGGCTCAGGGTCTCGTTGACCGACAGGTTCATCACGTCCCGCAAGGGCTTCTTCTTGTACTTGATGAGGTTCTCCCGCAGCCGGTCGAAGATCACCACCGTGTCGTTGATCGAGTAACCGATGATCGTCAGCAGCGCCGCAATGGTCGCCAGATCGAACCGGATCTGCAGCAGCGAGAAGATCCCGATGGTCAGCACCACGTCATGGACCAGCGCGGCGATGGCGCCGATCGAAAACTGCCACTCGAACCGCAGCCAGATATAGAACAGGATCGCAACCATCGAGGCGCCGACCGCGAGCATGGCGGTCAGGATCAGCTCCCCCGACACCTTGGGCCCGACGCTCTCGACGCTGGGAAAGGTCATCTCGGGGTCGACGGTGCGCAGGGCCTCCTCGATGGCGAGGATGGTCTCGGGCGGCACGCTCTCCTGGCCCTCCTGGGCCTGGATGCGCAGCATGGCGACATTGCGCTCCGGGCCGAAGGTGGGGTCGAACACCTCGGTAATCGAGATATCCCCCAGCCCCAGCGGCTCCACCGCCGCGCGGTAGGCGGCGACATCGACGACCTGCGCGCTCTCGGTGCGGATCGTGGTCCCGCCGAGGAAGTCGATCCCGAAATTGAGCCCGACCGACAGCCACAGCACCAGAGACGCGACCATGGCCACCGCCGAGGCGCCGAGGGTCAGCCGGACATACTTGAAGAAATCCCAGTTGGTCTCGGAGGGAACGAGTTTCAGGCGCATGTCAGACCTCGATCTGCTTGGGACGGCGGCGCTCGAACCAGAGCACGATCAGCAGTCGCGTGACGAAGATGGCCGTGAAGACCGATGTGACGATCCCGATCCCCAGGGTCACCGCGAAGCCGCGGACCGGCCCCGCGCCCAGGGTGAACAGGATCGCGGCGACGATGAAGGTGGTGGTGTTGGCATCGACGATGGCGCTCAGCGCCTTCTCGTAGCCCAGCTCGATCGCCCGGGCCGGACCGCGGGCGGTCTTCAATTCCTCCCGGATCCGCTCGAAGACCAGCACATTGGCGTCCACCGCCATCCCGATGGTCAGCACGATGCCCGCGATCCCCGGCAGGGTCAGGGTCGCCCCGATCAGCGACAGCACCCCGAAAATCAGCGCGATGTTGAGCAGCAAGGCAATATTGGCGAACACACCGAACAGCCCGTAGCTGAGCATCATGAACACCAGCACGGCGCCGAGCGCCACCAGGCAGGCGAGCGCGCCGGCCTCGATGCTGTCCTGACCCAGCTCCGGGCCGATGGTGCGTTCTTCGAGAAAGATCATCTCCGCCGGCAAGGCGCCGGCGCGCAACAGGACGGCGAGCTGGGTCGATTCCTCGACCGAGAAATTGCCGGTGATGATGCCCGACCCGCCGGGGATATGGGACTGGATCACCGGGGCGGAGATCACCTCGTTGTCGAGCACGATGGCGAAGGGCGAACCGATGTTCTCGGCCGTATAGTCCCCGAAGAGCCGTGCGCCTGTGGGGTTGAATCGGAAGTTCACCGCCGGACGCCCGTTCTGATCGAAGGAGGGCTGCGCGTCGGTCAATTGGTCGCCGGAGACGACCGGGGTCTGTTCCAGCACGTAATAGGTGTTGGGCTCGTCGATCGAGGGCAGCACGATGTTGCGCGGTCCCGGCGGGGCGTCCGGGTCGCTGGTGCGGCTGACCACCGGGTTGAAGGTGAGCCGCGCGGTCTGGCCGATCAACTCCTTGAGCTCCGAGGCCGACGCGATGCCCGGCACCTGGATCAGCACCCGGTCCTCGCCCTGGCGCTGGATGGTCGGCTCCCGCGTGCCAGCCTCGTCCACCCGGCGGCGGATGATCTCGAGGCTCTGCTGCAAGGTGCGGTCGTCGGTGGCCTGTTTCTCGGCCTCCGACAGCTCGATGATCAGGTCGGCCCCCTCGAAGGAAACCTCGATATCGTCCTGCCCCACACCGGTGAAGGACACGATGGGTTGTGCCAGCCCGCGCACGATGGCGACGGCGCGGGTGATCTCTTCGGGGTTGGAGATCCGCACGCGGAGCTGGTCGGGCGGGCTGTCCTGGCGCCGGATGGTGCCGACGGTGTCGCGGGCGTCGCGCAACGCGTCGCGCACCTCGGGCCAGAAGGCGTCCATGCGGTCGGCATAGACATCGGCCACCTGGACCTCGGCCAGCAGATGCGCGCCGCCCCGCAGGTCCAGCCCGAGGTTCACCAGGCTGGACGGCAGGAAGGCGGGCCACTGGCCCAGATCGGCTGCAATCTCCCCGGTTTCGGCCGCCCCCGCCTCCACCAGAGCGGCGGCGTCGTTATGGGTCTCGACGCGGGAGTAGAAGGCGTTGGGCAGGGCATAGGACAGGCCGATCAGGACCACGCCCCAGATAAGCACCCGTTTCCAAAGGGGAATTTGCAGCATTCGAGGTCAGCTCGCCGGTTCGGTCTTGGTCAGGACCTGCTGGATCGTGTGGCGCACCACGCGCACCTCGGTGCCGGTCGCGATCTCGACCTTGACCTCGTTGTCATCGACGACCTTGGTGACCTTGCCGATCAGGCCGCCCTGGGTGACGATCTGGTCTCCGCGCCGCAACGCCTCGACCATCTTCTTGTGTTCCTTCACTTTTTTCTGCTGCGGACGGATCAGCAGGAAATACATGATGGCGAAGATCAGGATCAGCGGGATGAAGGAGGTAAAGGCCCCTCCGGCCCCGGCGGCCTGGGCGTAGGCAGGTGTTGCGAACATGGAATCCCCTCGGTCTCTGGGCGGCTCTGCACCCGGTCAATCGGCGCGCACCGTATCGCCGAGGTGCCGCCGCTTCAAGGCAGATAAGCGGTGGACGCGGCGCCGGCAACCACCGAAAAACCCTGTCGGAACTCCGTCGGCTTTGCGTCGGACATCTGTCGGCTCTTGGTATGGCAATTTGTCGGGCACCAAGATGTTGTGTTTTTCGGGGCGATCGGCTTGGCTGACGGGATTGATTGGGGCGATTTGAGCGATGAATACGGTTTTCGATTTTTCCGAACGGGGGCTGCAGGCGAGCCTGAGTTGGCCGGGATTTCTGGCGATCTGCGGGCTGTTTGTGGTGCTGGTCCTGATCGTGCTGCGGCTGCGGACCGATATGGGCGCGCTGCTGGAGCGGCTGGGCCTGCCTGCCAATCGCGGTCTGCGGGCGCTGGCGGTGTTCGCGGTTCTGCTGTCGCCGATCTGGGGCGCCCTGCTGATCGGGGTGATCGTGCTGCTGCTACGCGTGTTCCTGAACCTGCCCGAGTTCGGTGGCCCCGAGGCGGAAGTCGCAGACCTGCGCTGGTACGTGCTGGCGGTGGTGGGGTTGCTGACCGCGCTCGCCGGATTGGTGGGAACGCCGCTGGCACTGATCCGAGTGTTCACGACCGAGCGGCAGACACGCACGGCAGAAGGCAATCTTGCGATTGATCGGGTTGCCAAGGCGGTCGACCAGCTTGGGTCCGACAAAGTTATGGTGCGTATGGGCGGGATCCATGCGCTTGAACGCCTTATTATGGAAAATAACGAGGATCGAACGCGTTTTTTAGAGACGCTCAACGCTTTTGTGCTCTATCACAGAGAGAGCGAGCGTACGAACGCCACTAACGGCTCTGAACGCGAACTGAGGGTGGATATCCAGGCCGCAATGGATATATTGACGTCACAGGAGTGGGACACGTAACGCATGCAACCATCACGCCGTCCTTTCACGCTCAAACTCGGGTCTGCGTTGCTAAGCTACGCCAACCTAGAAGAAGCAACCCTTGCACGCGCATTGGCTGACGGGGTCGATTTCAGCCATGCAAATATGGTGAGGGTGGATGCGCACGATGCCAAGCTGAACAGGGCACGGCTGATTGGTGCTAATCTGCGCGGTGCCAACCTTACCGGTGCGGAGTTGGTCGGCGCAGATTTTACAGGGTCGAACCTCGAAAATGCAATTTTGCATGGTGCCGATATTAGTGGCGCAAACTTCACCAAAACCACCGGGCTAACTCACGAAATGCTGGGCGCAGCCATCGGCAGTCAAGACACGATCCTTCCGGAAGGTTTTGTCTTTCCGCAAGACTGGATGCTGACCACCTGACGGCTACACACATTTCAGAGCAAAAAGGTGTGTGGTCTCCGAGTCTTAGCGTCTTTCTGTAAAGTGTTGTCGCTAGAAGCCTCGCGTTTTTTAAGAATAGGGTGCTGTATTTTTTGACGGCGCTCAAGGTTCGATCGCTCAAAGCATTTTGGGTCTATGCCAGAGCTACTTGCAGACATTAACCTAGCGTCGCTGGCCCTGGCACCTGCGGTGCCGCACCGGGCCGGGGCGCGTATCAAGGGGTCCGAGGTGTCGGTGGTGACACGGACGCGACCTCCCCCTAGCCTCCCCGTGCAAACTCGGCCATATACCCCGCGACGATGATCCTGACGGAGCGACCCCATGCATGACATTCGCCTGATCCGCGAGACGCCGGAGGCGTTCGACGCCGCGCTGACCCGCCGCCCCGGGGTGGCGCCGGTCTCGGGCGAGATCCTCGCGCTGGATGCCGCCCGGCGGGAGAAGATCCTGGCTGCGGAGACCGCGCAGGCGGAGCAGAACGCGGCCTCCAAGCAGGTGGGGGCGGCCAAGGCCGCGGGGGATGAGGCGGAGTTCGAGCGGCTGCGCGCGTTGGTGGGCGCGAAGAAGGCGGAGGTGGCCGCGCTCAAGGCCGCGGCGGCGGAGGATGATGCGGCGCTGAGCGCGCGGCTGATGGAGATCCCCAACTTGCCCTTCGACGATACGCCCGAGGGCGCGGACGAGGCGGACAATGTGGAGATCAAGCGCTGGGGCACGCCGCGCGACCTGGGATTTGCGCCGAAGGAGCATTACGCGCTGCCCAGCGTCGTGCCGGGCATGGATTTCGAGGCGGCGGCGAAGCTGTCGGGGTCGCGGTTCGTGGTGCTGTCGGGGGCCGTGGCGCGGGTCCACCGGGCGCTGGCGCAGTTCATGGTCGACACCCATGTGGAGCAGAACGGTCTGACCGAGACCTGGACGCCGGTGCTGGTGCGCGAGGAGATGATGCTCGGCACCGGGCAGTTGCCGAAGTTCGGGGAGGACAGCTACCAGACGCGGGAGGGCTGGTGGCTGGTGCCCACAGCGGAGGTGAGCCTGACCAACCTGGTGGCGGGCGAGATCGTGGAGGCGGCCTCCCTGCCCCGGCGCTATGTGGCCCATACCCAGTGCTTCCGGTCCGAGGCGGGCTCGGCGGGGCGGGACACGGCCGGCATGCTGCGCCAGCACCAGTTCGAGAAGGTGGAGATGGTGTCGGTGACGCGGCCCGAGGACAGCCGGGCGGAGCTGGACCGGATGACCGGCTGCGCCGAGGGGATTCTGGAGGCGCTGGGGTTGCCCTACCGCACCATCGTGCTGTGCACCGGGGACATGGGCTTCGGGGCGCGGCGGACCCATGATATCGAGGTCTGGCTGCCCGGGCAGGACGCCTATCGCGAGATCAGCTCGGTCTCGGTCTGCGGCGATTTCCAGGCGCGGCGGATGAATGCGCGGTTCCGGCCGGAGGGCGGGGGCAAGCCGGAGTTCGTGCATACGCTGAACGGGTCGGGGCTGGCCGTGGGGCGGTGCCTGATCGCGGTGCTGGAGAACGGGCAGCAGGCGGACGGGTCGGTGGTGCTGCCGGAGGTGCTGCATGGGTATCTGCGGGGGCGGACGCGGATCGACGCTCAGGGGGGGCTCGTCTGAGATTGCATCCGCCGCCCGCCCCGCTAGGCTCGGGTCAAAACCGGCAGGCGGGGCATTGGGCATGACACGGATCACCAGACGAACCTTCGGCGCCGGGGCAACGGCCCTGGCTCTAGCGGGCTGCGGCGGGGCACGGGTGCCCGCGGCGGGGCCGGCGGACGATCTGCGACCCGTGCCGAATGCGGGCTATGCGGACTGGGTGGCGCGGTACCGGGCGCGGGCGGCGGCGGATTTCTCGGACGACCTGCTGCGGCGGGCTTTTGCGGGGACGGGCTACCTGCCCGGCGTGGTGGCGCGGGACCGCAACCAGGTGGAGTTTCGCCGGACCCTGGAGGATTACCTGGCCATCGCCGTGTCGGACGAGCGGGTGGCGCGGGGGCGGGCGGCGGTTGCGCAATACCGCCCCACTTTGGCTGCGATCGAGGACCGTTACGGCGTGCCGCCGGAGTTGGTCACGGCGATCTGGGGGCTGGAGAGCTTCTATGGCGACCGCAAGGGGGATATCCCCGTGGTCTCGGCGACCTCGACGCTGGCCTATGACGGGCGGCGGGGGGCGTTCTTCGAGGGGCAGCTGACCGCGGCGCTGCGCATCCTGCGGGCCGGGGATATCCCGGCGGACCGGCTGGTGGGCAGCTGGGCGGGCGCGATGGGACATACGCAGTTCATCCCCACATCGTTCGAGGCCTTCGCGGTGGATTTCACCGGCGACGGGCGGCGGGACATCTGGTCCGACGATCCCACGGACGCGCTGGCATCGGCGGCGGCGTATCTGGACCGCAACGGCTGGACCAGGGGGCTGCGCTGGGGCGCGGAAGATCCGGAGGGCAGCCTCCAGCCGCAACCGGGGGGGCCGCGTTTCGCCACCACGTCGAATTTCAACGTGATCAAGCGCTACAACAACTCGGACGCCTACGCGATCGGGGTCGGGCACCTGTCGGAACGGATCGCGGGCGGCGGTCCCCTGCGCACGCCGTTTCCGCCCGACGCCAACGGGCTGACCAAGGCGGACCGGGTGACTCTGCAAGAAGGGCTGACACGGGCGGGGTTTGATACGGGTGGTGCGGACGGCGTGGTGGGCCCGAACACCGAAGCCGCGATCCGGGCGTACCAGCGCGCCCGGGGCCTGCCGGTGACGGGGGTGCCTTCGATGGAGATGGTAAGGGCGGTGCGGTGAAACAGTTAGCCGACCTTGAGCGACCATCGAAAAGCCTTTGGCGCGGACAATCGACCGGCTTTTCGTACATCTCGCAAAACTATCTGCAAGCGAAGAGCTACGATGCAGAAGATCCTCACTAGCCAGAGCGACCCATATCGAGAATCCTTCTGAATTCTGTTTCGGCATCTCGTCCAATTTGAATATTCTCTAGGAGCCATGTGACCCTTTCGCGTGCGGGGAGCGTTATGCCTGTTTGACCTAACTCTTCCCAAAGGAGGGAAAGGTAAGAGTTGCCAAAGCCCGTGCATGCTGGTTCTGTCCCTTGAATTGCCGGACGCTCTAAATCTGCATCGCAACGATAGAAAGAAAAATTCCAAGAATAGACAACATCTTCCAAATCTGGACCGAGAATATCTGTTGATCCGCTAGGCCATTTCAGTAATCGTATTTGATGTTCCGGGATTTTTACAATGACATCTCTGTAGGGTTTTCCGTAAAAAGCGGCTAGTTCTTTGCTCGGGAAATCCTCCCCGACTATCCAGTCCAGCCCTATTGTCCTTCGTCGCAATTCGAAGGCCAGCTGATCAAACTTGAACAAGTCACTTTTCCTGTTGGAATAACCAGTGAGACCATAGCGGCTGTCAGGATGTCCCAGCCTGTTGATGATTGATATAAAGTTATCGAGAGGGGCATCAGTCCATACTGCCGGAGAGAGTTTTTCAGGCCTCTCCAGTTCAGTTACGGCCAACTCTCCAAATACCTCCTTGTGTTTTTCCCAGAGCTTTTCGACACCATGTCCATAGCCGTTCTTTATTGATACTCCATTGAGGACAAGTCCAGCCTTCAAGAGCTTTTCCACTGTTTGAAGTGCTTGCCACCAAAACTCCGTATTGAGTCGATTGATTTTCGCGAACCTCGCAAGAAAGTAGTTTCGGTCAGCCGGTTCAACAAAAAATTTGTGTGAGAAAACTGACTTGAAGTGATTGAAAGAAGTATCGAACATCACGCATCCTTCACGCAGGAAACCGAGAAATTAGAGATTAAGCTGGAGCGATCAATTTCTGTAATCAATCGAACGTAGCAGAGTTTATCTTCATTTTATGCCTCTGGACTGATCTCAACTGCGGCTCAAAACTTGTCACCTACCAAGGAGTAAACACGCCTCCTGCACCCGCTCACAGATCCAGCGTATGCCCCCTCTCCCATGCGTTGAAGTGGCTGATGTCGCTATTGCATTCAGCGCGTTTGAGTTTCCGGAAGGCAGGTGTCTTGGGGGCGAGGTGCTCTTTCAGGGTGGGCTCAGGGGGTTGGTTGGGCGGATGCCTGCTCGACCGGGCGGACGGCGCGTTGGTAGAGGTGCCAGGTGGTGTGGCCCAGGATCGGCAGGGTGACGATCAGGCCGAGAAAGGCCGGGATCAGCGACAGCACCATGGTCACGGTGATGATCCCCGCCCAGCCGAGCATGACGACCGGGTTCTCGCGCACCACGCGGATCGAGGTCAGCATGGCGGTGATGAAGTCGATCTCCCGGTCGAGCAGCATGGGCATGGCGATGACCGTCACCGTGAAGAGCGCCGCCGACAGCAGCGCGCCGACGCAGGTGCCGATGGCCAGGAAGAGCCAGCCTTCGGGGGTGAAGAAAACGGTGGCCAGGAACCCGTCGAGGTCGGAAAACGACGCGTCCTGCAGCACGATCACCAGCACGGTGCGGAACTGGTAGAACCAGACCCAGAAGATGAAGAGTGTGACGAAGGCCATCCAGCCCATCTCGCGCTGGCGTTGGCGGGCCATGACGGTGAGGATGTCGGACCAGCCGAAGCTCTCGTGTGCCTTCAGGCGGCGGGACATCTCGTAGAGACCGGCGGCGGCGAAGGGGGCCACGAGCGGGAAGCCGATGATGGCGGGGATGACCATCCAGACCTTGCCGAGCGACAGCAGGACCCAGACCAGCGCGATGCCGAAGACCGCGTAGAACGCGCCGAAAAAGGCGCTCATCACCGGGCGGGCGCGGAAGTCGGCGACCCCGTCCCGGAGGGCTGCGCGGATATCGTCGGCGGTGAGCGGGACGGTTTCGGGCAGGGCCTTGCGCGGTGGCGTGGGGGTGGCGGTTTCGGCTGTCATGGACACTCCTCCCAAAGCGTGGGCCCGGGGGGTCCGTGTTTCGGCGGTGGGTCGGACCTCCGCATGGCTAAGGCGAGTGTGCCTCAGCTGCGCCAACAGGGCAAGGACGGAGCGGGCCGGGCGGCCGGGCCGCGTCAGACGTCCAGGGTGTGCTCTTTTTCCCAGCGGCTGAAATGGGAGACGTAGGCGTCCCATTCGGCGCGTTTGAGCTTGAGGAAGGCGGAGGCGAAGTCCGGGCCGAGGGCGGTTTTCAGCGTGGTGTCGGCGTCGAAGGCGCGCAGGGCGTCGAGCAGGTTGAGGGGGAGTTTGGGAGTGTCGGTGAGGGTGTGTCCTTCGGCGTACATGTCGATGTCGTGGCGCGGGCCGGGGTCGGCCCTGGTCGCCAGGCCTGAGAGGCCCGCGGCGATGATCGCGGCTTGCAGCAGGTAGGGATTGGCCGCGCCATCGGGCAGGCGCAGTTCGAACCGGCCGGGTCCGGGCACGCGAACCATGTGGGTGCGGTTGTTGCCGGTCCAGGTGACGGCGTTGGGTGCCCAGGTGGCCCCCGAGGTCGTGGTCGGCGCATTGAGCCGTTTGTAGCTGTTCACGGTGGGGTTGGTGAGCGCGGTCAGGGCGCGGGCGTGGTGCATCAGCCCGCCGAGGAAGTGTCTGCCCGCCTCGGACAGGCCGACCTCGCCGGTGGGGCCGTCCCCCTGCCCCGCGAAGACATTGGTGCCCTCGGCATCCCAGACCGAGATGTGGGTGTGGCAGCCATTGCCGGTCAGCTCGGGCATGGGTTTGGGCATGAAGGTGGCGCGCAGCCCGTGTTTCTCGGCCACGGATTTGACCATGAACTTGAAGAAGCTGTGCTTGTCAGCGGTGGCGAGCGCGTCGTCGAAATCCCAGTTCATCTCGAACTGGCCATTGGCGTCTTCGTGGTCGGCCTGGTAAGGGCCCCAGCCCAGGGCCAGCATGTAGTCGCCGATCTCGGCGATCACGTCGTAGCGGCGCATGATCGCGCCCTGATCGTAGCACGGCTTCTCGGCGGTGTCGGCGGGATCGCTGATCTTGCTGCCGTCGGCGGTGAGCAGGAAGAACTCCGCCTCGACCCCGGTCTTGACATGCAGGCCCTGGGCGGCGGCGGCCTCGACCTGGCGGATCAGGGTGTTGCGGGGGGCCTGGGCGACGCTCACGCCTTCCATCACGCAATTGGCCGCGACCCAGGCGACCTCGGGCTTCCAGGGCAGCTGGATCACCGAGGCCGGGTCGGGTACGGCGAGCATGTCCGGGTGCGCGGGCGTCATGTCGAGCCAGGTGGCAAAGCCCGCGAATCCCGCGCCCTCGGCCTGCATTCCGGCGATGGCCGGGGCGGGCACGAGCTTGGCCCGTTGGCCCCCGAAAAGGTCGGTAAAGGAGATCATGAAATACTTGACGCCGGTGTCCTTGGCGAATTGGGCGAGGTCCGTGGTCATTGGGTCTCCTGTCGATGATGGGAAAAAAAAGGCGCGCCGGTCGGGGCGCGCCTGGGATCGGTCAGTAGGTGGTTCCGGGCTTGCCGGGGTACCAGTCGGTGCCCGCGAGCGGGATCTTGGCCATGGCGGCGGCCTCCAGCGTCAGGGCACACAGGTCCTCGGGTTCGAGATTGAGCACGTGGTTCTTGCCGCAGGCGCGCGCGATGGTCTGCGCCTCCAGCGTGAGCACCTTGAGGTAGTTGCGCAGGCGTCGGCCGCCCTCGACCGGGTCGAGCCGGGCGGCGAGCCCGGGGTCCTGGGTGGTGATGCCGGCCGGGTCGCGCCCCTCGTGCCAGTCGTCATAGGCCCCGGCGGTGGTGCCAAGGGCGGCATACTCGGCCTCGTATTTCGGGTCATTGTCGCCGAGCGCGATCAGGGCGGCGGTGCCGATGGCGGTGGCGTCGGCCCCGAGCGCCAGCGCCTTGGCCACGTCCGCACCGGTGCGGATGCCCCCGGAGACGACAAGCTGCACCTCGCGGTGCACGCCCAGATCCTGCAACGCGCGGACCGCCTCGGGGATGCAGGCAAGCAGCGGCTGGCCGACATGTTCGATGAACACGTCCTGGGTCGCGGCGGTCCCGCCCTGCATCCCGTCGAGCACGACCACATCCGCCCCGGCCTTCACCGCCAGCGTGGTGTCGAAATAGGGGCGCGCGCCACCGACCTTGACATAGATCGGCACGCGCCAGCCGGTGATTTCGCGCAGCTCGAGGATCTTGATTTCCAGGTCGTCCGGCCCGGTCCAGTCCGGGTGACGGCAGGACGAGCGTTGGTCGATGCCGGCCGGCAGATTGCGCATCCCGGCCACGCGCTCGGTGATCTTCTGGCCCAGCAGCATCCCGCCTCCGCCGGGCTTGGCCCCCTGCCCCACGACGATCTCGATGGCGTCGGCCCGGCGCAGGTCGTCGGGGTTCATGCCGTAGCGGGATGGCAGGTATTGATAGACCAGCTTCTCGGAATGGCCGCGTTCCTCTTCGGTCATGCCGCCATCGCCGGTGGTGGTGGAGGTGCCCGCGAGGGTCGCGCCCCGGCCCAAGGCCTCTTTTGCGGGGCCCGAGAGCGCGCCGAAGGACATGCCCGCGATGGTGATGGGGATGTCCAGCTGGATCGGGTTTTGCGCATACCGGGTGCCCAGCGTGACGGAGGTGTCGCAGCGTTCGCGGTAGCCTTCGAGCGGGTAGCGCGACATGGAGGCCCCGAGCACCAGCAGGTCGTCGAAATTCGGCACGCGCCGTTTCGCCCCGCCGCCGCGAATGTCGTAGATGCCCGTGGCGGCGGCGCGGCGGATCTCGGCATTCACCGGGTCGGTGAAGGTGGCCGATTTGATCGGCGCCGTGCGGGGGATGTCATCTTTCATGGCCCGGGTCCTCGTTCGCCTCAATAGGCATTGTCGATGTCGAAATGGTAGAGCTTGCGCGCCGAGCCGTAGCGCGTGAACTCTTCGGGGCGGGCATCGGCGCCTGCGCGGGCGAGCAGGTTCGCAAGCAGGGTCAGGTGTTCGGGCCGCATCTCTTTCGCGACGCAATCGGCGCCGAGGGATTTGACAGAGCCGCGCACGAAGAGCCGCGCCTCATAGAGGCTGTCGCCCAGGGCCTCGCCCGCGTCGCCGCAGACCACGAGGGTGCCGGACTGGGCCATGAAGGCGCTCATGTGGCCCACATTGCCGTGGACCACGATGTCGATCCCCTTCATCGAGATGCCGCAGCGGGACGACGCGTTGCCCTTGATCACCAGCAACCCGCCATGGCCCGTGGCCCCGGCATACTGGCTGGCATCGCCCTCGATCACCACGGTGCCGCTCATCATGTTCTCCGCCACGCCGGGGCCTGCGGAGCCTTCGATATGGACGGTGGCGTGCTTGTTCATGCCCGCGCAGTAGTAGCCGGTGGAGCCTTTCACCGTCACCTCGATCGGCGCGTCGAGGCCGCAGGCGATGGCATGGGCGCCCTGGGGGTTCAGCACCTGCCACGCGGTCTGGTTGGTCTGGCTGGCCTGGGCATGCAGCGCCGCGTTCAGCTCCCGCAGGGGGGTTTGGGCAAGGTCGAGGGTCTGCATCAGGCGGCCTTTTGCGCGGGGCTGGGGGTGTCGCGGGTCCAGAAGTAGACGGTGGCGGGCTCGGGCTCCCATACCCGCGCGGTTTGGATGCCGGGCAGGTCCACCAGCGCGCGGTATTCCGAGCCGAAGGCCACGTATTGGTCGGTCTCCGCCATCACCGCGGGCTTGCAGGCGATGGGGTCGCGGACCACGCCGAACCCGTCGCGGGTGCCGACGACGAAGGTAAAGAACCCGTCGAGATCGCGCAGGGCGGTGGTCAGCGCCGCGCCCAGGGTGGCGCCGGTCTGCATCCGCCAGGTGAGATAGGCCGCGCCCACCTCGGTGTCGTTCTCGGTCTCGGTGAGGATGCCGTGGTGGCGCAGCTTGCGCCGCAGGGAGTTATGGTTGGACAGCGACCCGTTATGGACGAGGCACTGGTCCGGGCCGGTGTTGAAGGGATGCGCGCCCAGGGTGGTAACGGCGGATTCCGTGGCCATGCGGGTGTGGCCGATCCCGTGGGTGCCGGACATGGACGCGATGTCGAACCGGGCGGCGACGTCGCGCGGCAGGCCCACCTCCTTGTAGATCTCGATGGTGCGGCCCCGGCCCATGACGCGGGCCGCGGGGCGCAGCGTGGCGAGGGCGGCGCGGGCGGTGTCGAGCTGACCCTCGGGCAGGTTCAGGACCGCGTGGGTGCTGCGGGCGCGCAGGGTGACGGGCACGCCGAGGGCCGCGCCGAGATCGGTGTCGAGCCCGGCAAAGGTCGCCTCGGGGGTGTCGGACTGCACGGTGAGCTTCGCCAGGCCCGGAGCTTCGGCGCCGTAGATCGCGAGGCCCGCGCTGTCGGGGCCACGGTCGGACATGGTGACAAGCATCCGGGTCAGCAGCGCGCCCAGCTCCGGCTCCAGCGCCGGGTCCTTGAGAAACAGTCCCACGATTCCGCACATGACGGGTCCCTCTCGCATGATGTTGGCCGGAGCCTAGCGGATCGGGGCAGATATTCAACCAGGAGGAAACTTATTTCACCTTGAGGGGGATCCGCGCTCCTGCGGGTAGCTGATGATCGACAGGAAGCGCGCGGGCAGCTCCACCAGGGTTTCCGGCCCGTGGGGCGCGTCGGCGTCGAAGAACAGGGTGTCTCCCGGGCGCAGGGGGTAGATGCGGTCGCCATGGCGGTAGTCGACCGCACCTTCGAGCATGTAGATCGTCTCGATCCCGCCATGCTGGAAGGTGCGGAAGGTGTCGGAGGCTTCGGTCAGGGTAATGAGGTAGGGCTCGACGATCACGCCGGAGGTGTTGGCGCCGATATGGCCGAGCAGGGTGTAGTGGTGGTTGGCGCGGGTGCCTTCGCGCTCGGCCTCTGCCCCCTCGCCCGCGCGGGTGTGGACGGCGGCGCGGGACTGCTCGAACCCGCGGAAGAAGGCCGTCAGCGGGACCGAGAGCGCGTTCGCAAGGGCCTGCAGGGTGGTCAGCGACGGCGAGGTCTGGCCGTTCTCGATCTTGGACAGCATGCCGGTGCTGAGGCCCGTGGCGGCGGAAAGTTCGACCACGGTTGTGCCCTGCTCGCGCCGGAAGGCCCGCAGGGCGCGGCCGATGGCGGCCTCCAGCGTCTTGTCGGGCGCATCGCGCAGGCGGTGGGGGTCCTGGTGGGGCAGTCTGGCGGTGCTCATGGGGCCCTCTCGGTGGCGGGCGGTCGCGGTGCCCTGCCCCATGACCTAGCGCAGCGGGCGGCGGAGTGGGAAGCCCCCGGGCGGGCGGTTCCCATGAAAAACGCGCGCGGGTAGGACCCGCGCGCGCCGATTGTCTTGGGGGTTCCGCGGCTTACGGCATCATCTTGTGAATCATCCCCTGATCCACCACCGCGTAGAGCGCGCCATCGGGGCCCTGGACGAGGGAGCGGAAGCGACCGGGCTCCATCGGCAGGGTCATCTCGGTGACGTCGACCACCTCGGTGCCCGCCTCGTTGAGCTCGATCACGTCGATGCGCTGGCCGATGGGCGTGCCGCCGAAGCCAATGCCCATGATGCCGACGACCAGGTGGTTTTCCCAGTCGCCCCACTGGTCCCCGGTCAGGAACTCGGCAGAGGACGTGCCCTGGGACCAGCCGTTATTGTCCCAGATCGGCTGCATCGCGTCCGGATAGGTTGCCAGATCGGTCATCGGCATGAAGGCCGCGCGCTCGTAGCGGTCCATGCCCTCCATCTGGTTCGGGGAGTAGCCGCAGTAGCCATCCGGGCATTCGCCTCGGCCGCCCACGTTCGGGCGCGGATCCCAGCCGGCATTGCCGCCGTTCTGCAGAACGGTGATCTCGTCGGAGTGCCAGGGGCCGTGCTCGGCGGTGATGGCAGCACCGGTTTCCGGGTGGAAGGTGATGCCCTGGGTGTTGCGGTGCCCGTAGGTGTAGATCCGCGGATCGAAGCCTTCGGGGGGCGCGTTGCCCTCGGCGGCATTGCCGTCGCGGTCGATGCGCAGCACCTTGCCCGCCAGCAGGGTCGGGCTTTGCGGGCCTTCGCCGTTATGGGTGTCGCCGGTGGTCAGGTAGATGAACCCGTCCGGGCCGAAGCGCACGCGGCCGCCGTTATGGGCGCCGGGGCCACCGAAGGGGTGGTCGGTCGCGGCGGGCTTGTAGGGCACGTCCTCGACGATGTCGGTGCGGTCCGCCACGCTGGCGAGATCCTCGCCCACGGTCATCCGCAACAGGCGGTTGGAGCCGGGCGCGGTCAGGTCGGAGGTCGAATAGACATAGATCTGCCGATTCTCGGCGAAGTCCGGGTCAACCGCGACGCCCTGCATCCCGGCCTGGCCTTCGCAAAACAGGTCCTCGGCGGTGGAGGCATAGTCGTCGTCGGTGCCCTTCATGCCCAAGAGCTTGTTGACCGAGCCATCGGGCAGGCGCACGGACAGGCCGAGGCATTTCTCGGTGAAGAACATCGTGCCGTCTTCGAGAAAGGCGACGTCCCACGGATTCTCGAGCCCTTCGAGCACAATCTCGTGGCTCAGGGACGTGGTGTTGGCCGCGAAGGCCGGAGCTGCAAGCGCGGTTGCAGAGGCCAGTGCCGCGCCGAGCGACAGGGCAGACAGTCGTGTCATGTTGGAAACTCCTCCCAGAGTTCTTTGGTCTCAAGCCTCGGGCGTGACACTGAAATTTCTGGTACTGGTACGCTCAGGCCCCGCCCCGAGTTGTCGTAAGGTAAGCCAGAATGTCGCAGCTTCAAGGCGGAAAATCGCCGAAGCGCATCGCGCTCATCCGCCCGACAGATAGGCGGCGAGATTGGCGATATCCGTGTCGCTGAGATCGGCTGCCATGGGGATCATGAGCATGGAATTGGGCCCCACCCGCTCGCCCGCCCGGTAGGTGATCAGCCGATCGGTGAGATAGTCGGCCTCCTTGCCCGCGATGCGCGGATAGCTGGCCATGCCCTTGCCGGTCGGGCCGTGGCAGGCCGCGCAGACATCCCCGTAGAGCGCCTCGCCCGAGGCGGGGTCGCCCGCCTGGGCCTGGGTTGTGCCGAGGGCGAGCAGGGCAAGGGTGAGCAAGGTCTTTGATTTCATGTCGGTTCCTCCCGGTCGAGACATAGACCGGGGCAAGGCCCGCGCCAAGTCCGAACCCGCGCCCGGATCACGGACACAGGAGGGCCAGTGCCGCGTCGCGGCTGGCGGCGAGAACCGCCGCCCCGTCCCCGGCCCGCGCCCGCACGCGCAGCCCGGCATAGAGCGACAGCAGCATCTCGGCGCGGGCGGCGAGCGCCGGGTCCGGCGTGTCCGGGTCGGCCTCGCGCAGGGTCGCGGCCAGCGCGCGCCGCAGGATGCCGTAGCCGCGCTGCACCATCCGGTCGGTTTCGGGATCGAGCGCCGCCCGGTCGGAGACCGCGTTGCACAAAAAACAGCCTCGGTGATCGCCCGCCTGCACGACCGCCTCCACCGGAGCGGACAGGAACCTCGCGATCCGATCCCGGGGCGGGGTGTCGGGGGCGCGCAGGGCGGCGGCGCCCGGAGACACCACCGTCTGCTCGTAGCGGGCGAGCGCCCGGAGATAGATCTGGTGCTTGTTGCCGAAGGCGGCATAGAGGCTCGCCTTGCCCAGCCCGGTGGCGCGGGTGATGTCGCTCAGCCCGGTGCCCTCGTAGCCGTTTTCCCAGAACAGGCCCAGGATCCGGTCGAGCATCTCGTCGGGGTCGAATTCCCGGGGGCGGCCCGGCGGATGTGGGGAGGCCATGGTGTAACAAATCCTCGCGCAGCTGTGTTTGCATGATTGTTGACCAATCGGTCTTTAATGTACATGTTCCCCTCACCGGCCGCAACGGTCGCTTTCATATCACCAAATACGGACCGTTCGGTCCACAAAGGAGCCCCCATGTCCGACGCAACCTTCACCTCCACCGCCCCCACCCTCACCGCCAGCCGCCTGGACCGTCTCGGCGACCGGGTTTCGCGGATCAGCCTGAGCGCCGTGCGCCTGACCAGCGCCACGGTTCTGGGTTGGATCGGCGCGATGAAATTCACCGCCTACGAGGCCGGGGCGATCCAGGGCCTCGTGCAGTCGAGCCCGCTGACGGCCTGGCTTTACGATATCCTGAGCGTGCAGGGCGCGTCGAACCTGATCGGGGCGGTCGAGATCGCGACCGCGCTGCTGCTGTTGCTGGGCGCGAAATTTCCCAAGGCCGCCCTTTTGGGCGCGCTCGGGGCGCTGGCGACCTTCGCAGTGACGGTGAGCTTCCTGTTCACGGCGCCGGTCACGGAGCCAAGCCTGGGCGGGTTCCCGGCCCTGTCGGTGGTGCCGGGTCAGTTCCTGCTCAAGGACATCGTGCTGCTGGCGGCAGCGGGTCTTCTGGCCGGCGATACCTTGCGCCGTCTGGCGCGCACGCTCTGAGCCCACCCTTCCCTGCCCCGGCCGGCCCGGCCGGGGCGCTTGCCACGAAAGGCACTGCCATGACCCGGACCATCACGCTTTATACCAAGGACTATTGCCCCTATTGCAAGGCCGCCAAGGCGCTGTTGCACCGCAAGGGGGCGCGCTTCACCAACCATGAGATCACCGGCAAACCGGCCCTGCGCGCCGAGATGATCCAGCGGGCCGGCGGGCTGCGCACGGTTCCGCAGATCTTCATCGGCGGGGTTCATGTGGGCGGTTACGACGCGCTGACGCGGCTGGACGCCCGGGGCGAGCTCGACGGGCTTTTGGGCCTTGTCCGCACCGCCTGAGTGCGGTGGGCGCACCTCAGACCGCGGCGGCCTGCGCAGAGGGCGCGCCGACCGCAATGGCGCGGAGCCGGTCGAGGTCGCGCGGCGGCATCCCGGCCTCTTCGGCATAGCACAGCGCATTGGCGGCGAGCGCCTGGGCCGCCGCCGACATCTCGGTAATGTCGGACCGCGACAGGGACGCGAGGCATTGGCGCAGGGTCAGGGCCGTCTCGATCGACCCGGCCCCGTCGCGCGCGGTGGGCGCGAAGGCTGCCTCGATGAAGCGGGCGGGTCCGGGGAAGGCGGCGAACACCCGAGGTGCCTTTGGCGCGTCGGGGTCCGGGTCGGTGCGCCCGAACTCCCACAGGAGCGCCTTGAGGATCAGCAGCGCCTCGGTCGCGGTGCCGCCATCGTTGATGCCGGGCGACAGGGCTTTCTCGGCGATCTCGGACAGGACGGTCAGCCCAAAGGCCGCGTCCTGTTCATGGGTGCGGCAGTCGCCAAAGGTCAAGGCGCGCCCAAGCCCCGAGAGGGTGTCATCGTCGACCTGGCCGGAGACCTGGCCGATCACCTCGCCCTCCAGGAGATGCGCGCCCGGCGCCACATCTAGGTAGAGCACCGCCTGGTCGGGCAGGCAGTCCTCGATGGCGGCCATGTCGATCAGTTGCAGATAGCCAGAGACCGGCGCGCGCAGCGGCGTGGTGGAGAGTGGCAGAACCGTGTCCGGCGACAGGGGCGAGGCACCGAAGCGCGGGTTTTCGGCCTGGGCTTTCAGGGCCTCGCGGGCGCGGGTCTCGGCGGAGGCGAGGCTGTCGCGCAGGCTGCCCATGGTGGTCAGATGCTCGATCCAGCGCAGCAGCGAGATCACGACGAGGATCACCACGACCGTCGTGATCGCCATGACCACCAGGGCGGCATCCTCGGGGTAGAAGCCCAGGCGATAGAGCACGATCGACCCGAGGGAATAGACGAAGGCCCCGATGAAGGCCGCAAGCACCGATTGGGTGGTCGTGTCCTCCAGCAGGATCCGGTGCATCCGGGGTGTCGCCACATCGGCGGCCCCGCGATGGGCGGAGACCATGATGTTGAGCGAAAAGGTCGACACGGCCAGCATCGACGAGGCGAGGATCGTCAGGACCGGGGTGACCGACGCGAAGTCGATCTGCATGTTCACGCGGCCATTGAGCAGCGGGCTGACCAAAGGGCTGATCAAGGTGGCGACCAGCGACAGCAAGGCATAGAGCAGCACGCGCAGGCCCATGTTGCGATAGTAGCGCAGAAGAACGAGTTTGAGCCAGGTCAGGCGGGTCATGGGCGCATCCGATCACTTTGCGAAACCGCTGCTGCGCAGCTTCGCCCGGAACGCGCCCGGAAGGGAAGCGCCCATTGGCCAAGGGCGTGCGGCTCAGGGGGTGGCGGACCAGACCCGCGACCAGTCTTTGGCCATGTCCACGAGCACCCAGCCCCGGCCCTCGGCCTCGTCCAGAACCACGTCGAGCGCGCCGATGGGGCTGCCGCGGTCATAGGCGGTCTCGCGCTCTGCGTCGGTGTGGTGGATGAACATGCCGAACCGCGCCCCCTCCCCCGCGGTGACCCAGTCGACCATCTCGAAATCGGCGTCCGAATTTCCGGCGGCGAAGATCGGGCGCTGGCCGATATGGTTCATGATGCCCACGGGCTTGTCGCCGGTGCGGTCGACGAAGAAGAGGCCCGGCTGCTTGGTCAGGGTGGGCACGCCGTCCTCGACGGAATAGCTCAGGTTCACGATGCTCCCGATCACCTGGGCGGGCGGGATGCCGTAGGCTTCCTCCGCGATGGCGCGCATGAAATCGAGGGTGCCGCCGGAGACGATATAGGTGCTGAAATCCTCGTCCCGCAGGTAGCGCAGCAACTCGACCATGGGCTGGTAGGTCATCTCGGCATAGGTCAGCCCGGTCGTGGGATGCTCGGTCGTGGTCAGCCAGCCGTGGACGGAGGCGCGAAAGGCCTCGGGCGTGATGTTGGCGTGGGAGAGGCTGACCACCTCCAGCATGCCCTCGCGCCCGGTTTCGCGCAGCGCGGCGATGTCGCCCGCCGCTGCCGCCCGGAGCGCGTCGGAGGTCAGGATCGCGGGGTCGGCCTCGGCCTTTTGCCGGACCATGTCGAGGGCATAGGCGAGCTGGAAATAGAGCGGCTGCTCGCTCCACAGGGTGCCGTCATTGTCGAAGACGGCGATCCGGTCGGGTTCGGGGACGTAGCTGTCCGAGGTGGGATCGGTGACCGCGGCGACGAAGTCGAGGATGGCGGTCTTGGACGCGCTGTCGTTCCAGGAGGGCAGCGGATCGGCCAGGGACGTGAGGGGCAGGACAAGGAAGGGTAGAGACCAGAGGGCGCAGCGGTGCATGGCGGGGTTCCTGTTGATGGAGCCGGTGGGGATGTGGGTACAGGGGTAGCGAGGTCTGGTTGACGAAGTCAACGCTTTGGTGCGCATGTCCCGACCGGCGCCGGGCGGCGCGGCTGTTACCGCCCCAGCACCCGCATGCCGCGGTCGATGCCTTCGAGGGTCATGGGCACCATGCGCTCGGCGCCGAAGACCTGCTGGATCATCTCGATGGAATGGGTGTAGCGCCAGTGACGTTCCGGCACCGGGTTGAGCCACAGGTGGTTGGGCCACTGGTCGCGCACCCGGGCGAGCCAGACATGGCCCGCCTCGGGGTTCCAATGCTCGTTGGCGCCGCCGGGATGGGCGATCTCGTAGGGCGACATGGAGGCGTCACCGACGATGATGCACTTGTAATCCGACCCGTAGGTATGGAGCACGTCCCAGGTCGGGGTCTGTTCGGACCAGCGGCGGCGGTTGTCGCGCCAGAGCCCCTCGTAGATGCAGTTGTGGAAGTAGAAATATTCCAGGTGCTTGAACTCGGCGCGCGCGGCCGAGAACAGCTCTTCGACCAGCCGGATATAGGGGTCCATGGACCCGCCCACATCGAGAAACAGCAGCACCTTGACCGCATTGCGCCGCTCGGGCCGGGTTTTCACGTCGAGATAGCCGTGCTCGGCGGTGGCGCGGATCGTGCCGTCGAGGTCGAGCTCTTCGGCGGCCCCGTCGCGGGCCCATTGGCGCAGGCGTTTGAGCGCCACCTTGATGTTGCGGGTGCCCAGCTCGACACTGTCGTCGAGGTTGCGAAATTCGCGCTTGTCCCAGACCTTGACCGCGCGTTTGTGGCGGGACTCATTCTGCCCGATGCGCACGCCTTCGGGGTTGTAGCCGTAGGCGCCGAAGGGGGAGGTTCCGGCGGTGCCGATCCACTTCGAGCCGCCCTGGTGGCGGCCCTGCTGGTCCTTGAGCCGCTCTTTCAGGGTCTCCATCAGCTTGTCAAACCCGCCCAGGGCTTCGATCTCGGCGCGTTCTTCTGGGCTCAGATGCTTCTCGGCCAGCTTTTCGAGCCATTCGCGGGGCAGGTCCACGGCGTCGAGCACCTGCTCAGGCGTGATCGCCTCCAACCCGTTGAAAGCGGTGGCGAAGGCGCGGTCGAACCGGTCGAGATGGCGCTCGTCCTTGACCATCGCGCAGCGGGCGAGGAAGTAGAACTGTTCCGGGTCATAGGTGGCCATGCCGCGCCCCAACCCTTCGAGGAAGGTCAGGTATTCGCGCACCGACACCGGGACGCCGCCCTTCCGAAGCTCGGCGAAGAACGGCAGGAACATCGCTCAGGCCGCCATGCGTTCGATCACGATGGTGGCGATCAGCCCGATGATCCCCCACAGGATGGCGAACCCGGCGGCGTATTGCGCCATGTCCTTCTTCAGCCCGCCGCGGGATTTGGCGAGCCAGCCCCCCCAGGCAGCCCCACCCAACACTCCAGCCACCACCAGCATCAGCTTCCCCTTTCAGCGTCCCACAGGGGCGGCGGGAGCGACGAGATTTCCGCCAGCCGCGCGCGCACCTGATCATCAGAGCCGATGCCATAACGTGCCCAGCCGAGACTGTCGAGCCGCACGGTGCGGGCCTCGTTGGGGCGACCGAGCATGTCGAGGGCTTCGGCCTTCATCATCATCAGCGTGGCCAGAAGCGCCGCGTTTTCAGAGCGCTGGACCGCAGGCAGGGCTTCGTTCACCAGCCGCAGGGCGGTGTCGGGCTGGCCATTGGTCAGCGCGAAGGCGACGATCTGCATGGTGACATGGGCCTGCTGGACCTCGGTGCCCGGTGCCTCGGAATAAAGCCCGCCGGCCTGCAGGAACGAGGCCAGCGACAGCTCGGGATCCGAGCCGAGCGCCAAACGGCCCAGCACGTAGTAGCTGAAGGCGTGGCGGACATCGGTGAACTTGGCGTCGCGGGCGATGCGCACGGCCTCCACCGCGGTTTCCTCGCGGCGGCGTGGCGAGGTGCCGGGGCCGAGGGCGGATTCCACCGCCGAGATCCAGTCGCGGCGGGAGATGATAGGCGCGGCGCTGCCCGCGCCGCGTCCGGCCGGGTTGACCCGGTCGAGAATGCCCGGCAACGCCTGCTGGACCTGGGCGGGGCTCATGCCCGAGCGCAGTTGGGGCGCATAGGTCACGCGCAGCATGAGCATGTCGAAGCTGGTCAGCACCGGGTGGAAATTGTCATCGTTGAAGACCGAGTTTTCCAGCCGGTAAAGGTCGTTGAGGGGCCCGAGCGCCTGGGCGATTTCCTCGTGCAGGCAGTCGCGGATTTCCTGGGGACTGACATCGCTGGGCACGAAGACCGAGGCCTTGGTGCGGGTCTCCAGCCGGGTCCAGTCGACGCGGGTGGAGCGGCGGTTGCGGACGAATTCGTCGAACCCGTCCACGTTGGGGACCACGAAACAGGCCGCTTGCGGGACGTAGCGCTGGATCTGCTTGCGAGTCAGCGCCTCGACCACGATCTGCGCCTCGGCGCCCTGCCCGGCGCGGGCAATGTCGATCCCGGCCTCGCGGCGCAGACGCTCCAGCAGCCGCGCGAGGTCAGGCCCAAGGGTGCTGGGGGCCGCGCCACGCACGGCGACGCGCACCGGGCCCTCGAACCGGGTGAACCGGGTCAGTTGCCGGCCGCTTTCCATCTGGAAGCTGAGTTCCATGAAATCCGCCGCAAGCTGGCGGTTGGTGGCGCGGATCGGCGCGGGCTGGTAGCTGCCGAAGGTCTTCATCGGGGGCAGCTCGCTGGTCGCCGGAGCGCGCGTGGGCTGTTCGGAGACCGGGGCCGCGGCGCAACCGGCCAGCAGGGCAAGGGCGCAGACAGACAGGACACGGATCATGACGCCGCCCTCACATACTTGATGAACGGGGTTTCCCGGGCGACCCGGTCATAGAGCCGCCGGGCCTGGGTGTTGTGCGCCTGGGTCAACCAATAGACCCCCGCGGCACCGTCGGCATCGGCGGCGGCGTAGACATGGGCGATCAGTGCCCGCCCCACCCCCAATCCACGTGCGGCGGGGGCAGTGAACAGATCCTGAAGGTAGCAGACCGGGGCCACCTGCCAGCCATGGCGGTGGTAGATATAGTGAACGAGCCCCACGGGCGTGTCGCCCCGCACCGCCAACGCGCCCTGGTAGTCGGTCACCTCCGGGTCGCAGAGCCGATCAAAGCTGGTGGCGTAGACCTCCGGGGGCAGTTCGGTTTCGTAAAACGCGAGATAGGCGCGCCAAAGTGCCCGCCACGCGGGGGCGTCGTCGGGCGTGATCGCCCGGATGCAGAGGTCAGGACCGGTCATGGGCCAAGGATGCGGAGGTTAACGCCCGCGCGCAAGCCCGCGGGCGCGGTGTGCCTGCATCCGGCGCAAACTAGGCAAAAGTGATGTGTGTTTGCGATACACTCCGGTCCGTGGCGCAAAGTCGTTGCGCATCTCGCGCCAAAGCCTTGGGATCCCGGCTGCATGCGAGGGTTGAAGGTCAGCCCGCAACCGCCTGTCAAGACGGTGAATTCGGATCCCTCAGCGGCGCCCGGAGCGCGCCATGAAGGCCAGCCGTTCGAACAGGGCCACGTCCTGCTCGTTTTTCAGGAGCGCGCCGTGGAGCTTGGGCAGCGCATTGGCCCCGTCGCGCTTGAGATCCTCGGGCGACAGGTCCTCGGCCAGCAGCAGCTTGAGCCAGTCCAGCACCTCGGAGGTCGAGGGCTTCTTCTTCAGCCCCGGGGTCTCGCGGATCTCGTAGAACTGGGTCAGCGCCGTGGACAACAGCGCGCCCTTGATGCCCGGATGATGGACCTCGACGATCTTGCGCAGGGTCTCTTCGCCCGGAAAGGCGATGTAGTGGAAAAAGCAGCGCCGCAGGAAGGCGTCGGGCAGCTCCTTTTCATTGTTCGAGGTGATGATGACGATGGGCCGGACCTTGGCGCGGATGGTCTCGCCGGTCTCGTAGACGAAGAATTCCATCCGGTCGAGTTCCTGCAGCAGGTCGTTGGGAAACTCGATATCGGCCTTGTCGATCTCGTCGATCAGCAGGACGACCTTGCCGTCGGCCTCGAACGCCTGCCAGAGCTTGCCCTTCTTGATGTAGTTGGACACGTCATGGACCCGGTCCTCGCCCAGTTGGCTGTCGCGCAACCGGCTGACCGCGTCGTATTCATAGAGCCCCTGCTGGGCCCGGGTGGTGGATTTGATCGACCATTCGATCATCGGCAGATCGAGCGCGGCGGCGACCTGGCGGGCCAGTTCGGTCTTGCCGGTGCCCGGCTCGCCCTTGACCAGCAGCGGACGTTCCAGGGTCACGGCCGCGTTGACCGCCACCTTGAGATCGTCGGTGGCGACATATGCCTGTGTACCTTCGAACCGCATCCGCGCCCCTCGCTGCTTCGTGATCTTGCGACGTTACACCAGCTTCGATTTCGGCGGGCAACCCCCTATATTTACGTGACATCCCTTGGGAATCTCAGTATGACGCAGCCAATATGGGGGGGGCGCTGAATGGCAGCAGACACCAATACTGATCATTCGGCCCTGCATGAGGGAGCAGACATGCGTGTAGAGACGTTCTTGCCTGATGATTACCGTCCCGCAGAGGACGAACCGTTCATGAACGAGCGCCAGACGGAGTATTTCCGTCGCAAGCTGCTGGCCTGGAAGGCCGAGTTGCTGGAAGAGAGCCAGAACACCATTTCGGAGCTTCAGGGTGCGGCGCGCAACATTCCCGACGTGGCCGATCGCGCCAGCGAGGAAACCGACCGGGCGCTGGAGCTGCGCACCCGGGACCGGCAGCGCAAGCTGATCTCGAAGATCGACGCGGCCCTGCGCCGGATCGAAGAGGGCGAGTACGGATATTGCGAAGCCACGGGCGAGCCGATCTCGCTGAAGCGGCTGGATGCGCGCCCGATCGCGACCCTGAGCCTGGAGGCACAGGAGCGGCACGAGCGCCGCGAGAAGGTGCATCGCGACGACTGAGCCCGCCGCCCCCCTGCCGCGACGCGCCATAAAGATGCAGGGAAGTCACAGTTTCACAGACACCGGAGCCCTGCCTCCGGTGTTTTTGTTTTCGGGCTTTGAGCCTCCATATTTTGCCGGTACTCCCAACATATGGTGTTACTGGGGCGTGAAATCACTGTTCTTGGAGCCGGGATTGGCGGGCTGACGGCGGCGCTGTGCCTGGCCGCGCGCGGCGCGCGGGTCACCGTGCTGGAACAGGCGCCCGAAATCCGCGAGATGGGGGCCGGCCTGCAGATCAGCCCGAACGGGCGCTGCGTTTTGCAGGCGCTGGGTCTTGGCGAGACCCTGGATGCCGCGACGATCCGCGCCCGGGCCGTGGTGCTGCGCGACTTCGCCGATGGGCGCGAGGTGCTGCGGATGCCGCTGGAGGCCAATGACGGGTTCCGCCTGACCCATCGCGCGGACCTGATCGACCTTCTGGCCGACGCCGCGCGCGCCGCCGGCATCACCCTGCGGCTGGGCTGCAAGGTGGACGCGGTGGAGTTGGAGGACGGCGCGCATCCGGTCCTGCGGCTGGCCGATGGCACATCCGAGACCGCCGAGATCCTGGTCGGTGCGGACGGGCTGCATAGCCAGGTGCGCAAGGTGGTGGAGCGGCCCGTGGCGCCCTTTTTCACCGGGCAGGTCGCCTGGCGCATGGTGCTGCCGCAATCGGTGCCGCCGGAGCCGGAGGCGAGCGTGTTCATGGGCCCCGGCCGCCACGTGGTGAGTTACCCGCTGCGCGAGGGGCGCGAACGCAACGTCGTGGCCGTGGAGGAACGCGACCGCTGGACCGCCGAGGGCTGGACCCACAAGGATGATCCCATGCGCGTGGCGCGGGCCTTCGCGAGCTTTGCGCCGCAGGTGCGCAACTGGCTGAAGGCGGCGCAGACGGTGCATGTCTGGGGCCTGTTCCGGCACGAAGTGGCCGCGCGCTGGCACAAGGATGGGGCGGTGCTGGTGGGGGATGCGGCGCATCCCACCCTGCCTTTCCTGGCCCAGGGCGCGAACATGGCGCTGGAGGATGCCTGGGTGCTGGCCGACAGCCTGGCGCAGGCCGACAGCCGCGAGGCGGGCTTCGCGCTCTATCAGTCGCGGCGAGAGGCGCGGGTGCGCCGGACCGTGCAGGCGGCCAATGGCAATGCGCGGAATTATCACCTGCAACTCGGGCCGGTGCGCAGCATGGCCCATGCGGGTCTGTCGCTGTTCAACCGGTTCGCGCCGACCGTGCCCCTGCGCAAGTTCGACTGGCTCTACGGCAAGGACGTGACCAGGGGCTGAGCGCCCGTCAGGCCGCCAGGTCCACCACCACGGGCACGTGATCGGACGGCTTTTCGCCGCCGCGCACGGCCGCGTCGATCCGGCAGTCCCGCATCAGGTCCGCGCAGTCCGGCGTCATCAAGATATGGTCGATCCGGATGCCGTCATTGCGCTGCCAGGCGCCGGCCTGGTAATCCCAGAACGAGTAATGCCCCGGCCCGGGCACGCGGGTGCGGAACGCGTCGGTGAAGCCGAGATTCAGGATCTCGCGGAAGGCCGCGCGCGAGGCGGGCAGCGCCAGCGCATCCTTGCGCCAGGCTTCGGGGCGGGCGGCGTCCTCGTCCAGGGGAATGATGTTGTAGTCGCCCGCCATGAGGGCCGGTTCCTCGGCCGCCAGAAGTTCCGCCGCGCGGGTCTTCAGCCGGGCCATCCAGGCCAGTTTGTAGTCGTATTTCGGCCCCGGCGCGGGGTTGCCATTGGGCAGGTAGAGCCCGCAGACGCGCACGGGCACGTCGCCCATCACGGTCGCCTCGATCCAGCGGGCCTGTTCGTCGCCGTCATCGCCGGGCAGGCCGCGGGTGACATCCTCCAGCGGGAGTTTCGACAGGATGGCGACGCCGTTGAAGCTCTTCTGGCCGTGGGTTTCGACGGTGTAGCCCATGTCCTCGAACAGCTCCCGTGGGAAGGCCGCGTCGACGGATTTGATCTCTTGCAGGACGACGACGTCGGGGCTGGCCTCACGCAGCCAGTCCGGCAGGGCGTTGATCCGGGCCTTGATCCCGTTGATGTTGAATGTCGCGATCTGCATGGGACCCCCGGTTTTGGCCGCATAGAGCAACAGGCGGCGGGCGGTGTCCAGACCCTTCGGGCGGTGATCCGGCGGCGCGCGCTGCGCGCGCAGGTTTGCGGCCCGTGCCGGGCCGATGCTGCAGGGGGGCGCTGCCCCGGACCTGCGCGCCTCCCCCGGAGTATTTTCACACAGATGAAGGAGGGGCCGCCCGGTCAGCGCGCGTCAGAGTTCGACGATGCGGACCTTGCTGCCTTGGGTGGTCAGCGCGATCTTGCCGTCGCAGAGCCGCAGGGCATCCTGGCCGAAGACCTGGGCGCGCCAGCCCTTCAGCGCCTGGACGGTCATTTCCCCTGCCGCCATGGCGTCGAGATCGGCGGCAGAGGCGATCATCCGCGAGGCGACGCCGGCGTCTTCGGACTTGGCCTTGAGCAGCACCCGGAGCAGGTCCGCAAGCGCGGTGTTGACCTGCAGTTTTTCGCGGCTGCGGTCGATCTCCGGGTAGTCCTCGGGCTCGGTCGCCTGGCCTTCGGCCACGGCGGCGAGGATGCCCTCGGCGATCTCGCCGCGCCGGGCCTCGCGCAGCAGCAGGCGCGAGCGGCCCAGATCCTGCACCGATTGCGGCTTGGTGGAGGCCAGTTCCAGCAGCGCATCGTCCTTGAACACCCGGCTGCGGGGGATGTTGCGCCCCTGGGCGAAGGTTTCGCGGAACCGCGCGAGCGCCCGGACGGTCGACAGGAACTTGCCCGAATTGGTGCGGGTTTTCACCCGGCGCCAGGCCTCGTCCGGGTCGACCACGTAGATCTCGGGATCGAGCAGGCCCTGTAGCTCCTCCTCGACCCAGGCGCGGCGGCCGGTCTTGTCGATCGCGGCGGCGAGGTATTCGTAGATCACGCGCAGATGGGTGACATCGGCCAGGGCGTATTTCTTCTGCGCCTTGGAGAGGGGCCGGTGGGACCAGTCGGTGAAGCGCGAGGTCTTGTCGAGGCTCTCGCGGGCGATCTTGCGCACCAGCGTCTCGTAGCCGACTTGCTCGCCGAAGCCGCAGACCATGGCCGCGACCTGGGTGTCGAAAAGCGGCTCGGGAAAGACCCCGTGCTCGACGAAGAAGATCTCGAGGTCCTGCCGGGCCGCGTGGAACACCTTGACCACGTCGGGGTTGCGGAAGAGATCCAGCATCGGCGCGAGGGACATGCCCTCGGCCAGCGGGTCGACCAGCACGGCGGTCTCTTCCCCCTCGCCCGGATAGGCAAGCTGGACGAGGCAGAGCTTGGCGTAATAGGTGCGCTCGCGCAGAAACTCGGTATCGACTGTGACGTAGTCATGCTCGGCCGCACGGGCGCAGAAGTCGGCCAGTGCGGCGGTATCGGTCAGTGTGTCCATCAGGGCCTTGTCTGTTGGCGTGTTTTCTTGTGTCGGCCTCGCTGGGTCCGGTTCTACGCGGTTTGACCCCGGCGCGAAAGGGGGGCGATTGGCGCAGTCAGTCGAGGTCGATCCGGCTGCGGTCGCCGGCAGCGAAGCGGCGCAGGACCGCCGGGTAGAGGCGGTGTTCGAGGGTCAGGACCCGGGCGGCGAGGGTTTCGGAGGTATCGCCGGGAGCGATGGCCAGCCGGGCCTGTCCGAGGATCGGGCCGTCGTCGAGGGCGGGCGTGACCTCGTGCACGGTGCAGCCGTGGTGGGTATCGCCCGCCTCCAGAGCCCGGGCATGGGTGTGCAGGCCCTTGTATTTCGGCAGGAGCGACGGGTGAATATTGAGAATCCGGCCCGACCAGCGGGCGACGAATTCCGGGGTCAGAACCCGCATGAAGCCCGCCAGGCACAGGATGTCCGGGGCCGCGGCGTCGAGATGTTCGGACAGGGCTGCCTCGAACCCCGCGCGGTCGCCCTTGAAGGGGCGGTGATCCACGGCGGCGGTGGGAATGCCGCGATGGGCGGCCTTGGTCAGCCCCCCTGCCCGCGGATCGTTGGCGGCCACGAGTACCGGGCGCGCTGGGTGGTCGCCGGTCATGCTGTCCACCAGAGCCAGCATGTTCGACCCGCCCCCGGAGATCAGGATCGCGACGCGTCCGGTCAAAGAAGCGTCCCGCGATAGTGCACGGCGCCCGCGCCTTCGGTGACATGGCCGATCACCGCCACACGCTCGCCCGCCCCGGCCAGCAGGTCCGCGAGCGCCTCGGCCCGGTCGGGCGCCACGATCAGGGCCATGCCGATCCCGGCGTTGAAGGTCTTGAGCAGTTCGGCCTCGTCGAGCCCGCCCTCGGCGGCGAGCCAGCGGAACACCGGCGGCAATTCCCACGCGCCGAGGTTGATCTCGATCCCCAGCCCCTCGGGCAGCACCCGGGGCAGGTTCTCGGTCAGCCCGCCGCCGGTGACATGGGCCAGCCCGTGCACCCCGCCCGCGCGGATCGCCGCCAGCGCCGGTTGCACGTAGAGCCGCGTGGGCGTCAGCAGGGCCGCGCCGAGAGTCCGGCCCTCGAACGGTGCGGGATCGCCCCAGCCCAGACCGGAGCGCTCGACGATCCGACGCACCAGCGAGTAGCCGTTGGAATGGACCCCGTCCGAGGCCAGCCCGAGGATCATGTCCCCTGCCGCCACATTCGCGGGCAACGCGCCGCCCCGCTCCATCGCGCCGACGGCAAAGCCCGCGAGGTCGAAATCGCCCTTGGCATACATGCCCGGCATCTCGGCGGTTTCGCCGCCGATCAGCGCGCAGCCGGAAGTGGCGCAGCCCCGGGCGATACCCTCGACGATCGTCGCGGCCTCGGCCACGTCGAGCTTTCCGGTGGCGAAATAGTCCAGGAAAAGCAGCGGTTCAGCCCCCTGGCACACGAGGTCGTTGACGCACATCGCTACCAGGTCGATCCCGATCGTGTCGACATGGCCGGTGTCGATGGCGATCCGCAGCTTGGTGCCGACCCCGTCCGTGGCGGCCACCAGCACCGGGTCGGCGTAGCCCGCGGCCCTAAGGTCGAACAGTGCGCCGAAACCGCCCAGACCGCTCATCACGCCCGGGCGAGAGGTGGCCTTGGCGGCGGGCTTGATCCGGTCCACCAGGGTGTTGCCCGCATCGATGTCGACGCCGGCCTCGGCATATGTCAGACCGGGTTTCGGCGGCGGTGTGTCGGTGGTCATCTGGGCCTCGTGTCTGGTTTGCGCGCCTGCTAGCAGGTCGCGGGGCGACTGTCCACGCGCGCAAGGCCCGGACCGCTTGACCGGATCGCAGGGTTTGATACTCAGACGCCGGGGGCCTGTAGCTCAATTGGTTAGAGCAGAGCGCTCATAACGCTTTGGTTGCGGGTTCAAGTCCTGCCGGGCCTACCATCCCCCCTCTCTTGGTGATCTTGCGGTCGGGCCGCTGGCGTCGTCTCGGCGCGCGCTGTGCCCAACTCGGCGGCCAGCGCCTTGATCGTGGTGGATTTCAGCGGGCCGGGTTTGCAGGCCAGGGCAATGTCGCGGTCCCGGCAGAAGCGGTTGATCGCACGGATCAGCGGCGCGCGCAGATAGGGGCTCGGTGCGCCGGTGTCGTAGCCCAGCGCGTCGAGTTCCTTTTGCAGCAGGCGCAGATAGGCGTTGCGGTTGAGCCGGGCCGTGACCACCAGCGCGCGGGGCAGCACCGCGGGGGGCGCTGTCGCGACGATCTCTTCGGCGGCGCGCCAGAAGCGGCGGGCCTGTTGCACGGCCGCCAGATGCAGGGCTTCTTCGATTCGGATCTTCGGGCGCAGGCCCGGGGTTTCCAGCAACGCGACACGCGCCTCGGGCGTTCCGGTCGGATCGGCCCGGAGCCGCAGGTAGCGCAACAGCGCCTCCGCCGCGCGGGCATCGCCTTGCGCCGCGCGGTCCTCAAGCCGGTCGCGGAGGGGGGCGGACAGGTCGGGTGCGGCCGGGTTGGAGATCAGCGCCGCGGGCACCAGCAGTTGCGCGTCCCGGTTGTTCTCGGCCGCGAGGCTGCGCAGCCGCGCCAGCCCCGCCGCCGGGTCGGAGCGCGGGCCAAGCCGGCCCGTCGCATGCGCCCAGGCCAGGGTCGGCTCTGCGCGCGCGTCCCCAGCGGCGCGGGCCAGGTCGAGCGTGGTCTGGGCCTCGGCAAAGGCGCCGAGGGTCATCTCCACCTTCGCGAGCGACACGAGCGACCGGCTGTGCCCCGCGGCGACCGCCTCGGCATAGAGTGCGCGGGCGGCGTGCGGATCCCGGGGCACGGACTGCCCGGTGAGGTGAAAGTACGCCAGGCGGTCCAACGCCCGACCGTAACCCGCCTGTGCCAGCGCAAGAAGGGCGGCGATCCCGTCCTGCGGCGCGCTGGCGTGCAAGGCCATGGCCTCGGCGAACTGAGCCCGGACATCCCGGGGCGGGTCGGCTTGACCGCTCTGGGTGCCGAGAAAGAGCCCCGCCAGGCAGGCGAGGGCTGCGGTCCGCATCCGGGTCATGGCAGGCTCCTGTTGTGCTTCGGCGTCCTCGGTACCGGGACGCCGCGAGGCCTGCAGCGCAGCATCGGTATAGCCAGCGCTACGGGCGGATAGCGCGCCGGACAGAGCCTTGGGGCCCGGCGGCAGATTGTCATGGTGCAGGCGCCGTCACTTGGTGTAGAGCGGTTCAGGACGGATACAGATCCCGGAGCCCGCGCGACCGTGCCGACCGATGCTTCTCTTCGCGTACAAAACACCTGGGCCCTCGTGGCGCCGATCTCGGACCAGGTGGGCGATCTGTTCTATGCCAACCTGTTCCGGATGGACCCGACGACCAAGCCGCTCTTTGCGGGCAACATCGACCTGCAGGGGCGCAAGCTTGTGCAAACGCTGGGCTTTATCGTCGATCACCTCGAAGACCCGGACCGGCTGTTGCCCGCTGCGCAGGAGTTGGCCGTTCGGCATGTGAGCTACGGGGTGACGCGCACGCAATACGCCTCTGTCGGGGCCGCGTTGGTGAAGTCGCTTCGGCAACTGCTCGGAACGGCGTTCTCGCCGGAAGATGAAGCCGCCTGGGCAGAGGTCTATGGCGGGCTGTCGGCGGCGATGATCGCGGCGGCCTATCCCGATACCTCCTATACGAAGGTATAGCGGCCTAGCCTGCAGGATACACGCAACCGCATCGGCGACTTCCTATGTCTGTCCGAACACATGGTTGGAGGCGCAGATGAAGATCAAGGTCCTGGCGATCTCGGAGGGGGACGACCCCGCGGGGGTAGCCCGCGCGCTGCAAGCGGCGAGCTTCGTATCGGTCCATGGCGCCTGCACCACCGACCTCGGCAGGCTTGGCCTCGACGCCGTGCCGGGACAAGTGCATGGGGCGACCTCCTGCCTCGGGGCGATGAGCGATGGCGGCGTGACCGATGGTGTGGCCATTTTCGCCATAGAGGATCCCGACGGCGCCTATGGCACGGCACTGGCCCCCTTCGACACCGACCCCGCCGCGGCGGCCCGGACGGCCACCGTGAATGCGCTGGCTGCCGCGGACCGGCTGGGCGAGAAGCCGGAACTGGTCTGGCTGTCGAGCACGCCGGGTGCCGAGGAAGAGGTGCTGGCAGGGATCGAGGCGGTTCTGGGTGAGGACGTGCCCATCATCGGCGGAAGTGCCGCGGATGATGACGTCTCGGGCGCATGGTTCGTGTTCGACAAGGCGCAGCGCCAGAGCGCCGGGGTGGTGGTGACCGTCATGTTCCCCTCGCGTCCGGTCTCTTTCGCCTATCACAACGGGTACGCGCCCACGGCACAGTCCGGCACGGTGACCCGCACCGAGGGCCGCCGTGTCTTCGAGATCGACCACCGCCCGGCGCTGGAAGTCTACCAGGGCTGGTCCGGTGGGCGCGTCGCGGTCGACCCCACCGCGCAGAGGGCGCAATCGATCCTGTCGCAAAGCACGCTCGCCCCGTTGGGGCGCAAGGTCACCGAGCTGGACGGGGTACCCGCATACCTGCTGGCCCACCCGGCCGCAGCGGTGCCCGGCGGAGCGATCGACCTGTTCGCCACCGTGGCCGAGGGCGAGGTGCTGACGGCGATGACAGGCACCGAGGCAGGACTGATCGAGCGCGCCGGCCGGGTCGCGAGCCTCGCGCGTGCCACGGGCGATATGGAAACCTCCCCCATCGCCGGGGCGCTGATGATCTATTGCGGCGGGTGCATGTTGTCGGTGCGGGACCGGCTCGACGCGGTGGTCGACAGCGTGACGGCCTCCCTCGACGGGGCGCCGTTTCTCGGGGCCTTCACCTTCGGGGAACAGGGCGCGATCCTCGGGGCGGGAAACCGCCATGGAAATTTGATGATTTCCTGCATAGTGTTCGGGTAACGAAACTCGGGGCAGAAAATCATGGCCGAAGATGAGCGGCTGCGCGAGGCACTGCTCGAATTGCAGCTTCTGCGCGCGCGGGAGGCCAAATCGCTCAGCGCGACGCGGATGCTGCTGGAATGCCTGGAGGCCTATTCCAGCGCGCGCACCCCGGCTGACGCCCTCAACAGCATTTTCGTCTCCCTGCGCGACAGGATCGGCGCGGAATTCACCGCCCTGGGCGAGATCGCGCAGGACGGCGCACTGGTGATCGCGGCCAGCGACGATCCCGCCTGCCTCGGCCTGCGTCTCGCGCCGCCCTTCGATCTCGCCGCGCGGCCCCGGGACATCATGGACCTGGCGCTGCTGGGGGCGTGGTACGGCCCCTGGGACATCGCCCGTTACAGCGCCCTGCAATGCGCGCCCCTGCAGACCGATGGCCGCCGCCATGCCCTGTTGGCCTTCCGCAGCGGCCCGCAGCCCTTCCCCAAGGGTAGCCTGCAGCTGGTCGAACGGCTGGCCGGGCTGGCCCTGCGCGCGCTGCAGGGCAGCGAGATCGCCACGGAAAACAAGCTTCTGGCGGCGGCGATCCAGGGCTCTTCCTCGGGCTTCGCGATTGCGGACGCCACCGACACCGCGCGCCCGTTGATCTACGTCAACAGCGCCTTCGAGCGTTTGTCGGGCTATGCCGCCGAAGAGGTGCTCGGCCAGAACTGCCGGTTCCTGTCGGCCGAACCGCCGGACAGCGCCGAGCGCGAGCGGCTGCGTGCAGCGGTGCAGGCGAACGGGTCGGGCCAGTTCCTGCTGCGCAACCGGCGCAAGTCCGGGGATCTGTTCTGGAACGAGCTGACCCTGTTTCCGGTGGAAAACGAGGCCGGGGAGGTCGTCAATCTCGTGGCCACCCAGACCGACGTGAGCGCGCGGGTCGAGGCCGCCGCCGAACGGGACCGCACACGGGCGCAGATGGCCCGGGCCCTGACGGCGACGGAGGATGCATTCCTCGTGCTGGAGCCCGGCAATGTCGTGGTCTTCGCCAACAAGGCCACGCGGGAGATCTTCTGCGCCCCGGACGTGGACTGGGCGGTCGGCTCCACCTTCGATGCGAACTGGGCGGCGTATCTCGCGGCGTGCGAAGACCTGCCCGGGCGCGTCACGAGCCTACTGGAAACGCCGGACCTCGCCACGCTGGCGCAATTGCCCAAGGGACGGGAGATCGACCTGCCCGACGGGCACACGATCCTGATCCGGGCCTCGGCCTTCGCCGATGGTGGGCTGGTCCTTTCGGCGACCGATGTCACACCGATGAAGATGGCTCAGCGGCTGTTGTCCCAACGCCTTGCAGCGATTGAGGCCGCGCGGGACGGAATAGCGGTCACCGATGGCGACGGTCGGCTGACCTTCCTGAACCGTGCGGCCTCGCAGCTGCTGGGGTTCCCATCGCCCGCACGAGCCCTTGGGCGCCCGTGGCACGATCGCTATGACGGACCTTCGCGATCTGCCAACCAGGAGCCGTTCGACATGACCCTGGAGCGGACCGAGGACGGTGTCACCCGGACGCACGAAGTGACCGGCACCGTGCTGGACAGCGGCGGAACGGTGATCGTGTTCCGCGACATCACCGACCGGCTGGAGTATGAGACCCGCGAGGCGGAGCTCAAACAGGGGCTGCGCCAGTTGCAACGGCAAGAAGCGACCGCGCAGTTGACCGCGGGGATTGCCCATGATTTCAACAACCTGTTGTCGGCGATCAACGGCTCGGCCACCCTGATCGGCCTCGAAGAGAATCTGACGGACACGCTCAAGGCCCATGTCAACCGGATCTCGACCGCCGGGACACAGGCGGCACGGCTGGTCAACCGGCTGCTGGACATCGGCGCGCGTCACGAGGCGGTCGGCAGCTTCAACCTGCGTGCTGCGATCGCGGACATCCCGGCGCTGGTGGAACCCAGCCTCCCCGACAGCATCGCGCTGCGCATGGATGCGTCCGAGGGTGGGCTGACCCTGTCGGGTGATCCGGGCTCGTTGTCCCAGGCCATCGTGAACCTGGTGCTCAATGCCCGCGATGCCATCGGGAACCGGGCGGGCCGAATCGACCTGCGGATCTCGGCGGTGACCGGTCAGTGCGGTGCAGAGATCCAGGTGGGCGAGCTGCGCCCCCAGGCCCGGTACGCGCGCATCGACGTGTCCGACACCGGCGCGGGGATCGCGGCGGATCAGCTGGTCGCGGTGTTCGAGCCCTATTTTTCGACCAAGGGGCGGCACGGCACCGGGCTGGGCCTGGCGATGGTGTCCCTGCAGGCCCAGGCGGTCGGCGGGGCGGTGGGCATCGCGTCTGCCCCCGGGTCTGGCACGACCGTCTCGGTATTCTGGCCCGTCACCTCGCCTGAGGATATCGCCGGATCAGGTCCGACCGGGGCGGGTCATGACCTGACCGGACAGACGATCATCCTGCTCGATGACGATCCGGAGGTCGCGGCCGTCGCCGCCGCGTTCCTGGAGGCGCGGGGCGCGGAGGTCGCCGTCTGCATCGATCCGCGCGACGCGGTGGAGGCAGTAGAGGACGCCCCCGAGGCCTGGTCCGCGGTGGTCACCGATTACGACATGCCGCATCTGACCGGCGGCGATGTGGCCGAGCGGATCAAGCGCCTGAACCCGGCCCTGCCGGTGGTGCTGGTGACCGCGCTGGCCCGTCGCCTGTCGGACCCGCGCATCGCCGATGGCACGATCGATGCGGTCTTGCCGAAACCGGCGGACCTTGACCATTTGTCCTCAATTCTGTCCCAGTATCATCACCGCTCCAACTGAGGTGCCCTGCGATGCGTGTCCTGCTTGCCGACGATCACGACCTGGTTCTCGAAACCCTGGCCTCCTTCCTGAAGGCCGAGGGCGGTTTCGAGGTGGAGACCTGCGGATCGCTCGAAGCGGCCTGCGAGAAGATCGGCAATGACATCGCCTATGACCTCGTGCTGCTGGACTACACAATGCCAGGGATGAACGGGCTGGAGGGATTGAAGAAGGCCATCGCGGCCTCCTTCGGGCGCCCGGTCGCGATGATGTCCGGCACCGCCTCCAAGGCCATCGCGCAGGAGGCGATCGACGCGGGCGCCATCGGGTTTCTGCCCAAGACCATGGCGGCGAAATCCATGGTCAACGCGGTGCGGTTCATGGCGATGGGCGAGACCTACATCCCGCTCGATTTCCTCAATGCGGTGGAAGAAACCCCGGACATCCCGCTGGCCAGGCAGCTCTCGGAACGGGAGCACCAGGTGCTGGGCGGGCTGTGCCGGGGGTTGTCGAACAAGGAAATCGCGCGGGAGCTGGATTTGCAGGAAGTGACGATCAAGCTGCATGTCAAGACGCTGTGCCGCAAGATCGACGCCAAGAACCGCACCCATGCGGCCATGATCGGGAAGGAGGCGGGCCTCTTCTGACGCCCGCCCCGGTGGCGATCAGAACAGGATGCCGTCGCAAAGCTCCAGGTAGAGCGCCTGCGCCGGGCCGTCCGACCGGGCCTCGAAACTGATCGTGCAGGCGCCGAGGTCGACCGTCACGCTCCGGTCCGCGCCCTGGGTCACGTAGGTGGCGATCCACAGATCCGCGGTCATGTCATCCGAGAGCAAATCCAGTCCGCGCAGGTCCAGCCGGTCCTTCTCACCTCCCGCATTGCGGAAATCCGTGATCCGGTCCGTGCTGCCGTCGAGATCGTCGGCGCGGAAGATGAACCGGTCGCTGCCTGTGCCACCCGTGGCGATATCCGCCCCGGCGCCGAGATAGAGCCGGTCGGCCCCTGCCCCGCCATCGAGCACATCCGCGCCGGAATAGCCCATCAGCTTGTCCTTGCCGTCGCCGCCCGAGAGCAGGTCGTCGCCCGCGGCGCCCTTGACATAATCATCCCCCGCCCCGCCGTAGAGGCGGTCGTCCTCGGTGCCGCCATCGAGACGGTCGTCGCCGCCATCACCGTGCAGGATATCGGCGCCAGGCCCGCCGCGCAGGTCGTCCGCACCTGCCCCGCCATGGAGCGTGTCATCGCCACTGCCGCCGATCAGGTTGTCGGCGCCGTCATCGCCATGCAGCACGTCATGCCCGGAACCGCCATTGAGCGCGTCGGCACCCGCGCCCCCGTGCAGGGTGTCCTGGTCGCTGCCACCGGACAGGATGTCATCCCCTGAATCGCCGAACAGCGTGTCGAACCCGGTGCCACCGTCGAGCGTGTCATTGCCGACCCCACCGTGAAGGCTGTCATGTCCGGCGGAGCCGCTGAGATAGTCGTCGCCCTCGCCGCCAAAAAGCCGATCGTCATCTTCGGGCAGGACATTGCCGAACGGGTCATAGCGCGTGCCATCCGCGTCATAACGCGACACCATGGTGGCGGTGCTGTTCGGCCCTGCGCCGCCATAGATCGCGTCGTTATCGGCCCCACCGCTCAGGGTGTCGCCACGTCCGGCACCGATGATCAGGTCTTCGCCAAGCCCGCCGTGAACGGTATCGGCATCCGCGCCGGAATGGATCTTATCGTCGTAGCTGGTGCTGTCATCGGGGGCCGCGACCACCTCGGGAGAGCGGATCAGCACGGTGGCCGACCTGTCCTTGGCGGTAAACGGGTCCATGGTGCGCGGGTCCACCGCGCCGTCATTGGAGTTGGCCTTGGGCGCGTCGGAGACCAGTTCCAGCGTGATCTCGCCGGTCTCGGTATCGGTGCGCACCTTGTAGATGCCGCCCGACGACTTGGTGGCGCTGTTCATGTCGTGATCGCCGCCATTTCCCCCCGCATAGAGATTTCCGTCACCATCGACCACGAACGCCCCGAAGGTGATCGCGGGCACGCCCTCCAGCATCTGGCCCGCCACTTCGGTCTCGACGATCGGGGTCGTGGAGAAGATCGGCGCGCCGCCGCTTGCGACCTCGGAGATATCGATCTCGAAGAGCTTGGCGGGCTGGCCCGCCGCGCTTGGCTTGACGATGCCGTAGAACGTGTTGCTGGCCGCGTCGAAGCCCACATCCCAGACCTGATCGGTGATCATCTCCTTGGGGAACTTGAAGGTTTCGGTGACCGGGTTGCCGTCGGCATCGACCTGATCGAGGTCGATCCGGGTGACCCGGTCCATGCTGGAATGAAACGCCCAAAGGTTGCCATCGGCGTCGATATCGGCGGTCCAGCTGCGATAGGGGGTCGCGCCGATCCGGTAGGCATCGCCACCGGCGTCATACATCACGAGATCCGCCTCGGCGACCGCGTTGCCCAAGGCATCCTCGCCCGGCTTCACGGCAATGCCGTAGATCAGGTTGTCCTGCTGGTTGAAACCGATGGCATTGACGACTACCGTCGCCTCGGCGCCCGCGGGCGTGTAGCTTTCCGAAACCGGGTCGAAAAGGTGCAGCTTGCCGTTCAGCACCTGGTAGATATGCGACTGGCCCTCGGCGATGGATTTGACCGTGACCAGCGTTTCGCCGATCTGTTTCTCGGTTTTCCTGTAGAACACCGGCAGGTCGGTGAAGATCTCGGGGCCCTCGCTGCTTTGGGGCGCAACCGAGCGGAAGGTCAGCTCCCCCGGACCGCCATTGCCCTGGAACCCCACCACGTGGTCGGCGAAGACCGCGCTGTTGGTATCGAAGGCCGAGATGACCTCGCCATTCCAGAGCACCTCCACCGCGCCGCTCAGGACATTGGCGTCATAATTCGTGGCCAGCTCGAAGCTGATCTCGTAGGTGGCCCCGGCGCGTGTGTCGATGGACTGGGACATGCTGGTATGCCCCGCCCCCTCGTCGCGCACGGTCCAGGCGCCGGTCTCGCCATACTGGGCAAAACTGGTGGCGGTGTCGGTGCCGTCGAGCAGGTTCTCACCGACGAAATCGCCATAGATCAGGTCCCGCCCTCCCCCGGTCTCGATCACGTCGTCGCCGGCAAGTCCCAGCACCAGGTCGGCTCCGGAAGTTGCGACGATCTTGTCCGCCTGGCCGCTGCCGAGGATCTGGGTGCGGTCGGTGACTGTTTGTTCAGGCATGTCTTTTCTTTCTCGTTGAAATTGTCACTCACCAGCCGATGCCGCGATAGGTCGCGATTTTCGGGCACTCGTCATAGAGACGCACCACGTCGATGATGGGGGTCTGGAGGTCTTCGGAGGCCATCTGGACGATCTCCGAGTAGACCAGGTTGCGCTGTGTCACGATGATGGCGTCGGACCGCCGGGCGACCTCGCGCGGGTCATCCACCAGAAAACCGCGCAACTCGCCCGCAAGAGCGGCAAGGCCGGGGCTGCCGTGGCGGACATAGCCCAGCTGGCTTTCGATGGCGGTGTCGCGGGTGATGGCGGGGTCGTGGATCAGGATCTCGATGCCCTCGGCACGCAAGGCGGCGATCACTTCGAGGATCGGGCTTTCGCGGAGATCATCTGTGCCGGGCTTGAAGGCGAGGCCGAGAATTCCGATCCGCCTCGCGCCGGTGTCGCGCGCGAGGCGGATGGCGCTGTCGATCTGGGCACGGTTGGACGCGCCGAGGTTCTCGATCATCGGCAGGCAGACGCCCTGGGCCTTGGCGATATGGGCGACCGCGCGGACCTCCTTGGGCAGGCAAGAGCCGCCATAGGCGAAACCGGGCTTGAGGTAATAGGGTGAAAGATTAAGCTTGGTATCGCGGCAGAAGACATCCATCACCGCGTGGCTGTCCACCTCAAGAGACTTCGCCAAGCGCCCGACTTCGTTGGCAAAACATACCTTGGTTGCATGCCATACATTGTCGACGTATTTCACCATCTCGGCGGTCTCGATCGAGGTCAGGATCGGCGCCTCGTCTACCGGCGCGTAGATCCGGCGCAACACATCCGCCGTCTGGTCGCAGGTCGCGCCGATGACCGTCTTGGGCGGCGCGTAGAAATCCGCCACCGCCACGCCTTCGCGCAGGAACTCGGGGTTGAAGGCAACCCCGAAATCCATGCCCAGTTTCTTGCCGGAGAGCTCTTCCAGGATCGGTGTCATCACCTTCATCGTGGTCCCCGGCGGGATCGAGCAGCGCATCACGAAGACGTGGAACCCCGGTTTTACCTTCAAGCCTTCGGCCATGGAGCGCGCTGCGGCCTCGATGAACCGGTAGTCGCAGCCGCCGTCCGGCGCGGTCGGTGTGCCCACGGATACGAAGGTCACATCGGTGTCCCGTACCGCCCCGGCAAGGTCGTCCGTAGCCGTGATCAACCCCTTGCAAACCCCCTGCTGCAGAAGGCTGCCAAGATCCCTTTCGTGGATCGGGGCACGGCCTGCGGCGATGTCGGCCACCTTGGCCAGGTCGATATCCACGCCCACGACCTCGTGCCCGAGGCTGGACAGGCAGGCGGTCGAGACCGCCCCTACATAGCCCAAGCCAACCACGGAAATGGCCGCTTTCGGCGGGACGGGTTGCGCAGCGACAAGGCCTGCACGGGCGCGATCGAACGCGGCGATATCCAACATGTGGGGACCCTTTTCTCAAGAACTCTGAAATGTCGTTGAGATGGTTCTAATCTTCTGAAAATGATAAGTATTTCGACTGAATGGCTAGAAGCGGCGGCAAAAGGCGCCCCGCGATGTGCTTTCGGATAGGCCCGTATCGCCCATCGCGCGCAGACACGAAAAAAGCCCGCAGTGCCGGTGGGGCACCGCGGGCTGGGCCTGCATCCGTGAGTGGGGTCAGGCGACGTTTTGCTTGGGGGCGCGGGCGTAAACATCCTCGTAGCGGACGATGTCGTCCTCGCCAAGATACGCCCCCGACTGCACCTCGATCAGGTTCAGCGGCACCTTTCCGCGATTCTCCAGCCGGTGGACCGCGCCGAGCGGGATGTAGACCGACTGGTTCTCGCTGATTAGCGAGACATCGCGGTCCACGGTCACATGGGCGCTGCCTTCGACAACGACCCAATGCTCCGCCCGGTGAAAATGGCTTTGCAGACTGAGCGCGGCCCCCGGCTTGACCATGATGCGCTTGACCTGGAACCGCTCGCCCAGGGACAGCGTCTCGAAATAGCCCCAGGGCCGGTGACAGCGGCGGAAGCTCTCGGCCTGGGAGGCGCCCTGCACCTTGAGGGCGGCGACCACCTCTTTCACCCGCTCGGAGTCGTCGAGATTGGCCACGAGGATCGCATCATCGGTGGCGATGGCGGCGATGTTCTGCAGCCCCAGCCCGACCAGTCTGGTGCCGGGTGCGGTCGATTTGAGCAGACTGTTGCGGCAGTCGATCTGCAAGGCGCTGCCCTGCACCGTGTTACCCTCTGTGTCCTGGTCCGACGCGCCGTGCACCGACCGCCAGGAGCCCAGGTCGGTCCAGCCGCAGGAAACCGGGATCACCCGCAGGGCCTCGGCCGCCTCCATGATCGCGTAGTCGATGGAAATGTCCTCGCAGCGCGCGTAGGCCTGCGCACCGAGGCGATAGAAGCACAAGTCATCCTCGCCCGCGGCCATCGCCGCGCGCACAGGCATCACCAACCGCGGGGCCAGGCGTTCAAACGCATCGATTATGGTCCCAACCTTGAACATGAAGATGCCCGCGTTCCAAAGGTGCCGCCCCGCCGCCAGAAGCTGCGCCGCCTGCGCCGCGTCAGGCTTTTCCACAAAGGACTTGAGAACTTGCGGCTGACCGGGCACCGGCGTGCCCGACAACTCGAGATACCCGTAACCGGTCTCGGCCGCGATGGGCGTGACGCCGAAAGTCACCAGATGCCCCTCCTCTGCCGCCGCTTTCCCTGCGGCGACCGCATCGAGAAACGCGGCGCCGTCAGCGATCCGGTGATCCGAGGGGGAGACCAGCAGGACCGCGTCCGGCGTTGCCTCGTGGCGCAGGGCAGCCGCGAGGATCGCCGGCGCGGTGTTGCGGCCCGCAGGCTCCAGCAGGATGTCGGCGCCGGTAACCCCGGCATCGTCCAACTGCTCGGCGGTGATGAAGCGGAAATCGTCGCCGGTGATGATGGTCGGCGCGGCGAAGTGCGGGCCCTGCAGCCGGGCAAGCGTATCCTGGAACAGGCTGCGGGCACCGACCAGCTCGGTGAATTGCTTGGGGTAGCTCTTGCGCGAGGCAGGCCACAGGCGGCTGCCGGAGCCTCCGGCGAGGATGACGGGGATAATCATGACGCAACTCCAATCTTTAACATTGCCCGGAGCTTAGGGGCTGCGCGCGCACGACGCGTCTGTGCGCAAGGATCGGGACCGCGCGCTTCCGAGAGGCGCGCTATCCCAACGGATAGGCTCACAACCAGACAGGGGTCGGCAGCAGACCGATATAGATCGCCAGCCCCGTCACGAAACTCGCCACGGCAATGATCAGCTGCGCCTTGGCGGTCCAGTTCTGCGCCCGCGCCACCAGCCCCCCGCCCCCACCGGCGGATTGGTTGCCTCGGTTCGACCATTTCTGCTTGGACAGATGGAAGATCATGAAGATCTTCACCGATGCGTTGATGACCTGGTTGAAATACAGGATGAAGGGCCAGGACAAATCGACCGTGCGGCTGTAGCGGAACAGGAACAGGCACAGCACGATCCGGCTGAAAACCACCCAGATCAGCGCGCTCCAGAGATAGAGCGGATCGACGAACGCCGCGAGGATGGCCAGCGTCGGGCTGACCATCATGGTCCACATGGCGATGCGTTGATCGACGATGCACCACCAAATGAACGGTTTGACCCGCCGCGGGCCCAGCGCGATGGCCCGACTGCCGTTGCGGAGCATGTTGCCCGACCAGCGGCGGAAATTCTGGATCATCCGCTCCAGCCCGTTTTCCTTGATCACCTCGATGGTGAAGACCGTGGCGTCGGGGACATAGGTCATTTTCGATCCGCGGGTCAGCATATGGTACCAGGTCGACTTGTCATCGCCCGACAGAAACCGGAACCGCCCCCAGAGCCAGTGGTCGAGATGATCCGCCTCGATCGTGCGAATGAACCGCTCGCTGAGCATGTGCTGGGCCCGGAACACGCTCATCCGCCCGGTCAGGGTGAGCACCTTGTCGGACATCGCGTGGCTCTGCATGGCCAGACGCCGCTGCGCGAATCGCATATCGAGCCAGTTGGCGATCCATTTCGGGCCGTAACAGATCACTTCTTCATCGGTGGTCAGCGCCTGCAACTCGGGATCGGCGCCGAACATCGACAGGGTCTTTTCCAGAACGTCCTGCCCATAGAGCGCATCCCCGTCCATGAAGATCACCAGATCGTCCGGGTGGACCCCGTTGCGGTTGATCGCCCGCAGGATCAGCCCGATCGCCATCCGCTTGCCCGGCTGGTTCTGCCGGATGAAGACCAGTTCAGCCAGATCATCAGAGATGTCCTGGGCATGGGTTTCCACGAACGACCGGATGATGAGCTCGTCATAGGCCGAGCCGGTCCCGATATAGAGGGTCGTGGGAATGCGCTCGCGCCGGATCTGGCCCAGGATCGAGCCGATCACGCGTTTGGTGATCGCAGGTTCCTCGAAATACGTCGTCATCTGGATGTGCAGCCGCCGGGGCCGCCACCCCGCCTGCCACACGCAATTGGCCCGGGCGCGCATGCCGGGCCATTTGACGCGGCGATAGATCTCGGCCCGTACCGCATGGGTGAACCACCATCCGAAGCGCCAGGTCCCGAGGGCTCCGATCACCAGCGTGATTTGCAGAACATCGGGCTGGAAGAACCGGTTCTGGGTACTGACCAGAAGATAGAAGAGCCCCGTCAGCGCCACCGCCAGCAAGAAGATCTGCCTTGCCTGCCACTTGGCCAGGCCGCGCCGGGGTGGGCCCTGGAAGCCGCGCAAACGGCGGGTCAGGTCCTTGCCGAAGGCGTAGTCATTTTCAGGGGCGGACATCGAACAGGTCTTGCAGGGCAGTGACCCAGGGCAGGTTGCGGTCCAGCGACAGGTCCATGGGCGCGCCCGGGCGCAACAGCTCCGGCGCCTCGCTCGCGACCCAATCCGCCGGCAGCACCAGGACGCGCAGCCCGAACGCGCCGCCCCGGTCCGGGTGCGCCATGGCGACCACCTCCTGCACGGTGCCGCGGATCTGGCGCGTTTGGCCGCCCGAGATCGCCACCATGCGCGCGCCCATGCCGGGATAGACCGCCGCCGCCATCGCCTCGTCGAGCCACCCGACCACATGGCGCGGCCCTTCGGCCTCGACGGTCACGGCGACATCGCCGCGGGACAGGAACTGATCCTCGAAAATCGCCATCTCATTGACCACACCATCGGCCATGGCCACGATATCGGCCGCGCCCGCGATGCTCTTCTCGGCGCTGAGTGCGCGCTTCAGGGCGGCGATTTCGCTCTTCTGGTCGCGCAGGGTTTCCATCAGATAGGCGTGCTGGCCATGAAAATCGTCCGGCGCCTGGGACACCCCCGCGTCGAACATCTGCAGACCGTGTAGCGCCTGCCGTACCGCGCGCAGGTCGTAACCGCCGAGGAAATCCGCAGGTCTGCGCGCCGCGATGGCCCGGGCCAGTGCCTCCTCAAGAGGGCGGCGGGCATCGGCCTTCCCTTCGGCATGGAGCGCGAGCGCCGCGCGGGTGCGGCTGGCCCGTGCCTCGGCCAGCCGCAGATCGGCGCGAATATCGGTCAGGACGGCCTTGTGCCCGGGGCTCGACAGCACCACCAGGGTCTGGCCTTGCCGGACGCGGTCGCCGGGCTTGACCCGGATCTCGTCCACATACGCCCCCGTGGGTGCGGGATGGACCACAAGCTCGGCCACCACGCGGGCCTGCCCCACATCGATGCTGCTGAGCCGCGCCCAGATCTGTTGGCCGAGTACCCCGAAGACCAGAAGCCCGATCACCCCATAGAACAGGACGTTCCAAACCGCCCGCAAGGCGCGCGGGGTCGTTCCGCGGACTGCCTCTGTCTGCTCTTCCTCGGTCTCTCCCATCGGGACGAGATCAACGGGCGTGTCGAGACTGGTGATCACCTCTTCGGTGCTGGCCATGCGACCCGACAGGATCGAGCGGTAGAACACCGCCAATGTTTCGCGCTGCCGCCCGCTCAAGCCGTCGAACAGGAGCGCGCGGGGCCCGTCGCCGCGCCGGAACTTCACCGGGAACCGGATATCGACACCCTGGAACGGAATGGACAACTGGCCCTGGCTCGGCAACACGTCGCTGTCTCCGGGAAATTCCAGCCCGCTCAACGACCAGGCGTCCACGGTCACCACGTCCCCGGTCACCAGCTCCAGGCCCAGCGGGGCGCGGACCTGGAAGGACAGGTCTGACATGGGTCTTTCGTGACGAATTTTCACCGAACAAGGCCTTGCAAACTGGAACTGATCGCGTCCTATCATCTGAACTTGCCGCAGGCTGCGCCGCCGCCGTATATTCGCCGTCTCGAAAGTATAGGCGCCCGGCATCGGCATAGAGCGGGTCGAAGGGGGTTCCCTAGGGGGCCTCCCGGGCCCTATGACCGGCGACAGTTCGAGAGGAGTACGAGTCGATGAGCAAACTGGCGTGTTTCAAGGCCTATGACGTGCGTGGCCGGATCGGCGACACCCTCGATACCGAGATCGCCCAAGATGTCGGGCGCGCGGTGGCCGAGGTGCTGGGTGCGCGGTGCGTCGTGGTGGGCCGGGATATCCGCGACAGCTCACCCGCCCTGTGCGAGGCACTCGGCGCGGGCCTCCGCGCGGCGGGCGCGGATGTGCGCGACATCGGGCTCTGCGGCACCGAAGAGGTGTATTTCGCCACCGACCACCTGGACGCCTGCGCCGGTGTGATGGTCACCGCCTCGCACAACCCCATCGACTATAACGGGTTCAAGATCGTCGGTCGCGGGGCACGTCCCCTGCCCGACGCGCAATTCCGCGCGATCGAACGGCTCGCGGCAACGCGCGCCTTCGCGGCCCCGACCGCGCAATCCGGCACGCACCTGGAGGCGGACACGCGCGCCGCCTATGTCGCGCGGGTCTGCAGTTTCGTCGATCCCGCCGCGCTCGGGCCGGTCCACGTGGTCGCGAATGCGGGCAATGGCTGTGCCGGTTCGACCTTCGACGCGGTGATCGCCGCTCTCGAAGCCGGGGGCGCGAAAATTGAGGTCACACGGCTGCACCACGCACCGGACGCGCGGTTTCCCAACGGCATCCCCAACCCGCTCTTGCCCGAGAACCAGCCCGCGACCTCCGCGGCGATCACACGGGCCGGGGCCGATCTGGGCATCGCCTGGGACGGAGATTTCGACCGCTGCTTCTTTTTCGACGAGACCGGTGCCTTCATCCCGGGCGAGTTCGTGGTCGGCCTGCTGGCCGAGGCGATCCTGGAGCAGACCCCGGGCGCAAGTATCGTCTACGACCCCCGGGTGGTGTGGAACACACGCCGGATCGTCGAGGCCGCTGGCGGCGCCGCGGTGCTGTCGAAGACGGGTCATGTGCTCGTGAAGGACACGATGCGCCGCAACGACGCGGCCTATGGCGGCGAGATGTCCGCGCATCACTATTTCCGGGATTTCATGTTCTGCGACAGCGGCATGATCCCCTGGCTGCTGATGCTGGAGCGGCTGTCAAAGAGCGGGCGTCCGCTTTCTGCGGCCGTGGCGGAGATGCGGCGTCGCCACCCCTCCTCGGGGGAGATCAACTTCCGGGTCTCGGACGCGGCCCGGGTGATGGCCACCCTCCGGCAGCATTACGCGGACAGCGCCGAACACATCGATACCCTCGACGGTGTGAGCATGGAGTTTGCCGATTGGCGTTTCAACCTGCGCGCCTCGAACACCGAGCCGCTGCTGCGCCTGAATGTCGAGACGCTTGAAAGTGCGGCGCTGCTCGACCGGCGCGTCGGTGAGATCAGATCCATGATCGAAGCCGCCGCCTGACGCAGCCGCCCACGCAAAGTCGTGAACGCCCGGCGCATCCCGCCGGGCGCTTTGCGTTCCGTTGTCCGTCCTGACCGAACGCGGCGCGGCTTAGCCTTCGGAGCGCCGGGCATATACCTTTGCGCCCCCGCAGGGCGCGCGGGCTCCGATATCCGGAGCGCAAAGGAGCCCATCATGCCAGTTCGCACATTTCCCAGTTTCACCGCGCTCACAGTCTTGCTCGCAGCCGCCGGGTCCGCATGGGCCGGGGACAACACGCTTTACGACGCCCCGCCACCCGATGACGCGGCCTTCCTGCGCTGGATCGAGCCTGCCGCGGCGCCCGTGGTGCTTGGCGTGTCCGACCTCGGGCAGGACGGCGATGCCTTCCACCCGGTGTCCGCGGCCCGCACCGACGGGGCCCGCGCGGGCGTGTTCTACACCGCCGCCATGGGCGCCAACGGCGAGGTTGTCCTCATCGAGGAACCCGCGCGCGCGGACAGAACCAAGGTCCTGCTGACGCTGGTAAACCTGTCGGAAGACACCGTGCGCCTCGTGCTGCCGGACCAAGAGGTCGCGGTGGTCGGTGACACAAGCATCAACAGTGCAGCCTCCCGGGCGGTCAACCCGGTGGCCGTCACGCTCGAAGTGGAGACCGCCGACGGCCGCAGCCTTGGTGCCTTCGAGGTGTCTTTGCGCCGCGGGCAGAACCTGACCTTCGTGGCCCGCCCGGACGGGGCCGACCTGATCGAGAACCGGTTCGGCGCGACACTCGGCGGGTCGTGAGATGGTTTTCTCGACCCCCATTTTCCTTTTCGGGTTTCTGCCCGTGTTTCTCGCCGCCTATTACCTGGTGCCGCGCGCGGGGCGAAACTGGCTGATCCTGCTGGCCTCGACGCTGTTCTATGCCTGGTGGCGGACAGACGCGCTCATCGTGCTCTACGTCGTGGCGGGCAGCAGCTATGCTGCCGCAAAGCTCGCCACGCAGACGCGCGATGCAACGGTCAAGACATGGGCCGTGCGCGCCGGTGTGGCGGTGAACCTCGCGATCCTGGGGTGGTTCAAATACACCACCTTTATCCTGGGGAACCTGAACACCGCCCTTGGCGGCGACGCCCTGACGGTGCCCGAGATCATCCTGCCCATCGGGCTGTCCTTCCTGACCTTCCAATCCATCAGCTACATCCTTGATGTTGCGCGCGGTGACGCGCCGCCTGCGCGAAAGCTGTCGGATTTCCTGGCCTTTTCATCGTTGTTTCCGCAACTGATCGCGGGGCCGGTGCTGCGCTACAAGGACCTTGCGCACCAGTTCGAAACGCGGGAGCACTCGGTCGCCCTGTTTTGCCGAGGCGCGCGCCGGTTCATCGAGGGCCTGGCGATGAAGCTGCTGATCGCGGACAGCGTGGCGCCCCTTGCCGATCGCATCTTCGCCCTGTCTGATCCCACCGTCGCCGAGGCGTGGCTCGGCGCGCTTGCCTACAGCATTCAGCTGCTGTTCGATTTCGCAGGCTACTCGGCCATGGCCATCGGGCTGGGTCTGATGATCGGGTTCCATTTCCCCGAGAACTTCGATGCGCCGTACACCTCGCGCTCGATCACCGAGTTCTGGCGCCGCTGGCATATCAGCCTGTCGCGCTGGCTGCGCGATTACCTCTATGTGCCGCTCGGCGGAAACCGGGGCGGACGGCTCAGGACCTACCGCAACCTGGTGCTGACCATGGTGCTGGGCGGGATCTGGCATGGCGCCAACTGGACCTTCGTGGTCTGGGGGCTCTGGCATGGCGGGCTGATGGCGCTGGAGCGCGCGCTCGGCGCGAAACACCGCGACACCGTCTGGCCCCGGTTGCTCGCCTGGCCGGTGACGATGATCTGCGTGGTCCTCGGCTGGGTCGTGTTCCGTGCTGCGAGCCTCGGCGAGGCAATGACCATGTATGCGGGCATGTTCGGCGCCCATGGATTGCCCCTTCGGGCGGAAACTGTCCTGCTGACGGCGCCGACCGAGGTGATCTGCCTCGCCCTGGGAATGGTCTTGTCCATGGCCCCGCGCCCGGCCCTGCACCCCGTGGCCTGGGCTGCGCGCCTGCAACCAGCCGCACTTTCCATGCTCTGCCTTATCGCGGTGCAGGCTCGTACGGTCAGCCCTTTCCTGTATTTCCAGTTCTGAGGACCACCGACATGGAGTCCATCACCGACAAGATCAGTACCCTGGCCCTTGCCACCGCCGTGGCGGGCGTGTCCCTGACCTCCTTCGCCCAGGTCGATCTCGGCAACTGGCAAACCGGGTGGCGCACGGGTCTTTACCAGCGCGGCTTCGAGGACCGCTTCACCGACGGGATCGCCACACGGGACCACGCGGCCGCGCTTTGGGCCGCCCTGCGCTGGGAGGTGTTCGACGAGACCGCCGAGGGCGCGATCAAGGGGCGGGACGGATGGCTCTTCACCCGCGAAGAGTTCATCGAACCCGCACCGTCGCGCGACCTCGACGCCGAACTGCGCCGCGTGGCCCAAACCCTGCGCGGGCACGGCATCGACCTGATCCCGGTGATCGTACCCGACAAGGCCCGGATGCAGGCCGACCGCCTGCCACGCAGCCGGTCCGAGGGGTTTGCCCTGCGCCTCGATCGCGCCCTCGGCAGCGTCGCGGCAGCCGGGTTGCCGGTTATCGACCTGCGCCCGGCGCTGTCGATCCGCGACGGATACATGCGCACAGACACCCATTGGAGCCCCCGGGGCGCGCGGGCCAGTGCCTTGGCAATTGCCGCCGCTTTGCAGGACCGCGCACTCCCACGGGCCGCCGTCACCACGACCGTGACCGGCGTGGTGCCCTTCGAAGGCGATCTCACGGTTTTTGCCGATACGGGCCCCTGGCGGCCCTGGATCGGCCCCGCGCCGGAGGTCATCGAAACCTTCGAAACCCGGGTGGACGCCGCCGAGGACCTCTTTGGCGAAGCGGTCCTTCCTGTCGCCCTGGTCGGGACGAGCTTCTCCGCCAAGCCCGCGTTCCATTTCGAGGGGTTCCTGAAGGACGCCCTGCAAGCGGATGTCCTGAACGCCAGCCGCATTGGACTAGGGCCCTTCGTGCCCATGGACGATTTTCTGGCCGATATCGGCGATCTCGCCTCTCTGCCAACCCTCGTGATCTGGGAAATCCCGGAACGGTACCTGACAAGTCGGAGCCTTACACAATGAAACCCCTTCCCTTCCTGAGCATCGCCCTGTTGCTCGCAACCGGCGCGCAGGCCGAGCCATATTGCGCCGATCTGCTGGAGGCAGAGCGCCTGCCTGCCAAATACGCCCGTAACGCCCCGATCTACAGCGATGCGGCAAGCGGCTGGGTCTTCACCCAGGACCAGCTGAAGGAGCGCTACGCGATGAAACCCGCCGCCCAGGCGCTGGTCGCCGAGATCGTGCGGGAATTCGACAAGCGCGACGTCGCACTTGCCATCGTGGTCCCGCCCCCTCGCCCGATCATCGCAGGCCAGGCGCACTTTGACGCGGCGATGGGCGAGGCGCACCATGACCTCGACGCGGCACAAGCCTCCTTCGGCGACCTCATCACGGGGCTCGCCGCGACCGGGGCCATCGTGCCCAATCTGCAAGAGCTTGCCCTCAGCGATGCGGACCTGCGCGCCGCGTTCTACTTCAAACGTGACACCCATTGGACGACCACGGGCGCCCTGGCCAGCGCCCGCGCCGTGGCACAAGCCACCGCGACCGCAAGATCGGATCTTTTCCCGGACATGCCGGCCGATGCGCCCGCGATGGCACCGCTCGAAACCACGATCGAGGAAAAAGGCTCCCTCGCCCGGATCCTGCGCGACGTGTGCGACATCGAGCCGGGGCGCGAAACCGCCCCGCTTTACAACTACGCCCGCGCCTCAGCGGCAGGGCTGCTGGCCGATGTCACTGATGCGCCCCGGGTGGCCCTTCTCGGCAGCAGCTTTTCCGACCGCTATCAGACCGACCACTACCGCTTCGCAGATGCGCTGTCCCAAGCCTTCGATCTGGACGTTGAGAACTTCTCCGTTTCCGGTGGCGGGCCCATTGGCGCGCTGGAAGGCTACATTCTGTCCGGTGCCCTCGACCGGCGCGACCATCCCATGGTGATCTGGGAATTGCCCTATACCGAGAATTTCAACTCGGTCTCCTTCCTGCGGCAACTTCTTGGCGCTTTGAAATATCGATCCAGCGGGACCGGCGACACCCATGCGGTGCGCGATGCGGGCGCGCCACTCGAGATCGAGGTTGCACAGTCGGGCCTGTCCGGGATCGGGATCGAAACCGGAAGCCTGGAGCACCAGAATATCCGGGTCGATGTGGAGTTTGTCGATGGCTCCGCCCAGCGTGTCACCCTGCGCCGCCGCCCCGCGGTGCCGGTTGACCTGCGTGGCACACACCTATTCGGCGTCTTGGGCCCCTTCGGCGATCGAACCCCCAAGACGGTCACAGCAACGCCCCTCAAGGGCACCGAAATGATCACCATCCAACTGTTCTGATCTCGAAACGGCCCCCGGGCGCACTTGCACACGGCCGGGGGTCATCACGCCACAGCTTGCGCGGCCCCCTCGGCCAAATCCGAAAACGGCCTCCCCCGGACCGAACAGCCGGACACGCCAAATCATCCCGGACGCACGGACACCCCTGCCCAAGCCCCCTCTTCTGAGGCGTACCATCATGTCCGAAAGCATGGTCGCAGCCGCGCACGGCTCTTTCCGTGCAAGGCGCGGCCTTTTTCGTTGTAGAGGCGCCAATGTTGTAGAGTTGTTGTAGAGGGTGCCGAAAACGACAAAAACCGCCCTATCGGACGACCTCTATCGTGTTGTAATCTCAAGGAGATTTGGCTCCGGCGGTAGGGATCGAACCTACGACCAATTGATTAACAGTCAAGCGACGATATTTATTCGGTTGGTGCATGGTGATTATAGTTGTCATAAAAAACAATGGTTTACACCTATTTTGCAACGATAATCAATCGGTTTACAGTGCATGGTAGCGCATGATAGTGACGTGATGCGTTGCAAAACGTTGCAAAAATGGAGCCCGCCACATGACCGCCGCCATCGACTTCACGAAACCCGCTCGCTTGCTGAAAACGCCGCCGGGTATGTACCGCCATGACGGCGACCGCTTTCCCGGCCTCTACCTGAACGTCGGCAAGACCAAGAGCACATGGTACATCAAACGAAAGGTCGATGGGAAAACGAAGTCGATCAAGGTCGGCGGATTCCCTGCGCTCGATGCTGTTGCTGCGTTCAAGCAAGGCGACACCAAGACGGGGGTTGCCAAGAGCGACATCCAGACCGTTCGGGATGGTTGGATATTCTGGTGCGATACATCGCAGGCGCAGGGCGGTATGTCTGACGACCATCGCCAGCGCATGACCCGCCAGCTTGAAATGCACGCGAAGGAGATCATGGACAGTAACGTGGCCGATGTGACCTCGGCCAATGTTCAGGCCGTCCTCAACCGCCTCATGGCCGAAGGCAAGAAGGCGACCGCACGGGCGGTGCGGATCGGGATCGGCAATGCGTTCAACTTCGCGCCTGTCGTGAACCCGGTTAACCAGAAACGGACGCGGGTTGCCAAGAGCGACGAGACCGAGGCGCAGTGGACGGCAGTAGCGCGGCAGCACGACCTCGACGCGGACGATTGGTCAACGATCTGGTCCGCCATCATGGCACGGCGCGAGAAGAACGTGATTGTCGGCACAGCGGTCGCCGTCATGTTCCTGACCGGCATCCGCTCCGAAAACGTCTGCTCTCTGTCATGGGATCAGGTCGATTTGCAGAACAAGACGATCCACCTGACGAAAATGAAGAACAAGCTGGCGCGCACGCTGCCGGTGATGGACACGGTGGTTGATCTGCTAAAAGCGATCCGCAATTCGGGCAGCGAATGGGTGTTCCCGGCGTCGTCCGCGACGGGATACATCACCGACCCCAAGGGCACGTTCGCAGAGATCGACGGAAATCGGGTTCGCGTGTTTTTGCCCCATGACGGTAGGCGACACTTCATGCAGGCCGCAGCCGAGGCATTCTTGCCCGACTACGTCGCCCATTTTCTCCGCGGCGATAAAAAGGCGGGCGAGGGTAGCGACATGCCGATGAAATACCTCAAGCGGATGGGCAACCGCCGCGCTGTTGACGAAATAGAAAAGGTCTATTTCGAGCGGATTAAGGTAAGACCTGCTTTCGATCTTGATTGAAGCAAGGAGCACAACTAACTGTACTCGTGCATCAACGCCCGTCGTGAGACGCGCGCGCCGTTCAGGCGGATGCCAGATAGCCTCGGCAGCGCCGCGTTGGGAAGCGGGCCAAGGTGACGACCCGAACCCAGCGAGTATCAACGGATGGGTCCTGCTGTCTCGATAGGGACAAGACAGGAGTGAACCGTTGATGGAGTCCCCAGACAATCTCCGCGCGCTGGAACAGCGCATCGAACAGCTTGAGTTCGAAATCACCAACCCCAAAATCATGACGCCGCGTGAAGTGTGCGACTTGCTCCGTATCTCGGAGGCGCAACTGTATGCGTGGAAGCGTGAAGGCAACGCACCGCCGGCCATCTACTTCAGCCAGCGCACCGTTCGGTATGACCGCGACGCCGTGCTGACATGGGCGAAGCAAATGGAAGTCGGTGCGGCTGCGCTGAACGAACAAAAGGGGGCAGGTGCGTGACCTGCCCCCTGGCTCAGCGCGCGAAAGGACGAGCGCGACTTATCGGGTCATAAGTCGCTTATACATGGTCGTCCGCGCGCTCTGAACCGGGAAAGCAGGTCCAACCTGAAATGGTATGGACGAACTCAAATCGAAAACCGCCCGTGCATTCCTCAATCTGTGGAACGGGTATGAAAACCGCCATCTCGAACTCCGCTCTCGTGGTGTCAAAAATGAGAACGGTAAAGTCGAGGCCAAGGTCACGACCGAAGATGGTCCGCTAACCGAAGCGCTTGCGTGGAAGCACATTAGTGGCGAGACGTCTATCGGTGTCGCACCCGTTCGCGCGGACAGCACATGCCGCTTCGGCGTGCTCGATGTCGACTGGTATGACATGCCGGAGGATGAAGTGCTCGAGCTGGTCAAGCGGATGCGCACGCGCTGCGCCGCCTTCCGCTCGAAGTCGCGTGGGCTGCACATCTACGTTTTCACGGATCAACCCGTGCGGGCGAAACTTATGCACGACTACCTTGCTTCGTTGCGTCGTCGCCTGCCCAAAAAGGTCCAGCAAAAGACGGAAATCTTCCCCAAGTCGACACAGACGGTCGTAACGCCCGACAACGAGCCGACCTCCATCAATCTTCCGCTCTACGGTTCCCAGCGTGAACTCGCTTGGGTTCTGACTGACCAGCACATGGGCGTGATCGACGAAGCGGACAAGTCGGTTATCCTCGACATGATCGAGAACGGGTGCCGTGTGTCGGCGTCCACGGTCGAGGAAATCGCCCGTGAACAGCCGACGCTCGATCATTCGGATATGGGATACAAGGTGCCTGACAACCCGGCTGGGCGTAACGACCTGCTGATGCGGATCGCAATGTCCATGCAATCGCGCGGCTGGCCGGACACGGAAATGGATGCCGAGATTCGCCGCCTGAATGGCGATACGAATTTCCATCATCTATTCGGAGATGGTCCGCTGCCCGAAGCCGAGATCGCAAACCTGCTCAAGTCGGCCAAGAAGCGCGAAAAAGGCACGCCTACGCCGCTGCACTACCGCATGGTCGAAAAGTTCAACCGCGAGTGGGCTGTGATCGACCTTAATGGGAAGATCGAATACCTGCGCAAATCCGCGCCGGAATTCACCACCTATTCCCGCGATGATCTGATGGCAAAAACGGCGACGCAGCGCGTTCAGTATGGCAAAGGTCAGGTGCCTATTGCCAAACTCTGGATCGAGGATCCCGACCGCGCGGAATATGAAGGCGTTGTGTGCGAACCCGAAGGATATGACGGCCCGGGATACAATGTGTTCCGTGGGTTCAAGTGCGCACCACGCGACGGCGACGCCACGGTGTTCAAGGAGTACGTTCTGAACGTGCTCTGCGGCGGTGACGCCGATCTTGCGCACTGGGTGACGATGTGGTTGGCGGATACCGTTCAACGCCCCACTGAGCCGTCTGTGTCGACCGCTATCGCACTGCGCGGGCCACAAGGCGCAGGCAAATCATTCCTTCAAGAAAAGGTGCTTGGGTCGATTTTTCACGACCGCCAAATCACGGTGGTTCATGAAAGCAGCCGATTGTTCTCCTAGTTCAACCGTTCACTGTTCGGGTGCACCATCGTTGCCTGTGAAGAGTCGATCTTCCACGGCAGCAAGAAGGACGCGGATACGCTGAAATCGTTCATTTCGTCGCCGGGCTGGTCGTATGAGGAAAAGTTCAAAGCGACGTTTCGCGCCAAAAATGTCCACCGCCTGATCGCCACGACCAACAACGAACATGCCGTCCACGTTGAGCGCGATGACCGCCGCTGGACCGTGATCGAGGTTGCCCAGCCGTTCGACATGACGACCAAGCAAGGGCAGGATGCGGCCTATGCCTTCTGGGAGCCTTATCATGCCTTTATGCGGTCGGACGACGGCCCAGGCATCGTACTGCGCTATCTGCTCGACTACCCGGTCGATAGGAAGGCGCTGACGTTCGCCTATGGGACGGCGGCGAAGGCGCGGGACAAGGTGATGTCCGATCCGGTCATTGCCGTGCTGCATGAAATCGCGGAGGACGGATATTGCCCGGACGACGTGAAGGCGGCGGGCGTCGTGTCTGTCAAAACGCTCATGCGGGAGGTTCACAAAAAACCCGGTGGGCGGCGGATGGGCGCGGAGGAAATCGCGGCGCGTGTCGACCGCCTGATCCCGTTCGCAACAAACGTCCGCAACGCGCAGCATGTGACGGGATATGCCCAGCGGGTCGATGATGGCATGGTGACAGTCAAGGCGGTGGCAGAGTCGCGGCAGCGCGGTCGTCAGCTCGGCGCGCTGGCCGAATTCCGCGAGGCGGTCGCGCACGTCACCCAAGCCGACTATGCCGATGGGAAGGAAGAGTGGCACGCATGGTGTCCGCCCGATGATGTCCATGACGCTGAGAGCGTGGGCACAGACAAAGAAGATATTCCGTTCTGACAGGCGGGCGTGTCACGGTCGAGAAAGGCGTGTCAGGGGGTGACGGGCCTTTTTTGCTTTCGGGCGAAGCGGTTAGGGGCGAACGTGTCGGTTGCGTCGGTTGTGACGCGGTGCAGTTTTGTCTCTGCTTAATTGTTGCCCGAGGGCGGATGCGACGCTGATGCGCGGCTTTGCCGCTTTTCAGAATATACTGACACACCTGACACAACTGACAAAAATGCAATTTCTGCAATGGTTTGCTGGTGTGTCGGTTCGATCCGCTGGTGACACAGGGCGACACATCATCGTGGGACGCGCGCTCCCGAGGTGATCCGTTCCCGCTTTCTCCGCCGATTTGTTGCGACGCGGTCGCAACTGGGTCGATCTGCGAAGGCCGATTGATCGTTAATGAAGCGATCGGCCCGAAAAAACTATAATATAACAATCGGTTGTGGGATCGATAGCCCGGTTTTGCAACGTGCTATGCAACGCCGCCTTCCTGCATGGGCATATCCGCGCGCAGATGGTTGGCAAATCCTACATGACTGCGCACATCTGCACACCGCCTATTCGTGGCGCGGCGTGCCACAAACCAAGCGCACCGACACTGCCAAGCAGCAGTGCGCCTCTACGCGAGCGTGAAGCGGTATGACCGGCATATCCGCGCATCCGCACCACCATCGCAATGATGCCTGTCAGCCGCCCGCTCTGCGTGCCTGACGGCGGGCAGCGACTTCAGCAATCGCTGCTTCCCAACTCGGGCGCGCTGGTCTGTGGTTCGCGCCGGGAGGGGCGAGGGCATATGCGCTGACATAGTCGATGCCGATGCCGGTCAGGTAGTGCTTCGCCTTTCCGCCAAAGGCGACAACGGTTGCATTTGGCAGCAACGCAACTTGCCGCACCAAGAAGTTCGATGCGCAGCTGCGATCCGTGGTGCGCCCGATCTCGTTGTCTATGGAACACAACCGCCCCTCGGTCAGCCAGACGCGCCGCAACTGTTCGTCAAAGGTCAGGTCGGGATAGAGTTGGTCGATGAACCAGCGCGTGTTGCGGTGGAACAAATCTGTGCCGTTTTTGAAGCTGTAATAGGCGTGCGAAACACATGCCTGCATTAGCCCGTCTGCACTAATTTCGGGGTCATACCGCTCGCCATCATGCGGGTGGCCGGGTTTGGAAAACACCATCACCAACTCCACATCTTCCGGCGTGCCAGTCGCTCCAACAAACCCCCTCGGAATATGGCCGCTAGCAGGATTCCATTGCGCCTCTCTGCACTGTCCGAAGAAGCGGCAGGGTGAATACGCCTCGGCAAGAAGCGACCTCAAGGGCGAGTTGGGCAAGGGTGGCAACGCAATCTCCTTCAATCAATCGGGCAGTAAACCAACACCTCATTTTCCCACCATTCCACCTAAAGTAAATGCCAACGCTCCCAAGCCAGGTGATACGAAAAATCGAGCCTGACCATACACCTGCGCGCGCCCTGATCAGGCTCACTGGATGGCCGGGGCGCGCGCACTCAAAACGCGGAGCAGAACATGCGGATAGAAGCCGAATCTGCGGACGGACGGGCAATCTTGACCGTCACCACCCTCAGCAGCTCATCCGAGTTGTCCATTGACGACGCCCACGATCTGGCGGACGACTTGGACGCGTTTCTGTCTGATCCCGAGGCGGATGACCATTTTGGTTCATCCTACGCCATCACGGCGGCGGGCAGCGGCCTCAAGGTGTCGACCAAAACGGGATCGTTCGATCTGCAGTGGCGCTGGATCATCCCCGTCATCAATGACCTTCGAGCCTGACAAAACACCAGACGGGTGGGACGCCAACTCCACCTAAAAAACTCCTTAGATCAATGTGTTCCACCTTATTCTCCGGTCGGAGCAGCAATAAGCGGTTGATACATTGTGCATGACGGATCGGCGATCTTGTCATGTCCCAATCAAGAAGCGGGCGTGGCATCCAGCCGCGCCCGCTTCGATTGAGACATGAAAGGAACAGCCAATGGCAGACGACACCAACGCCGCTCTCCAAGCCCTTATCAAGCAGGTGATAACGCTTACCGAGACAGTCGAGGCGCAGTCAAAACGTCTCGACGGCTTGCACGACTTTAACACCCGCATCTTGGACGAGAAGAAAGACCTCCAACGCAAACTCGCATCTCCACCCGCCAACGACGAAGTGACAGAAACGCGCCGCCTGCTCGACGCCATCAACAACCCAAAGCGCGCTGAACCCGACAACCTGACGCCCAAACAGGCAGCGGAGAAGGCGGCGAAGGATCAGGCGGAACGCCAGCGGCTTGCGCGCCTTCGCGCCTCTGGGATCGACCCGAACAATCCGGTCGTCGAACTGACGCGGGCGGAGGCGCGCGATACGCACCGCTACCGCGAAATGCGCGAACTTGCTGCTCTGGCCGGCACGACGTTGCGGGTCGTGGACAATCCCAACCACTTCGACCCGGCCCAGCAAGGACGGCCCGAGATCGCGCAGACGCGTTCCGCTGTGATCAAGGATGCGGACAACAAGCGCGTCTATGTCCGGCGCGATGTAATGGGATCGTCCAACTTCCGGCAGCAGTATAGCAACCTGCGCGCCGCCGGTTTCGTGCCCGTGACGTGGAGCGATCCGTCGGATCTTCCCGACCACATCCGCGAGCAAGTGGAGGCGAATGATGGCAACGCCTGAGGATAGAGCCTGCCTGCAATTCGCGCTGAATGTCGTGTTCGGATTTGGCCCGGAAGACGATCTTTATGTTCTGCGCGACGGCCAGAGATACGCCACCGGCCATGATGTAATCACCGTCGATCCGTCAGGCGACCCGACCGATGCCGTAATAGCCACGCTCACGGCGATGATGAAACTCCACCTCGGCGGCGTCCCGTTTGGACAGTTGCGCGACGACCTCCTGCGGTCGGGCGTTGGGGAACAATTCGCAAATCGCGTGCATGATCATCTGGTCGATGTCTCCGTTGAGGAATGGAAACGCCTGCGCGAGCGCGCGGCATGGTATCGCAACGATAACGCCCAGCCCATCGCCGCCCCAACCGACAAGTCAGGAGACACCTGAAAATGGCGGGCAACAAGGCGTCCGGGCGGCATGGCGTGATCGACAACCACCCGGAGAAAACTTCGATCATCAAGGATATCGTGCTTGGGCGGCGGTCATTGACAGACATCGCCCGCCGGATTGGCACCCACCCGGACACTGTGCGCCGATATCGGGACACAAAGATCACGGAAGAAACGCGCCGCCGCATCATTGCTGAAAATCGCATCGAAGGGATCGAGGCGGACACCGCCATCGTGAACGAGGAACGGATGGACGTTGCCCGGACCTATGAAAAGTTGGCGCGGCGGGTCGAAACGCTGATCACAAAAGCGGAGGAAATCGAGGATGACGTTTTCGCGCTCGCGGCTATGGAAGGTCTGCGCAAGGTGTTGCGGGTGACCTGCTCCCCTTTGAGTCCGCGTTTATAGGTTAGCTCTGTTCAGGGTTTGGTCCTCTCTTGACCGTTGGTGATACTCCCGCGGGGTGAGCCCGTCGAGACTCGAGTGCGGGCGGTGGTGGTTGTAGTCGTCGCGCCATGCCGCAATCATGCGGCAGGCATGGCGCAGTGACGGGAACAGGTGTTCGTTCAGGCATTCCTCTCGCATCCTCCCGTTGAAGCTTTCGACGAGGCCATTCTGCATGGGCTTTCCGGGCGCGATGTAGTGCCAGTCGACTTTACGGTCTTCCTGCCATTTCAGCATCGCGTTGCTTGTCAGTTCGGTTCCATTGTCGCTGACCACAAGGCAGGGGTACCCACGCAGCTCGGCGATCCGATCCAACTCGCGGGCGACACGTGCGCCGCTGATGGATGTATCGACCACAGCGGCCAGACATTCCCGGCTAAAGTCATCAATCACGTTTAGCACCCTGAACCGACGCCCGTCTTCCAGCGCATCCGACATGAAGTCGAGGGACCACCTCTGGTTTGGCCCCTGCGGGATCGCCATGGGCGTCCTGGTGCCCACTGCGCGCTTGCGTCCGCCCCGTTTACGAACGGTTAACCCTTCGTCGCGGTAGAGCCGGTACAGTTTCTTCCAGTTTACCTCCCAGCCCTCACGCTTCAGCAGCATGTGCAGGCGGCGATAACCGAACCGACGCCGCTCGGACGCCAGTTCTTTCATCCTCACCCGCAGTTCCGTGTCGGCAAGGCGCTTCGACCGACGCCGATACACACGCGGATCGATCCCCGCCAGCGCGCACGCCCGGCGCTGATTGTAGCCTTTTGTCTTCATGGCCCAGTCCACGGCATTCCTCCTTGAACCGGGCCTCAGAAGTTTTTTCCAAGCATTTCCTTAAGCGTCGCAACATCCATCATCTGCTCAGCCAGCATCTTCTTCAGTTTGGCGTTCTCAGATTCCAGCGTCTTCAAACGTCGCGCATCTGACACTTCCATGCCACCATACTTGGATCGCCACTTGTAGAAGGTCGCGTCACTGATCCCGTACTTGCGACACAACTCCTTCGCGCCCAACCCAGCCTGGTGCTCCTTAAGAATGCCAATGATCTGTTCTTCACTGAAACGGCTTCTCTTCATCGTCTGTCTCCTCACTTAGAGAACAGGCTAACCAAAATTTGAGGACATTTCAGGGGAGCAGGTCACGGGACATCGCCACCATGCACGGCAAGATGGCAACCAGCTTGTCCGTCGAAGTCACGCTGTCGGAATCGCCGGAATGGGTCACGTTGAAACGGATCATCTCGGAGGTGTGTGAAGAGGTGCCCGCTGCCCGTGAACCGTTCCTTCGCCGAATGCGTCATGAAGTGTTGTCGGTAGCAAAAGAGGAAGGTGGCCCGCTATGACCTGTCGCGAGTTCGAGGGATGGGAGGAATATGGACGCCGCCTTGCTGCGGCCACAGCCGCCGGATCGCCTGAATGGGTGTGCCTCCCTCAAACCGAGGCGGTCATGCTGGCAGAGGGCGGTAGACTCTACTTCACAGGACGCCCGTGCAAACGCGGCCACGTATCGCCGCGCGACGCAAACCGCTGCTGCACTCAGTGCAATGTCGTCAACATGCGCGCCTTCTATGATCGGAAGAAGAATGCCTTTTGACGCTCTCATCCCTTGGGCGGAAGACCTTGAGCGCCGGCTCGATCCCGTCTCGCGCCTCACGCACTGGATGGGGCACGCGCCCGATCCCTGGCAGGTCGAGGCGTTCACCACCCGGGCGACTGAGGTTGCGCTGCGGGTTGGGCGTCAGTCGGGTAAGACATCGGTTCTCGCCGCGCGAGCGGTCGAGGAATTGCATGTGCCGGAATCGCTGACCTTGTGTGTCGCACCTGCCGAGCGGCAGGCGAAAATCATCGCCCGCGAGATTGGGCGGCAGTTGCAGCGGACATCGCTTGTGATCAACCGCCCAACTCAAACCGAACTGGAGATCGCAAACGGCGCGCGGGTCATTGCGCTGCCATCGACCTCGGACACGATCCGGGGCTTTCCTGCGGTGTCCTGCCTGATCATCGACGAATGTGCCTTCCTGCAAGGCGACGGAGGCGGCGAAGACCTGATTTCATCCGTGCTGCCAATGCTTACCGAAGACGGGCAGGTGTTCTTCAGCAGCACACCCGCAGGCAAGAACAACTATTTCGCCCGGCTGTTCCTTGATGCGAAGCCGGGTGACGGTATCCACCGCATCGTTGTGCGCGGGACGGACATTCCGAGGCTGGCGGACAAGGTGGAGCGGATGCGCCGCACGCTCTCCGCGACGAAGTTTCGGCAGGAAATTTTGGTCGAAATGCTGGCCGACGGTCAGGCGTATTTTGACCTCTCTATCATCGAACAGGCCACCAGCAAGACGGAGAAGGCAATATGTCCGAGGCTGTAACCAAACCCGAATTGAACCTCGTCTATCACCCGGATGGACGCGTAGTGAACGAGACCAACAACGATCCTGCCGTGCCGCGCGTCACTGGCTTTTCGCGATACTGGCTGGCCGCAGACCTCGGGCAGGCAAACGATTACTCGGCGGTCGTGGTACTCAAGGACGAGGCTCTGCCGATCATCGACAACGGCAAGTGCATCGTAGGCCCGCGCGAACGGACGGTCGTCTACGCCGACCGCTTCCGTGGCGTGTCCTACGTCGATGTGGTCGATCATCTGATCCGCCTCAAGAACGCTCCGCCGTTCGCCGGTAAGACGGCCCTGTGTATCGACGGTACGTCCATTGGGCGCGTCGTCTCGGACATGCTCTGGGAGCAGAATGTGAACCACCATGCGATCCAGATGACGGGCGGGCAGGATTGGTCGCGGAAAGGCCGCTATGTCAACGCGGGCAAGACGCTCATGATCGAGACCACCGCCGTGCTGTTCGCCTCCGGCGACATTAAGTTTGCCCAAGACCTGCCGTTACGGCAGGAGATCGAAGATGACCTTGGATCGTTCACGACAGCGACGACGGCTGCGGGCAATCAGGTCATCACGCAGTCGCGATCATCGGCTGGGCACGGCGACCTCGGCATTGCCCTGATCGTCGGGGCCTTCGCATCCCACTACCTGCACAGGCAGCACATCGTTGTCTCGAGTCTGAAGGGTTGGCATTGACACTCAAGAAGAGCTCTGCGTCGGCATCGGGGAAGAATCGAGGCAGCAAGGGTTCATATCGTCATACGACATGTTGTGCACGCTTCATGGATGCGTCATATTGGTAGTGCTACGGGTGACACGTCGTGCGAAGCGCTTTCGTTACGCGTCAGAGAAATAACTAAAAACGAGGATAGAATGACGCTGTCTAGCATCGACCCACAATCGGATGCTGCCCCTCTGGCAGAGGACCTATATCGTCATTACCGTGAGCTTGAGCGGACTATCCGGGTAAACGAGCAGTCAACGCGAACGACCTACCGGTCACCAGTAAATTTTATTGAGTCGATGCAAATGCCTAGACATCGATGGTTCCCCTATAAAGAAGGGTTTTCCCCTTCTTTCGTAAAAGAATTCCTCTCAGCAAGTGTCAAAATCGAAGATGGTTTGATTTTGGACCCGTTTTCGGGTTCTGGCACTACTCCTCTGGTGGCGGGAGAACTCAGACTGCGTGGGCTCGGGTTCGATGTCAGTCCATTGACTAGCTTCGTTGCGAAAACAAAAGCTGTGGTCATGAGTGCTGCTGAGCTGCGCTCTTTGAGAGACGTTATCTTCGATTTTGACAAATCTCCGCTTAGGAGCCGCGCGCCGGAACCAAACAATGCCACTGTGCAACGCTACTTCGAGACTGAGGTTTTGGAGGCACTTCTGAGGAGCAAAGCATTCTTTCAAGAAATAGACTGCCCAAAGATCAACGCACTTTTTAAGTTGGCGTTCCTTTCTGCCATTGAGCCGTTTTCAACCCATCGTAAGGCAGGGAATGGTGTAAAGAAGAAAACTAGGTATTCTTGGCCCGTGTCGGATGCGGACTGCATGTCTGCTGTGAAGCGTTTCATGATTCAGAAATTGGAAATGTTCGCAGCGGATATTGAGCATACGCCCGAATTTATCCCCCCAGAATTTCGCCAAGAATCTTGCTTAGGCGATGCTCTATCTGCCGAAGTTGAAGACGTAAGCGCTGTTTTAACGTCACCGCCGTATGCTAATTGCTTTGATTACAGCAAGATTTACATGTCGGAGCTTTGGCTGGGTGATTTCTTCAAGTCCAAGACGGACCAACAGGCGTTTAGACAAGCCTCCGTTCGGTCTCACGTGCATGCTACGTGGGCTGATAGGTACAATGAGTTTGGAATTCCTATCGTCGATGATGTTATTCGACGACACATCGAACAGCAAGACCTCTGGTCGCCAAGAATTGGGAGCATGCTGTCGGGTTATTTTGCTGATCTAGGAAATCTTCTGGATAACCTGAGAGGCAGAGTAAGAAGTGGTGGTCGACTTGGATTTGTTGTTGGGAATTCTTTCTACGGAGGTGTTGCGGTCGCTACGGACCTTCTGCTAGCTGACCTAGGCAGGCAGAGCGGCTATGAAGTGGATGAAGTTCGAGTTTATCGGGGGGTAATTCCTTCCTCGCAGCAGTACCAGAAACTAGGAAACAACAGGAAGTACATGCGGGAAAGCATGGTTGTTCTTCGGAGGCCATAGATGGAGACTGCATCAACCTTGACAGAATTGCAGTGGGGCGCGGAGATCCAGTTCCCGAACAGTCGAGCTCTGATAAGGACGCCTCACTTCGTGGGAGGGCGATACCCTTGTAGGAGTGTCGCTTATGTCCCGCGGATGATCCTCGAAGATCATTCGTTAACTTCAAACAGTTTAAGTGTGTTGGATCCATTCATGGGATCGGGCACGACTGCAATTGAAGCTGTCCGCTATGCGAATTCTGTGCACGGTGTGGAAGTGGACCCGTACGCCAGATTAATTGCTTCAGTCGCAACGCAGAAGTATTCTGAAGATGAGATTGGAAAAATTTCATTCCTGGTTTCCGAGATCGGGAGAGCGTTTGAACATCAATCCCTGTATGACGATTTGAAGCCTAGACTTGCAAACATCGAATACTGGTTTGGAGATGAAAACTTTTCCGATCTGTTGAAGTTGAAGTCTGCCATTTTTGAGCTTACGGATGAGGGGAAAGTACGCGAATTCCTTCTGGCTGCCTTTGGCGATATCATCAGAGCCTGTTCAAAAGCTGAAAGGCAGTCTTTAAAGCCATATATTTCGAAAAAGTATGAAAAGAAGCCTAAACGGGTTTTGGATGAGTTCCTCAGAATAGCTTCTAAGTATATTGATGCTGTATCGGAAAGCCAAAAGCATAAATCTGATGGAATCGTTTGGGAGGGTTTTGATGCAACTAATTTTGACGTTTCAACGTCGGTCGATCTAGCTATAACCTCACCTCCCTACATCAATGCCATGGATTATACGCGATGTATCAAACTCGAGAGCGCATGGATCGGAACCGCGGATGACGATGCGATAAAGACAGTTCGCAATGCCCAGCTAGGTGAAAGGGTGCGCCGCAATCGAGAGGTACGGGAAGATTTCGTTTATTCGATCTCGCGGCAACACCTTGGAGAACTTGAAACGATTGATGAAGCTAGGTTCAAGACTGCGGTAGTTTTCTTCGATGATATGAGGAGAAATATGGAAGCCGTTTTCCGCGCGCTTAGGCCCGGAGGTTTCTACTATATCATCATCGGAAACAGTAGGATTCGAGGTGTAGACGTTCCAACTCATCAAGTAATCGCAGAGATTGCCGGTCAACTTGGTTACAAGTGGGACAAGTATTTCCTCTATCGCATCAGAGACCACCGCACTTCGATCCCCAGAGGGGATCGAGGGGGGAAAATCGAGTTTGAACATGCGCTTGGACTCATGAAGCCTTAACCGGTCGTTCCCTTGTCGACCATAGCGTGGCATCGTCTCTTGTAGATGATTCCACGCTGGCAAGGATACGATGGCAGTTAACTCGCAGTTCCTGTTTTTCTATATCGATGAACTTGTTAAACACCACTGGGTAGACTGGTTGGAAGGCCCGTTGGCCAAAGTGCCATCCGAAGAGCACAGAGGCGAGAGAGGATTCCAGCTGGCGGTCGGGGACACTGGAGCAGGTCCTCGAACTCGTGCTGGAGAAGCTTATCAACTCGGTATTCTCTCCGGTCGCATTGTTCGTCCTCGTATTGCGGGGGCGTCTTTCCCATCTGGTTGGCAGGCGGTGATTGAGGGTCGCGTTCCCTCCACTAAGCTTGGCTACTATTCCTATGTCATCGGAAGGGCGCTTCGCGAGAATCCTTCTGATCCGAATCTTGATCGAGCACTAGACTGCCTCGCAAGTATTCTTATCCTACACATAGGCTTTCAATCTGATGGTCGCTGGTTCAATACAGTACTGCTTTTCCAGTATGCCAATAATCAACTCTCAAGCTACTTGGGACGACAGCTGAACGATGATGAGGTCAGATATCTAGCTGCTGCGGTAATCAATACACTCGACAGTGAGGAGAATGATCTACTTTTGGATCGCTATGTTGCTGACCTACCAATAGAGAGCCTCCGCTTCGATTTGAACGATGGAAAGTCTTTGCATTTTGACCTAAACGGACTTCCCGATATTGTTTCAGACAAGAAAGTAGGGATAAACGATTTTCAGAAAACTAAAGCAGCTCTCTTCTGGGCGGATCCTTCTCGCGGAATCTATATGCGCGCGGCGAGATCGCGAGGAATTCGCCTAATTCAAGAATTGATCAAAGTAGATCAGAGGCTTGCTCAATCAGGCGAGAGCAATTTACTCAACGAAGTTTTGGATTCCATTCAAAACAACGAAAATAATCCGGGCATTTTTTCGGTTGCAGAAGACGCATTTACAGATTTTCCGGGTCTGCTGCGCGAATGGCAAGATCTTGAGGCCGAGCTTTTTGACGCAACCAACAAAGCCGTTGAAGCGGTCGACTTGGACACAGCGCCCCCGATCTGGCTAGCTTCGCAGCATGAGATACGTGGGTCGGTGCCAGCTGGGTCCGACGACGAAAGCGGAAGCGATGAAGTAGATGAGGTTGAGGCAGAAACTGCCGCAATTGAAGGCTCAACTACTGCTACTGACGAAGTTTCCATAGCTAGCGGTACTCAAGAAAAGAAACCAAGCAAGAAAATTGAATTGCCGACGAAAGAAGCTCTTCGAGAATTTATCGAGAGCGAGCTGGACGAAATTTCGGAAGCTCCCCCAGTGACTGCTGCACCTACAGAAGTCTCAGGAAAAAAAGGAAAGCCTCGAGCGACACAAACAGACTTTGCTGCGAAAGAAGCGCGAAACCGCAAGCTCGGTGAAGCAGGCGAGTACTTTGTATTCCAATATGAAGTTATGAAACTCACCGCCGCGGGCAGAGTGGATCTGGCCAAGCGCGTCAAGTGGGTGTCAAAGGATATAGGCGATGGCCTTGGCTATGATATTCGATCTTTCGATCAAGATGGCAATGAGGTTTTTCTTGAGGTGAAGACAACGAATAGCGGAAGAGCAACACCATTTTTTGTATCTAACAACGAAGTTGCTGTTTCGGAAGAAAAAGGAGACTCCTACCGTCTAGTAAGAGTGTTTAATTTTTCGAAGAAACCGAGGTTCTTTTCGTTAACAGGAAGCTTGTCCGAAGTGCTTCAGCTCGAAGCAACGTCATATCGAGCTCGAGTGGTATAGGCAATGCACTGGGCGAAGTTAAAAAACCAAGGTTTGACTGAATTTGAGAGCTAATGTGATGACCCGACGAAAAACCCTTGTTGATCTAAAAGAGTATCCTACCGCGTTAGAAATGGCTCGGGCGTTTTACCGAGAGAAGGGCCACCTTCGACAAAGCAAGGAGTGCCGCGAGATTGCCGATTTCTTGGGTATGTCGAATATTGCGGTATGGCACGCGTACTTGAGAGGGGACCTTGGTGTCCCGTCACCAAATCCCCAACGAGCTAAAGCTTGGGCGACTGGCAATGTGTTCTATGAAACACCCGACCACCCTTGCAGGCGATGTGGGTCGATTCGTAGAAAGCCCGGAGACGACATCTGCTACGACTGCGAAGAGCGGTATAGGGCCGACCAGCGAAGAAAATGATAAATGAAGTCGTCCAAGGGCGCGATGTCGTTGCAAAATCGTTGCAAAAGCAAAAACCGCCCCGGAGGGCGGCCTTGATACTCTCTTGTTGTAAAAGAGAGATTTGGCTCCGGCGGTAGGGATCGAACCTACGACCAATTGATTAACAGTCAACTGCTCTACCGCTGAGCTACGCCGGAACTGGCGTGCGATGTAGCAACTCGCTGCGAGGCTGTCCAGAGGGTGCAGGGAAAAACTGGCAACTATTTCTATACTGCACGGAACACGGTCTGCGATGTCAACGGGCCTTCGTGATCGGCCTCATTTCTTGATGCCATATCAATGAGATGCGCAAGGACGTTGCGCGCGGCGGCGGGCAGGAGGGGACGCGGGGTCTCGGTGTAGATCCGCGCCGCCAGCGCCGCGGCGGTGCCTGGCGCCTCGCCCAGGGCGGCACGGATCTGGGCGCTGCGCATCTGCCTGTGGGCGACCAGCTCGGCGATGCGAGCCCGCGGGTCGACAATCGGCGCACCGTGCCCGGCGTGGAAGGTCGCCTCCCTCCGCCGCGCAAGCAAGTCCAGCGACGCCATGAAGGCCGACAGATCGCCATCGGGCGGCGAGACCAGGGATGTCGACCAGCCCATCACGAGATCGCCGCAGAACAGCGCGTCCTGTTCGGGACAGGCGAAACTCAGGTGGTTGCCGAAATGTCCCGGCGTCCACAGCGCCTCCAGGGTCCAGTCGCCGCCGCCCACCCGGTCGCCATGGGCCATGCGGATGTCGGGCTCGAAGGCGTGGTCCACCCCTTCGCCGCCCTCCAATGCGCCGCCTTCTGCCAGCGCCGCCATGACCGGGCTGCGCCCCGCCGACGCATCGCCAAAGGCCAGCACCGGGGCCCCGCTGCGCGCGGCGAGTTCCCGGGCGCCGGGGCTGTGATCAAGATGGGCATGGGTGACAAACACATGGCTGACGACCTCTCCGGGATCGAGCAGCCCGAGGATCGTGTCGACCTGGTCGCCCCCGGCAGGCCCCGGGTCGATCACGGCCACGCGCCCGGTGCCCAGCACGAAGCTGTTCGTGCCCCAGTAGGTCATGGGCGACGGGTTCTCGGCGATCACCCGCCGCAGGCCGGGCGCCAGCGTGGCGATGCGCGGCGGACGTGGCGGCAGGTTCATCGCGTCCCCTTTCGCCCGGAGACGGCGCGGTCTAGGCTCTCGTCCATGTTCCGTTGGCTCAAGAATTCTCTTCCCCGGCGTCTCTACGCGCGCGCCGCCCTGATCCTCATCCTGCCGATTGTGACGATTCAATTGGTGGTGTCGATCACCTTTTTGCAGCGCCATTTCGAGGACGTGACCCGGCAGATGACGCGCTCGGTGGTGATCGAGGCGCGCCTGCTGCGCGAGACGATCGAAACCGAGGGCCTGCTGCGGGCGCAGCATCTGGCACGGGCGCTGCGGATTTCCCTGGCCCCGCTCGATGCGGCCCCGCCGGTGGAAAACCGGCGCCTGTTCTATGATGTCTCGGGCCGCACGGTGATCGAGGTTCTGCGCGGGGAGCTGGACGGGGTCGGTCTGCTGGATCTCGAGGATAACGACCGGGCGCTGCGGTTCAGCCTGGACACCGAGGTCCTGCCGGTGATGATCGAGCTGGACCGGCGTCGCGTGTCGGCCTCCAACCCGCATCAGCTGCTGGTGCTGATGATCCTTGTCGGGGTGCTGATGACGGTGGTGGCCTATATCTTCCTGCGCAACCAGTTGCGGCCGATTGCCCGGCTTTCCAAGGCTGCAGAGGCCTTCGGCAAGGGGCGCGTGGTGCCCTACAAGCCCTCGGGCGCACTGGAGGTCCGCGCCGCGGGCCATGCCTTCCTCGAAATGCGCGCCCGGATCGAGCGTCAGATCGAACAGCGCACCATGATGCTGTCGGGGGTGAGCCACGATCTGCGCACGCCGCTGACCCGGATGCAGCTGGAACTGTCGATGCTGCCCCCCTCGCCCGAGGTCGCCGCGCTGGAACAGGACGTGCAGGACATGTCGCGGCTGCTGACCACGTTTCTGGATTTCGCCCGGGCCGATGCGCTGGAGGATGCGAGGCTGGTCAACCCGCTCGACCTGGTCGAGGGGATCGTGGATCAGTACAAACGCACGGGCGGCAAGGTCAGCTTCACGCGGCCGGCCCTGCCCGAAGGCGCCCCCGAGCCGCAGGTATCCCTGCGCCCAATGGCGCTGGAGCGCGCGCTCGACAACCTGGTCGGCAATGCCCTGCGCTACGGCACCCATGCGCAGGTCTCGGTGGATCTCTTCCAGGCTGCGGTGCGGTTCTCGGTCGAGGATGACGGCCCGGGCATCCCGCCCGATCAGCGCGGCCAGGCGCTCAAACCCTTCGCGCGGCTCGATGCCGCCCGTAATCAGAACGCCGGGACCGGCGTCGGGCTCGGGCTGGCCATTGCCGCGGATGTCGCGCGCAGCCACGGGGGCGCGCTGCGGCTGGGTGTTTCGGACAAGCTCGGCGGTCTCAAGGCCGATCTTTTGATTGCACGGTAAAGCGCGCGTTGCGCGCGAAAACCTCTGCGATCTGCGCCCGCACCGCGCCGCCGGTCATGGTCCTGAGGTGGCGATAGGCGTCCGCCTTGGCGCGCCGTTCTGTGCCGCCGCATAACTCCGCACCCGCGTGGTAGTAGCCCAGGCGCGACAGGTTCCGCAGCGCGAATGCGAGTGTTCTGAGAAACCTCATTTCCCCCTCCATCTCGTCCACCTGCAGAATGGTAGGGCAGATTGTCGCAGATTCCATCCGAATTGCGCCGAACATCGGGCGTGCGCGCAGCCGGTGTCGCGCATTCTGGCGATCCGGCTGACGGTGGCGCGTGGGGACGCGTGCGACAGCTTCGGCAAGGATCTGGCCCGTTTCACAAGGCGTTATGCGGCAACCCCCCGGGACGGGCTGACGCCCGAAGACCGAAATCCTTGCGTCGGGCGCGCAGCTGCGCCTAATCTGCTCTTGGTTAACAAACTGTTTACAAGTTGAGGAGTTACGCCCTGCTACGCCACGCGATTTTCGGAGCCGTGACCCTCGCCGCCATGACCACCATGGGTCCGGCACAAACACAGACGGGACCAACAGAGACCGCGTCGGAGGTGCAAGGCTTGTCGGAGCAAGCCGCGTCCTTTCGCCGGGTGATTGCGGGTCTGGAAGGCGAAATCGCCGATCTCGAAGCCGCGCGCAGCCTGGCGCAGCAGGATCTGTCCGCGCTGCAAGGCAATGCAGACGACCTGCGATCCACTCTGGCCGAGATGCAGGCGCAAGCGGCGGACGCCCGACAACAGCTCGCGGACCTGGACGCGCAGGCAGCTGTCGCAGAGGCCGCGCTGTCCGATTTGCGCGCGCAGACGAACGCAGACCGCGCCACCCATGAAGGCGTGCTGTCGGACCTGGCGACCACGGAAGCCGCGCAGGCCCAACTGGCTCGCGAACTGGCCGATCTGCGGGCGACCCGCGCCGAAATGGAAAGCGCAATCGCCGACGCCAACACCGAGCTCGACGCGATAAAGGCCGAGTATCTGGCCACGGCAAATCTCGTCATTGCGGCGCAGGCCCAGCTCGACACGCTCACGGCACAGGCCGATGCACAACAAGCCGCCGCGCGAACAGCTTCACAGGACTTGCAAAGCGCACAGGCGCGCGCGGCAGAGGTCAAGGAGGCGCTCGCTCAGGCCGCGGCGCGGGAACAAGCCGCTCTCGCCGCGGCGCAGGCGGCCGAAGCCACGGCGCAGGACGCAGAGGCCCGTGCTGCAGAAGCGGTGCGCGCGCACGACGCCGCGCAAGCCCGGCTCGCGACCCTGCAGGCCACGCTTGACCTGACCGAGGACCGCCTTGGCACGACGACCGCCGCCCTTGCAGAGCGCGAAGCCGAGGAAACCGCCGCCCGCGCCACCCTCCGACAACTGACCACGGAGACATCCGAAGCAGAACAAGCCTTGGCCACCCTGACCGCGGACATCGCCGAATTGCGCGCGGAACGTGCCGCCCTCGCGGCTGCGCCCGCGCCGGAGCCGGTCGCCCCGGCCCGGACAGAACCGCCGACCACGGGTTCGGCGAACGCGGTTCTCGCGCGCGGTACTCCGAAACCGGTACAACGGGTCAACCTGGCGGTGGCCCAGGCCCCCGGCCTGGAGGCCGCGAGCCCCCAGGATTTGCAACGCCTGCGGACCCTTCTGACGGACGGGGTCTGCACCCATGACGCGCTTATTAGCGTGTTCACCACCGTGAACCGGCAGACCCTGGTCTCGCTGGTGCGGGATCTCGGTCGCTGCTGAGGCGCCATCGCCCCGGGCTATAAAAGGACACATCATGAGTATTTTGAAACGTCGCCTCTTCCAGATCTTCCGCGCCGGTCTCGCCCTGCTGCTCGGCTCCGGCGCGGTCGCCGCCCAGGAGTTCGAAAAGAACATCCTCACGGGCGGCCCCACCGGCACCTATATCCAGATCGGCCGCGACATCTCCAACCTGGTGGACCAATGCGGACAGACCCTCAACGTGGTTGAAAGCGCGGGCTCGCTGGAAAATTTCCTCGGCGTGCGGCAGCGGCGCGCCACCCAGTTCGGCATCGTGCAGAGCGACGTGCTGGAATACCTCAAGACCTATTCCGCCAGCGACCAGAACATCGCGCGCGCCATCGCCGGGGTACGCATCGCCTTCCCGCTCTACAACGAGGAGGTCCACCTGCTGGCCACGCGGGACATCACGACGCCTGCGGACCTCGCAGGCAAGCGCGTGGCCATCGGGGTTCGGGACAGCGGCACCTTCCTGACCGCGTCGCTCTTTCTCGACCTTCTCGAAGTTGACGCCGGAGAACTGCTGACCATCGGGCCGGACGCGGCCATGGCGCAACTCCTCGCGGGCGAGATCGACGCGTTCTTCTACGTCGCGGGGGCCCCAACGCGGCTGTTCTCGGAAACCGAGATCGATGCCAACCGGTTCCACCTCGTGCCGGTCGATGACCCCTTGCTGGAGGCGGTCTACCTGCCTTCCGAAATCCCCGCCGGAACCTATGCCTTCCAGGCCGAGCCGGTGCCCGTGGTCGCGGTCAAGGCGGTGCTGATGACTTACGAATACATCCCGCAGCGCAACGCCTATCACCGGGCGAGTTGCACCGCGGTGTCGGATGTCTCCAACCTCATCCTGAACGGGTTCGCCGAGTTGCAGGCCAGCGGCCATCCGAAATGGCAGCAGGTGGATCTCAACGACATCCCCCCCGGATGGGATGTCTCCTCCTGCGTCAATGACGGTCTGGTGGCGACATACCAGCCCAACTGCACCCGGGCGCGCCCCGCCATGACCTCACCCGAAAGCGCGGCCAACGAAGCTTACCGGAACCGGATCTGCGCGGTCATCGGCTGCTGAGCGAAACCGGGCCGCGCGCCGGGACCGGTCTAATCCCCTGCCCCGGCGATGGGCTGCCACGCGGTCTCGGCCCCCCCGTCGGTCCGCACCCGCCATTGCGCCGTACCCTCCGGGACAGAAACGGCAACCGCGCTCAGGCGGGTCTCGGCAAAGGCGATGGCCGTGCCGTCGGTATCAGCGAGCTCCAGAATGAAATGCGCGCCCACGCCCTGCCAGACAAACTCGCCCGGCGCACCAGCCACCACCGCGGACCCCAGTGGCACCACGCTTTGCACGGCGGGCACCACATCGGCAGCGCGGCTGTCCTCGGCCAGAATGCGCGCGGGCTCCTCGGCAACCGCGTACCAGCGCGCCGCCATATCCGGTGCGAACGGCACCCCGTCCCCGGTCTCGTAAAGCTGCGCCAGAAAGGATGCCGCGCGGGTGTGCCCCCGCAGGGCCGCGCGCGAGTAGTTCACGGCAACCTCGGCAGGGTCGTCGCTCTCCAGCGCGGCGAGAAAGAAGGTCGTTGCCTCCGCTGCATCCAGCTTTTGCGGCTGCAGGCGCACCGGATCGGGCGCCTTCGGGTCCGGCATCGTGTTCGACACGGTCTGCGCCGCCGCGAAGGCATCGTCGGCGATCTTCTCGCTGACCGCCAGGGTCGCCAGCGCCGCCTCCGCGGCCTCAGCCTCGGATTGTAACCGGGCGAGCCGGGCCTGCTCTGCGTCGATCTGCGTGCGCATGACGTCAAGCTCCGCGTCGGTCTCCATCCGAACGGACTGCGCCTCGGACACCGCCTCCTCCACGGTCGCAAGCTCGCGTGTCCGCGCATCCAGCCGCGCAGCGATCTCGGCCAGCTCCGCCTCCGCGGAGGCAGCGGCGTCCTGCAAGGCCTGCAGCCTCTGTTCCGCCTCCGCGACAGCGGCCTGCGCCTCCGCGGCTTCGGCACTTGTCCCCGCATCCCGCGCCAGATCCTGCGCGATCCAGGTGGCGTCAGGAGCCGGCAACACCTCGCCACTGCGCGGGTCCTCACCCGTGACGGCGCCGTCTCTCAAGACCGGGAACACATCCAGACTGTAGAGGATAGCCGCGCCGCCCACCAAGGCCGCCGCGACCAGCGCCCCCGTGACCACGCGCCGGGAACTGACCGGCCGCACCTCCGCTCCGACCTTGGACGGCAGCGCTCCGGCCCCGGGCGCTTCCGGCATCGACGCCTCAGGCAACGCCGCCGCCTGGTCCGGGCGCGCGGCCGCGGGCTTGCGCGGCGCGGCGGACCTCTGGGTGCTGGTCTTCAGGGTCTCGATCAGCGCGCGTTCCAGCCGCATGCCTTGCGAGGCACTGACCTCGATCTCCGGCCCGCCCCGGCCCTTGGGCGCTTGCGCTGGACGCGCGGACGACGGTCCACCGGCACGGCCCGTCGCAGCCTGCGCCTCGGGCGCGCGCGGCGGTTTCGCCACTGCCCCTGCTGCCCCGGGAAAGCTCATCGCACCGCTTGCCAGCGAGACATCGCGCAGAATCTCGCGCACGAGATCCGCCTCGATGACGCGTTTGTCTTCCTGCGCCGCCGTGAGCAGGACCAGATCACACGCCTTGTTGATAAGCCGCGGAACACCCTCGGCGTGGCGGTGGATCACCGCGACAGCCTCCGGGGTGAACAGATCAGGCCCCACATGACCCGCCCGCGCCAGCCTACCGGAGACATAGGCAGCGGCCTCGTCCTTGGACACCGGCCGCAGCCTGAGCGGCGGGCGCAGCTCCGCCTCGAACGGCTCCAGCGCCGGGGACGCCAGGCGCGCCTCCAGCGCCCCCAGCCCCACCAGCAGCAGCCGACAGCGCACGGCGCCCTCCGTATCCCGCACCAATGACAGCAGCGCGCTCGCCGCCGCGTCCGACAGGGATTGCGCCTCGTCCACGATCAGCACGGTGGCGCAGCCCCCATCCGTCCCATCGGCCAGAAGCGCCTCGAGACGGGCGCGCGCCGCCTCGGCAGAGCCGTCGAGGGCCTGCCCCTCGAGGCTGCGCAGGGCATGCGCGATCGCCTCCTCCGCCGTGTTCAGCTGGACGGAGATCAACCCGACACGCCCCCCCTGCTCGGCGATCAGGCGCTCCTGCAGGGCATGGGCCAGCGTGCTCTTGCCCAGACCGATATCGCCCAACAGGATCGACACCGGCGGCGCCTCCGGGCGCGTGTCCAGAACCGCATCGAGAACCGACTGGTGCTGTGCGGACCAGATCAGGAACGCCGGGTCCGGCGAGGTCGCAAACGGGCGCTTGCGCAGGTTGAAATGCTCCAGATACATGACCGATTGTCGCCAATTCCCCCCAGCTCTTTAACATCATTCGCTTTTTTTCGGGCTGTGTAAACAACCGCCCCCGGCGCGACCGGCTCAGAAGAAGCTCTGCGGGTCGATGTCCACCGCCAGGCGCAGGTTCGGCCCGGTCTTGACCTGTCCCACCCAGCGCGCCAACGCATCCTGCAACGCCACCCCTTTTGGGGCCGTCACCAGCAGCCTCACCCGGTGCCGGCCGCGAATGCGCGCGATGGGCGCCGGTGCGGGGCCGTAGACCGTCGCCCCCACCGCCGAGAGCGGCGCGTGGTTGCGCGCCAGCGCATTGCCCAGGTCGAACACCTCCTGCAAGTCAGGGGAACTCAGGATGATCCCCGCCATCCGGCCATAGGGCGGCATCCCCGCCGCATGACGCTCACCGGCCTCGGCGCGCCAGAACGCCTCTTCGTCGCCGGTCAGGATCGCGCGGATCACCGGGTGGTCCGGCTGGTAGGTCTGCAACAGCGCCTCGCCCCGCTTTTCCGCCCGCCCGGCGCGCCCCGCCACCTGCCGCATCAGCTGGAATGTCCGCTCCGCCGCGCGCAGGTCCGAGCCCTGCAGCCCGAGATCGGCGTCGATCACCCCGACCAGCGTCAGCAGCGGGAAATTGTGCCCCTTGGCCACCAGCTGCGTGCCGATGATGATGTCCGCCGCCCCCTCGGCGATCTCGACGATCTGGGCCTTGAGCGCGCGCGCCGAGCCGAACAGGTCCGACGACAGCACCGCGATCCGGGCGTCGGGAAACGCCTCCGCCGCTTCCTCGGCGAGCCGCTCCACACCCGGGCCGACCGCCGCCAGCTTGCCCTCGGCCTCGCAGGACGGGCAGGCTTCGGGGATGGCACGGGTCGCGCCGCACTGGTGGCACATCAGCCGCTTCTGAAACCGGTGCTCCACCATGCGCGCGTCGCAGGTCTCGCAGCCGATCTGGTGCCCACAGGCCCGGCACAAGGTGACGGGCGCATAGCCGCGCCGGTTCAGGAACAGCAGCGATTGCTCCCCCGCCTCCAGCCGTGCAGTGACCGCACGTTTCAGGCTGGGCGACAGCCACCGCCCGAAGGGCACCTCTTCGGCGCGCATGTCGATCGCGGCCATCTCGGGCAGCTCCGCCGCCCCGAAACGCGCTCCCAGATCGACGCGCAGGTACTTGCCCGCCTCCGCATTGGCCCAGGATTCCAGGCTCGGCGTGGCCGAGGCCAGCACCACCTGCGCCGAGGCCAGCGAGGCGCGCAACACCGCCATGTCGCGGGCGTTGTAAAGCACGCCCTCCTCCTGCTTGTAGGAGGTGTCGTGTTCCTCATCGACCACGATCAGGCCCAGATCCTGAAACGGCAGAAACAGGGCCGAACGCGCGCCCACCACGAACCGCGCGCCGCCCTCGGCCACCATCCGCCAGCAGCGCCGCCGCTCGGTCATGGTCACGCCCGAATGCCACTCGGCGGGCCGCGCGCCGAACCGCGCCTCCACCCGCGTCAGGAACTCCGCGCTCAGCGCGATCTCCGGCAGCAGCACCAACGCCTGCCGCCCCTTGGCCAGACAGGCCGCGACCGCCTCCAGGTAGACCTCGGTCTTGCCCGACCCGGTCACCCCCTTGAGCAGCGTGGTGCCGTAAGCCTCCGCCTCGATCCCGTGGAGAAGATGCCCCGCCGCGGCCTCCTGCTCGGGGGTCAGCGGCTTGCCGGGCCGCGCGGGGTCCAGCGGCGGATAGGGCAGGTCGCGGGGTGTGTCCTGCTCGTGGATCGCACCGGCGGCCACCAGCCCCTTGATCACCGAGGCACTGACGCCCGCGGCCTCGACCAGCTCGGCTTGCGTGACCGGCGCACCGCCATAGGCGGCCAGCGCGTCCATCACCCGCATCCGCGCCTCGGTCATGCGCGCAGGCTCCCCCTCGCCCGCCACCAGCACCTTGCGCATCGACGGTGCGTCGCCCAGCCCCGGCGCGCGCGTGGCCAGCCGCAGCATCGCCGGCATCGGCGTCAGGGTGTAGCGCGCCGCCCGGGTCAGGAACGCGCGCATCTCGTCGCGCATGGGCGGGGTGTCCAGCACCCGCAGCACGCGGCGCAGCTTGGCCGGGTCCCAGTCGCCCTGCCCCGGCCCCCAGACCACGCCGACGACCTTGCGCGGGCCCAGCGGCACCTCGACGAAATCGCCCTGCACGCAGCCCCCCTCCGGGGCCTTGTAGTCCAGCGTCCGGTCCAGCGGCTGCGTGGTCAGAACCGCCACAAGATCGCCCGCCTCAAACCGCACGCCGCCCCCCTTTCGCGCATCCCGCACCTGCGTTATGAGAGCGGTAACACAACCGCAAGCCCGAGGGACCCGAGCACATGAAGTTTTTCGTCGATACCGCAGATGTGGCCGCCATTGCCGAACTCAATGACCTCGGGATGGTGGACGGGGTGACCACGAACCCGTCGCTGATCCTGAAATCCGGCCGCGACATCACCGAAGTCACCAAGGAGATCTGCGAGCTGGTCGATGGACCCGTCAGCGCCGAAGTGGTCGCCACCCAGGCCGACGCCATGATCGCCGAGGGCCGCAAGCTGGCCGAGATCGCCGAGAACATCACCGTCAAGCTGCCGCTGACCTGGGACGGGCTGAAGGCCTGCAAGACGCTCACGGACGAGGGCAAGATGGTCAACGTCACCCTTTGCTTCTCGGCCAACCAGGCGCTGCTGGCGGCCAAGGCGGGTGCGAGCTTCATCTCGCCCTTCATCGGGCGGCTCGACGATCTGAACGTCGACGGGATGGAACTGATCGAAGACATCCGCACGATCTACGACAATTACGGCTACGAGACCGAGATCCTCGCCGCCTCGATCCGCACGGTCAACCACATGAAGGAGGCCGCCCTGATTGGCGCCGACGTCGCCACCGCCCCGCCGGGCGTGATCAAGCAGATGGCGAACCACGTGCTGACCGACAAGGGACTGGCGGCTTTCCTGTCCGATTGGGAAAAGACTGGTCAGAAGATTCTCTAATCGTGTAACCTGCGGTCCATAACAGCCAGAGCAGGCTATAAAGAGGATCGCAGGCCCATGACAGACCCCGCGCTGAAGCGCCATGATCTCAAGGAACGGATCATGGCCGAACCGGACGTGATCCTGGAGGATCCCGACCTGATGCGGGCGCTTCTGTCGGCGGACGCGCAGCGGATGGGCGACAATATCGTCGATCTGCGCGGGCTCGCCATGGACCGGCTGCAAGCCCGGCTGGGCCGGCTCGAGGACACCCATCGTAGCGTGATCGCGGCGGCCTACGAGAACCTCGCCGGCACCAACCAGGTCCACCGCGCGGTGCTCAGCCTGCTGGAGCCCCATGATTTCGCGGCCTTCATGCACAATCTCGGGGGCGAGGTCGCGTCGCTGTTGCAGGTGGACGCGATCCGGCTGGTGCTGGAGACCGACGAGGCCACGCCCGACCCCGCGCTCGCTGCTCTCGACGAGGTGCTGAGCATCGTGCCCCGGGGCCGGATCGACACGCTGATCGGCACCCCCAACGGCCTGCCCGCGCGCAAGGTGACGCTGCAGGCGGTGCAGAAACACACCGCCCCGATCTATGGCGAGGCCGCGCCCTATATCGCGTCCGAGGCGCTTCTGCGGCTGGAGTTCGGCGAGGCCCGCCTGCCCGGCCTCATGGCCCTGGGGGCCGAAGACGCCAGCCAGTTCACCCCGAACCAGGGCACCGACCTTCTGTCCTTCTTCGCCAAGGTCGTCGAACGCGCCATCCTGCGCTGGATCGTCTGAGCCGTGGCGCACGCAGCCCTCAGCCCGGCCTGCGCGGACCAGCTGGAGACCTGGCTGACCCATCTGCGCGCGCTGGACGACTCACCGGCCAGCACGCTCAGCGCCTATCAACGCGACGTGGCCGGGTTCCTGGGGTTTCTCGCGCGCCATGACGGCGGGCTGGCCAGCCCCGCGCGGCTGCGCAGGATCACCCAGTCCGACATGCGCGCCTGGATGGCGGCGGAGCGGCGGCGCGGGCTCGGCGCGCGCTCGCTGGCCCGCGCGCTCTCGGCGGTGAAGTCGTTTTTCCGCTGGGTGGGCGAACGCGACGGGTTCGAACCCACCGCGGTGCTGGCTGCGCGCAGCCCGAAATACCAGCGCAAGCTGCCCCGCCCCCTGGCCGAGGACGCAGCCCTCGAGATGATCGCCCAGGTGGAGCTGCAAGCCGCCGACAGCTGGATCGCCGCCCGCGACGTGGCGGTGGTCACCCTGCTCTATGGCTGCGGGCTGCGAATCTCCGAGGCGCTGGGGCTCACCGGGGCCGCCGCGCCCCTGCCCGAGGTGCTGACCATCCGCGGCAAGGGCGACAAGGAACGGATCGTGCCGGTCCTGCCCGCCGCCCGCACCGCTGTCGACACCTATCTGCGCCTCTCCCCCCATCCGCTGGAAAAGGACGGGCCGCTCTTTCGCGGCAAACGTGGCGGGCAGCTGAACCCGCGTGTGATCGCCAAGGTGATGGAACAGGCCCGGATGCAGCTCGGCCTGCCCTCGAGTGCCACGCCCCACGCCATGCGCCATTCCTTCGCCACGCACCTTCTGGCCGCGGGCGGCGATCTGCGCGCGATCCAGGAATTGCTGGGCCATGCCTCGCTCTCGACCACCCAGGCCTATACGGCGGTGGACGCCACCCGGCTGCTGGAGGTCTACAACGCCGCCCATCCCAAGGCCTGAGCCCCGCTCGCCCGGTGTCTCAGACCCGCATCAGCACCACGCCGGTCACGATCAGCCCGGCCGCCAGCAGCTTCATCCGGTCCATCCGCTCGCCGAAGACCAGCCAACCGATCAGCACCGCGAACAGGATCGAGGTCTCGCGCAGCGCCGCGACCAATGCGATGGGCGCCCGGGTCATTCCCCAGACCGCGATCGCATAGGCCCCGTAAGAGGCCAGCGCCGCCACCCCGCCCTTCAGCCAGTCCTGCCGCCCCGGCCCCGCCAGCAGCGACCGGCCCCGCAACGCCAGCACCACGGGGGCGAAAAACACCGCGTCCAGCACGAAAAGCCACGCGACATACCCCACCGCATCCCCGGAGACCCGCGCGCCCATCCCGTCCACAAGGGAATACCCCGCCGTGGCCAGGGCCGATCCCAGCGCGAAAGGCAAGAGCGCGCGGTTCTCGCCAAGGCTGAAGATGCCCCGCGCCATCAGCAGGATCCCGCATCCCAGCACCACGACCGCCGCCGCCTCGAGGCCGGTGATCACATCGCTCAGCGCGACAGCCCCGATCCCCAGCACCAGCACCGGCGCCGCGCCGCGTGCGATTGGATAAACCCGGCTCAGATCCCCCCGCTCATAGGCAGAGGCCAGCGCCAGCTTGTAGAGGCTGTGAAACACCCCCGAGGCCAGCAGCCAGCCCCAGACCTCCGGGCCTGGCAGGGGACGCGTCAGGGCAATCGCCAGCCCCAAGCCGCCTTGCACCAGCGTCATGATCAGCATCACGGCGATCTTGTCGCCGCCGGTCTTGATCACCGCATTCCACGCCGCGTGCAGGAAGGCGGCGACCAGAACGGCAAGAAAGACATCGAGGGGCATGGGGGGATCCGGACCGGGTGACGGACCCTGCTAGCACGCAGGCCCGCGCCCGCAAAGCGGTCTCAGCCGCGCGGCAGGCCCAGCCGGATCGGTCCCCGGGCGGTTGCCGGATCGACCGGACGCCCGCGCTGGAAGCCCTGCAGATGCCCCTCGGCCTGCAGCCGCGCGGCCTCTGCCCGGATCTCGGGCATCAACGCGCGCCAGTCGGCGGCAAGACCGCGCGCGACCTCCGACGGGCAGAAGGTCTTGCCCGGCCCGCGCCGCGCCGCCAGCGCCAGCAGGGCCGCCCGGATATCGGCGCGGCCCGGGCTCACCCGGCGGCGGCGCGCTTGTCCTCGGTCATGGTGTCGAAATCCGCCGCCGAATGCCGCTCATGCAGCTGCATCGCCGGGTCCCCGAAGGTGCGGTTGACCATCCGCCCCCGCTGCACCGCCGGGCGCGCATCGATCCGCTGAGCCCAGTCCAGCACATGGGTATAGCTGGTCACATCCAGGAACTCCGCCGCCTCGTAAAGCCGCCCCAGCACCAGCTGCCCGTACCAGGCCCAGATCGCCATGTCCGCGATGGTATAGACCCCGCCGGCCATCCAGTCGCGCTCCGCCAGATGCCGGTCCAGCACGTCGAGCTGGCGCTTGGTCTCCATGGCGAAGCGGTTGATCGGATATTCCATCTTCTCCGGCGCATAGGCATAGAAATGCCCGAACCCGCCGCCGAGGTAAGGCGCGCTGCCCATCTGCCAGAACAGCCATGAGAGCATCTCCGCCCGCGCCTCGGGCCCGGTCAGAAACGCGCCGAACTTCTCCGCCAGATGCAGCAGGATCGCACCGGATTCGAACACCCGCACGGGTGTCTCCCCGGTCCGGTCCATCAACGCCGGGATCTTGGAATTCGGATTGACCTCGACAAAACCCGACCCGAACTGGTCGCCATCGTTGATCCGGATGAGCCAGGCGTCATATTCCGCCCCCGTGTGCCCCGCGGCGAGCAATTCCTCCAGCAGCACGGTCACCTTCACCCCGTTCGGCGTCGCCAGGGAATAAAGCTGCAAGCCATGCTCCCCCACGGGCAACGCCTTGTCATGGGTCGGCCCCGCGACCGGACGGTTGATGCTGGCGAACTTGCCACCGGACTCGGTCTCCCAGGTCCAGACGGCGGGCGGGGTATAGGTGGGTTCAGTCATGTTCAGGGCCTTCTCTCTCTGCGGGCGAATGTAGCGCCCAAACCGCTTCGGCCCACTCCCCTGCAGGAGCGGGCCATCGGCTGTGGCAGTTCCTCGCGCCTAGGCGTCCAACGCGTCGTTGCAACGCGCGCAGGTGCCCGGATGGGCATGGGTGCCCACATCGGGCAGGATCTTCCAGCAGCGCTGGCATTTCTCCCCCTCGGCGCGGGCAAAGACCATGCCGACCCCGGGCACATCCGGCAGGGTGAAGGCCCCCTCGGGCACCGGATCGGTGGACACCGTCAGCTGCGAGACGATGCAGGTATCGGCAAAAAGCTCCGGATCGATCATCCCAGCCACATGGGCCGGCACATGGACGGTCGGCGCCGCCTCCAGCGAAGCGCCAATGGTCTTGGCCTGCCGTTCCAGCTCCAGCCCGCCAGTCACCACCCGGCGCACGCCCCGGATCACCTCCCAGCGGCCCACGGCCTCCGGGTGGCGCCAGTCCGGGCGCGGCGCGGGGAAGTCCTGCAGGTGGATCGAGCTGTCGGGCCCGGGGAACCGCTCCAGCCAGACCTCCTCACAGGTGAACACAAGGATCGGCGCGAGCCAGGCGGTGAGCCGGTGGAAGATCGCATCCATCACCGTCAGCGCCGCGCGCCGCCGCAGGCTGTCGGGCTTATCACAATAGAGCGCATCCTTGCGAATGTCGAAATACTGCGCCGAGAGGGTCACCGTCGCGAAGTGGAAGACCGACTGGAACACCCCCTGGAAATCATAGGCCGCGTAGCCCGCGCGCACCCGCTCGTCGAGGTCGGCCATCATGTGCAGGATCACCCGCTCCATCTCCGGCATCTGCTCGGGCGCCACCCGGTCGGCCTCTTCGAACGCGCTCAGCGCCCCCAGAAGGTAGCGCATGGTGTTGCGCAGCCGCCGGTAGCTGTCGGCGACGTTCTTGAGGATCTCGTCCCCGATCCGCAGGTCGACCGTGTAATCCGACTGCGCCACCCAGAGCCGCAGGATGTCCGCGCCGTATTGCTGCACGACCTTCTCGGGCGCGACGGTGTTGCCGACGGATTTGGACATCTTGTTGCCCTTGGCATCCAGGGTGAAGCCGTGGGTCAGCACCCCGCGATAGGGCGCGCGCCCCATGGTCCCGCAGGCCTGCAGCATCGAGGAATGGAACCAGCCGCGATGCTGGTCCGTCCCTTCGAGGTAGAGATCGGCCAGACCGTCCTCGGACCCGTCTTCGCGGTCGCGCAGCACGAAGGCATGGGTGGATCCTGAATCGAACCACACATCCAGGATGTCGAAGACCTGCTCATAGGCCTCCGGGTCATGCTCGTTGCCCAGGAACCGTGCCTTGGCGCCCTCGGCATACCAGGAATCCGCGCCTTCATTTTCGAACGCCTCGACGATCCGTGCATTCACCGCCGGATCGCGAAGAAGATAATCGGGATCAGCAGGTTGCGCACCCTTCTTCACAAAGCAGGTGAGCGGCACACCCCAGGCCCGCTGACGGCTGAGCACCCAGTCGGGCCGTGCCTCGATCATCGAATAGAGCCGGTTGCGCCCGGTCTGCGGCGTCCAGGTCACCAGCTGGTCAATCGAGGTCAGCGCGCGCTGGCGGATCGTCTCGCCATAGGTGTCGTTGCCGTCGCCCACGGGCTTGTCGATGGCCGCGAACCATTGCGGGCGGTTGAGCCGGATCACCGGCGCCTTGGAGCGCCAGGAATGCGCGTCCGAGATCGTGATCCGCTGGCGCGCCAGCAACCGGTCCAGCTCCACCAGCTTGGCGATCACCGCCTTGTTGGCCCCGCCGGGCTTGCCGTTGGGCTTGAGGATGCATTCGCCGCCGAAGAACGGCAGATCGGCGCGATAACTGCTGTCATCCAGCACGTTATAGGTCATCGGCAACCCGTGCTTGACTCCGATGGCGTAGTCGTCATCGCCATGGCTGGGCGCGGTATGCACGAAGCCGGTCCCGGCATCGTCGGTCACATGGTCCCCGGCCAGAAGCGGCACGTCGAAATCCCACTCGCCCCCGGCCCCCTCGGCCCCGGCGAAGGGATGGGCACAGGTCACGCGGCTCAACTCCCCGGCGGTGACATCGCGCCGCCGGGTGAACCCTTCGACCCGCGCCTGGGTCAGCGCGGCCTCGGCCAGCGCGTCGGCCATGATGTAGGTATCGCCCACGGACGCCCAGCACTCCTCCGGCGTCGCCGTGATCTCGTACAGACCATAGGAAATCCCCTCCCCGAAGCAGATCGCGCGGTTCTGCGGGATGGTCCAGGGGGTGGTGGTCCAGATGATGACCGCCGACTCCTCCAACTGCTCGGCCAGCAATTGCGCGCCCGCCCCCATATGGTCGTCCGGCTCGTCCACCGGGCTCTCGCCCACGCGCGCCTTGGTGATCGGGAACTTCACCCAGATCGCGTCGGTCTGCCGGTCATGGTATTCGACCTCCGCCTCGGCCAGCGCGGTCTTCTCCACCGGCGACCACATCACCGGCTTGGAGCCCTGGTAGAGCGTGCCGGTCATCAGGAATTTCATGAATTCCTCGGCGATCACCCGCTCGGCGTGGAAGTCCATGGTCAGGTACGGCTTTTCCCAGTTGCCGGTCACGCCGAGGCGCTTGAACTCCTCGCGCTGCACATCGACCCAGCCCTCGGCGAAGGTGCGGCATTCCTGGCGGAAGTCGATCACGGGGATCTCGTCCTTGTCGCGGCCCTTGGCGCGGTATTTCTCCTCGATCTTCCACTCGATCGGCAGGCCGTGGCAGTCCCAGCCGGGGATGTACCGCGCGTCGCGGCCCATCATCTGCTGGGACCGAACCACCATGTCCTTGAGGATCTTGTTCAGCGCGTGGCCGATATGCAGGTTCCCGTTGGCATAGGGAGGCCCGTCATGGAGCGTGAAGGCAGGCCGCGTCTCGGCCTTCGCCTTCTCGCGCAAGCGGTCGTAGATCCCCATCTCCTCCCACCGGGCGAGCCATTCGGGCTCCCGCTTGGGCAGGCCCGCGCGCATCGGGAAATCGGTCTTCGGCAGGTTCAGCGTGTCTTTGTACTGGTTCGCAGTCGGCGTGTCGGCGCACATGTCCGGGCATCCTGTATGGTCATGTCGGTCAAAAAAGGAGGGCGGCGCGGGTTTCCAGACGCCTTGTCCCGGCAGCTCGGATCAGGCGAGCGCCGGGCGGCTAATTCGGGGAATGGGTGCCAAAAGCCATGTCATGCGGGCGTTATAGGCCCCTTGCCCAAGGGCCACAATCGCAACCTGTCTTCGGGAAACAATCGAGCGCCCGGATCCAATTCATTCACACATTAAATCAATCCAAGAAAAATTTATGAAAAGTTACGATAAATTTGTGCTGTCGGGCGGCCCGGCCCATTGCCACCGCTCATCGCTCCGTTACGTTCGCGAGCATGTAACGAATTCGGGAGGACGTACATGCGTATCACATCCATTCTGCTCGGCACTGCCACAGCACTTGCCCTGGGCACCGCTGCGCACGCCAGCACGCTGGACATTCCGTTCAGCATCGGGTCGGGGAACTCGAACGAGCAGTTCACCATCGACCGCAACAACGACGCGGGCAACGATATCGAGATCGGCATCAAGGCCAAGAACCGCTTTGTCGGAGACATCACGCCCGTGGGCAATGTCTACAACACCCAAGCCGGCGAAAGCGATCCGGGCCTCGCGATCTGGAACATCGACTGGTCGGTGGATCTGGGCGCGGGCAAGACGATCGACGACTATGACGTCTACCTCACCGTGGATTTCAACACCGCGGCCGGCAACAGCGATGTGAGCACCTTCCTGCTCGACGGCACACCCTTCCTCGAAGCGGGCCAGCAGATCAACCAGCAGTCGCAGAACCTCGGCTTCGGGTTCTGGGCCGTCTTGCCGAACTACCAGCCCTTCGACCCCTTCGCGCCGGGCGAGTACGAGATCGGGCTGACGGTGTTCGACCAGGGGGCCACCACAGGGGCTTTGGCCAGAGCACAGGCCTTTGTCAACGTCGCTCCGATCCCGCTGCCGCCGTCGCTGGCCCTTGGGGCGCTTGGCCTCGGCGCCTTGGCCTTCGCTGGCCGCCGCGCCCGCCGCAAGCCCGCCTGACCGATCCCAAACGCGCCCCGGGCCTCGCTCAGGGCGCGTTCACATGCTCCCACACCTTCGAGATCACGACCGAGCCTTCGCCGACCCCGGAGGCCACGCGCTTGACCGACCCCGCGCGCACATCGCCCACGGCGAAGATCCCCGGGCAGGAGGTCTCGTAGGTCGACCGCCCCCCGACCTCCGGCCCGGTATGCACGAACCCCTTGTCGTCCAGCGTCACCAACCCGTCGAGCCAGCCCGTGTTCGGCGCGGCCCCCACCATGACGAACACCGCCCCCGTGCGCAGGGTCCAGTCCTGTCCCATCACGCCGTCGCGGATCGTCGCCTCCTCCAGCCGGTCGGTGCCGTGCAGGCCGGTGACCTGGGTGCGCCGGTGCAGGGTGATCGCCGGGTCCCGGTCCAGCCGCTCCGACAGGTAGGAGGACATGGACGCCGCCAGACCGTCGCCCCGGATCAGCACATGCACATGGCGCGCGCTGCGCGACAGGAACATCGCCGCCTGCCCCGCCGAGTTGCCCCCGCCGATCACCACCACATCCGTGTTCCGGCAATAGCGCGCCTCCACATCCGTGGCGGCGTAGTACACGCCCGCCCCCTCGAACTCCTCCAGCCGGGGAATGGGCAGCTTGCGGTACTGCACGCCCGTGGCAATCACGATCGCCCTGGTGCGGACCTCCTCGCCGTCATCCAGCGTCACGCAAAACCCGCCCGCGGCCAGCGGCGCCACATGGACCGCCCGGCGCGGCACGGCAAAGCGCGTGCCGAATTTCATCGCCTGCACCTCGCCGCGCCAGCACAGGTCCGCGCCCGAGATGCCCGTGGGGAACCCCATGTAGTTCTCGATCCGGCTGGAGGTGCCCGCCTGCCCGCCGATGGTCAGATCCTCCACCACGAGCGCGCTCAGCCCCTCGGCCCCGGCATAGACCGCCGCCGCGATCCCCGCCGGGCCGCCGCCGACGATCAGCACGTCGAACACATGATCGGCCCCGAGGGCCATGTCGATGCCCAGCAACCGCGCGATCTTGCGCGGGCTGGGGTCCTCCACCACCGTGTCCGTGCCGAAGATCACCGCCGGATGCCGCGGCAGCAGCGCGCAGGCCTGGGCGATATCCTCGGCTTCGTGATCGTCGAGATCGAGACTGCGATAAGGGATGCGGTTGCGGCTGGCAAAGGCCGCGATCTGCCGGATCTGCCGGTCCCTGTCCGCGCCCAGCAGGGTCAGCGCCGCCTGCTGGCTCTCCAGAAGCCGCCGTCGCCGCGCGGCGAACACGGTCACGATGATGTCGCTCATCTCCGGCACGTCCGCCATCAGCCGCAGCATCGCATCCCGCGGCACCTCCAGCAGAACGCTGTCGGTGCAGGCCCGGCTGGCCAGCATCACCTTGCCATCGTTGAGAAAACTGATCTCGCCCACGAACTGCCCGGGGCCCAGGCTCGCCCCGCCATAGCGCCCGCCCGTGACCGGATCAACCGCCTCCAACTCCCCTTCCAGCACGTATTGGAACCGGTCCTGGGCCGCACCCAGGGCGGTTACCGCAGCCCCCGCGGCATAGGCGCGCTCGACCCCGATCCGGCGCATCGCCGCCACATGGGCCTCGGTCAGGGGGGTGCGCACCATGGTCCGCAGGTCGGGGGCAAGGGTGTCCATGGGGTCTCCGCCGTTATGTGTCTTTCGAGGAAAATAGACCGCCCAACGCCTGTTTCACCAGCCGCGTGACCGACGGTTTGCGTTTGGGCCCGAAGGGCAGCGGGCGGCACACTTCCAGCGCCGCGACCCCGACCCGGGCGGTCAGCGCGCCATTGACCACGCCCTCGCCGAACCGGCGGGACACTTTCGACAGAACGCTGCCCCCGGCGACGGACCCGATCAGGTCGTCGCCCACCGCCACCGCCCCCGTGGCCACCAGATGGGTCAGCACCGAGCGCGTCAGCCGCCAGCTGCCCAGCGTGCCCGCGCGCCCGCCATAGATCTCGGCGATCCGCCGGATCATCCGCAGGTTCGAGGTCAGCGCCGCCACCACATCGGCCAACGCCAGCGGCACCAGCGCCGTGACCGTGGCGACCTGGCGGGTGGCGGCGGCGATCTCGGCCTCCGCGCGCAGGTCCAGCGGGGCCAGCAATTCGCGCTCCAGCAGGGCAAAGACCGCGTCCGGCTCGAACTGGTCCTTGACCGCCCGGTCCAGCGTGGCGCGCGGCGCCTGCAATTCCGGCCGGTCCGCGTAAAGCGCGGCGATGCGCCCCGCCACCGCCCTGGCCTCGGGCAGGCTGCCGCCCGACAGGGCCGCATCGGCCTGCAACCGGATCGCGTCGAGCTTGCCCAGGCGCCTGTAGGCCAGCCATTCCCGCAGAGCGATGAGCAGCGCGCTGAGCAGCACGAGCGTCAGCAAGCCCCCCGCCACCGCCCCCAGAATGGGGGTCGCGCTCAGCAGGCCGGTGACGAAATCGGTCGCCGCCACCCCGGCCATGAACAGCAACAGCGCCAAGGCCGAGGACAAAAACAGTTGCACCAGCCGCGAGGGCCGCCGCGCCGCCAGCCGGGCGGCGGTCTGCATCGCCTGGCCCTGGGGCAGCACACCGGGCAGGTCGGGCACCGGCGGGGCGGTCGCCGGGCTCTCCTCCGCCCCTTGCGGGGCGTCTTCGAGGTCGATCACCACCGACGATTTGCGTGTGTCGGTCATCTCAAACGGTCCCCCAACAGAAACTCCGCCGCCCGGTCGAGCCGGATATGGGGCGGCCCCTCCCCCGGCGCGAGGCTGATCCTGGCGGGCGCGAACCGCATGGCCGCGTAGTCCCCGTCGAGCCAGCTGGTCTCTCCGTCCCGCGCGGGCCCCAGCACCTGGTTGGGGTCCTTGGGCAACTCGCCGGCGAAGAACGCCGCCTGCTTGCCCGTCTCCAGCAGCGTGCCCCGCACCAGGTCGAGGCTCCGGCCCTCATGGACGCGGGTCTCCTCCACCGTGGTGCGCAGGGCGGCGATGGACATGGCCCCGGTCTCGGCCCCGGCGAAATCCGCCCGGCGGCGCGCATCGCGCACCAGCGCCTCCATGATCGCGGTCAGTTGCGGGTGCTGGCTGTGATGCAGGTGGTCGGCCTTGGTGGCGGCAAACAGGATGCGCTCCACCCGTCGGCCCAGAACGGCACTCAGCCAGCTGTTCGCGCCGGGACGGAACGCGCTCAGGATGTCCTGCATCGTGGCGCGCAGGTCTTCCACCGCGCCGGGCCCCGCATGGAGCGCGCCAAGCGCGTCGATCAATACGATCTGCCGATCGATCCGGGAAAAATGGTCGCGAAAGAAGGGCTTGGCCACCTCGCGCTTGTAGGCCTCGAACCGCCGCTCGAACTCCCGCCCGAGCGCGCCGCGCGGGTATGGCCCCGGCGGCAAGGGCGCGAAGGTCAGCACCGGCGATCCCTCCAGCTCCCCGGGCAGGATGAAGCGCCCCGGGGTGCAGTCCGAATACCCCGCCGCCCGCGCGGCGTGGAGCGCTTGGGTGTAGGCCCGCGCCAGCGCCTGCGCGTCCGGCTCGGCCAGTTTGGCGGCGGGATCGGCGGCCTCAAGCGCGGCCAGAAACGCCTCCGCCCCGGGCCGGGTCCGTAGCCGCACAAGTATGTCCGCCGACCATTCGGCATAGGTTTTGTCCAACAGGGCAAGGTCGAGAAGCCATTCGCCGGGGTAGTCCACGATGTCGAGATGCACCGTCCGGGGCCGCGACAGCGCGCCCAGAAACCCCTGAGGCTGCACCCGCAGGGAGACTCGCAACTCCGAGATCGCGCGGGTGCTTTCGGGCCAGGTGGGGTTGCGCCCGGTCATCTGCGCCAGCGAGGTCTCGAAATCGAACCGCGGCACCGTGTCGTCGGGCTGGGGCTGCAGATAGGCGGATTGCAGCGCGCCGGTGGCGGCCGCCTGGAATTGCGGCATCCGGCCCCGGTCCAGCAAATTGGCCACCAGCGAGGTGATGAACACGGTCTTGCCCGACCGGCTCAGGCCCGTCACGCCGAGCCGGATCACCGGCTCGAAAAACGTCTCGGAGACCGCGCTGCCCAGGCCTGTGACCCCGCGCTCGATCGTGTCGGTCAGTGTGGAGAAAACCAAATCCGTGTCCTTCGTGCTCGGCCTCTACATAGAGGCTGTCCCCCCGAAAGTTAAAGAGGCCGCGGGTGGCGCCAAGCCGATTGTCTTGCCGCGCGCGGCGCGCTAGGACAGGCCCCATGCCGAGATTTGCCCTGAAAATAGAGTATGATGGCGCCCCTTTCGCGGGCTGGCAGCGCCAGCGCGAACAGCCCTCCGTGCAAGGCGCGGTGGAGGCGGCGTTAAGGGGTCTGCAGCCCGATCATGCCGGGATCGCGGCGGCGGGGCGGACGGATGCGGGGGTGCATGCGCTGGGTCAGGTGGCCCATGTGGATCTGGCGCGCGACTGGGATCCGTTCCGGCTGTCCGAGGCGCTGAACGCCCATCTGCGACCGGCGCCGGTGGCGGTGCTGGCGGCGGCGCGGGTGGGGGAGGATTTTCATGCGCGATTCTCGGCACTTGAGCGGTCGTACCTCTTCCGTCTCCTGGTGCGGCGCGCGCCGGCGACCCATGACGCGGGGCTGGTGTGGCGGGTGATGAATCCGCTGGATGTCGAGGCCATGCGCGAAGGGGCCAAGTACCTGATCGGAAAGCATGATTTCACGACTTTCCGGTCGACCATGTGCCAGGCGGCCTCGCCGGTCAAGACGCTCGACGAGATCACGATCGAGGAGAGCCCCCGGGACGCGGGCACGGAGTTCCGGTTCCACCTTCGGGCGCGAAGTTTCCTGCATAATCAAGTCCGTAGCATCGTCGGCACCCTGGAGCGCGTCGGCGCCGGAGCGTGGGATCCGGCTGATGTGAAGACCGCGCTCGAGGCCAGGGACAGGGCGGCTTGCGGGCCGGTCTGCGCGCCCCAGGGGCTCTATTTGCGCGCCGTGCGCTACCCCGAAGACCCGTTCAAACCGGCGTAAACCCCGCATCGGATCGGCGTCGGACCCCTGTCGGCAAGGTGTCGGGCAAGTGTATGGCACCTATCAGGAACAATCGGGCCAAAATTGTATACAACCCGTGGCACCCCTGACGCCGCTCAGCTTTCCGCGCGTTCGGCCCAGCCGGCGAAGATCCGCTCCAGCGCCACCACGATGTAGTAGAGCACGATGCCGAGGAAGGCCAAGGCGATCAGCACCGCGAACATCAGCGGGTAGTCGGAGTTCGTCTTGCCACTGTCGAACAGCGCGCCGAGGCCGCGGCCATGGGGGGAGACGATTTCCATCAGGTTGGTGCCGATGAAGGCGAGCGTGACGGAGACCTTCAGGGCGCCGAAGAACTCCGGCAGGGTTTTCGGCAGGGCGATCTTCCAGAAGATCGTGGTCTTGGAGGCGCCAAGTGACCGGAGGATGTCGCGGTATTCCGGCTCCAGCGTGGACAGGCCGATGGAGATCGAGACCGCGATGGGGAAGAACGAGATCATGAAGGCGATCAGAATCGTGTTGAAATCGTGCTGGCCCACGAAGAGAAGCGCGACGATGGGCACAACGGTCGCCTTGGGGATCGCGTTGAACCCCACGAGCAGCGGATAGAGCGCGTCGCGCATCACCCGCGAAAAGCCCATGAGCATCCCGATGCCGACGCCCACCACCACGGCGAGCAACAAGCCCACCACCGTGCGCCAGAGCGTCTGCCACCCCATGATGAGGAACAGCTCCCAGTAGCGGGCATAGGCGGGCGGCAGGTCCGAGGGGGAGGCCATGACGAAATTCGGCCAGTCGTTGATCCAGACCAGCCCTTCCCAGAACAGCAGGAACACGATGACCGCCCCCAGGGGGGCCAGCACCGCGCGGGAGGTCAGGGTTTTCACAAGGCTCTGGCCACGGCTGTCGCGGGGCAAGGGATCGGGGACATAGGCCATGGCGGAGAGGTCTTTCTGTGCAGCGGGCTGTTCGGGGCGCTATTCGGCGGCCTGGACGGGTGCGTCCTGGCGGCCCTGGGCGACCTTGATCTGGTTGCGCAGGTCATGGAGCATTTCGACCGCCTCGGGCTCGAACAGCATGTCGAGATCGGTGCGCCCGCCGAAGGAGGTGTCGAGCGTGTATTGCACCCGCGCGGGGCGGTCCGAGAGCACGATGGTCTGATCCGCGAGGTAGATCGATTCGCGCAGGTCGTGGGTGATGAGCATGCAGGTGAACGGCTCTTCGGCGCGGAGGCGGTGCATGGTCTGCCACAGATCCTCGCGGGTAAAGGCGTCGAGCGCGCCGAAGGGTTCATCCATGATGAGGATGTCGGGCTTGTGGGCGATGGCGCGGCAGAGCGAGGCGCGCTGGCGCATGCCCCCCGACAGCTCGGATGGGCGCTTGGCCTCGAAGCCTTCGAGGCCGACCAGCGCCAGCAGTTCGCGGGCGCGGTCTTCTTTCTGGGCGCGAGAGAGGGAATTGGGCACGATTTCCAGCGGCAGGATCACGTTGTCGAGAATGGTGCGCCATTCCAGCAGGACCGGGTTCTGGAAAGCCATGCCGACCGAGGCGCGCGGGCCCTTCACGGGCTGGCCGTCGAGCCGCACCTCGCCTTCGTCGGGGATCAGCAGGCCCGCGACGAGGCGCGTGAGCGTGGACTTGCCGCAGCCCGAGGGGCCGACCACGGCGCAGAAGGCCGCCGAGGGCACGGTGAAGTCGAGATTGTGGAGCACCGGCAGCTTGCCCGACGCGGTGTCATAGGCATGGGTGATGCCGGCGATCTCGATGCTGGTGGTCATGGCGCGTCCTTCCGGCTGGTCGCCCGGGGGGGTGCCCCCGGGCAGAGGGGTCACTTGAGCATCCGCATCTCGGCGCCGGGCAGGTAGGCGTCGGTGAAATAGAGGCTCATGTCGGGCGCGTTCTGGAACTCGTAGGTCAGCTTGATCTGCTCGATCGCGTTGGCCATGCGGTCCGCGTCGATCCCGCCCATGCCGTTGGCCAGCGCGTAGTCGGTCGCCACGTTGGCGTCGATCGCCAGTTGCAGGCGGCGGGTCTCAAGCTCCGCATCGGCGGCGGGGTTGCGTTCGATCAGGGACGGGATCGCGGCCGCCGGGTCGGCGATGGCATCGGCCCAGCCCTTGACCACGGCGCCGAGGAAGCCGGTCAGCAGCTCGGCATTTTCCGCGGCCCATTCGGTGTTGGCGATGATCGCGTTGCCGTAGAGGTCCACGCCGTGGTCCGCCATCAGGATGGTGGAGATGTCGTCCTCCGGCACGCCGAGGCGCACGAGGTTGAGGTAGGACGAGAAGGAGAAGCCCGTGACCGCGGCCACCTCGCCCTGGGCCAGCATCGGCTCCCGGGTCGGGAAGCCCACGGGTTCGACCGTGATGGCGTCGGTGTCGAGGTCGTTTTCCGCGGCGAAGATCGGGAATTGCGCCCAGGCCCCGTCGGGGGGCGGCGCGCCGAGCACGCGGCCTTCGAGGTCGGCGGGGGCTTCGACGCCGAGCGACTTGCGCCCGACGATGGCGAAGGGCGGCTTGTCATAGACCATCATCACCGCGATCACGGGCGCGCCCGGGTTCTGGTCGAGGAACTTGATGAGCGAGTTGATGTCGGCAAAGCCCACGGGGAAGGCGCCGGTGGCGACCTTGGGGATCGCGTCGAGGGAGCCTTGGCCGGCGGCGATTTCCACCGACAGGCCCGCATCGGTGAAATAGCCCTTGTCGACGGCGACGAAATAGGGGGCGGCGGGGCCTTCGAATTTCCAGTCGAGGGCGAAGGGCACCTCGGTTTCGGCCCCGGCGGCGGTGGCGGCGGCCAGCACGGCCCCGGCCGCGCAGATCTGTGTGAAGCGTTGGAACACGCGGGAACTCCCTCTTGGTTATGCCCGGGGCGGCACCGGCGCCGGGCGGTATCTGGGCGAAGGGTCCGAGAGACGCCCGGCAAGGTCAAGGTCTGGTCCGGGGTTTTTTGCCGGTCCGGGTGGCAGATGCCCGAAAAACAGGCGGTGCCCTTGGGTCAGCCGCGGCCCCGGTTGGCGGCCTTGCGGCACTTGCGGCCCCGGCGGAACTTGCGGCGCTTGGGGAAGCGTTGGGCGTGCAGGTCGAGGTAGTCGCGGGCCACGGCCATGCGGTCGAGTTGTTCGCACCAGCGGATCACCCGTTCGAGGGGCTGGGGGTCGTCGGGGGTGCGTTCGACCACCTCGCACATCAGGGCCACGGCTTGCGCGGTGCGGTCGGTGCGGCGCAGGGCGAGGGCGTGGGCGGCGGTCAGCTCGGCATCGTCCGTGGGGCCGTGGGCGTCGAGCAGCGCCAGAAGCTCGTCATGGCGTCCGGCGCCGAGCAGAAGCCGCGTGGTGGCGCGGGTCGCCGCGCGGGTAAGCGCGCCCTTATCGCCCCAGCCGGGGACATAGGCGGTCAGGACGCTGGACATGATGCGGGTGACCAGATCGGGGGCGACGTGGCGGAAGTCGCCCTCGGTCCAGATCGCGGCCGGGTCGCTCAGGGTGACGCATTCGTAGGACGGGAAGTAGTCGACGCCGGGGGTTTCGGCGACGAAGGTTTCGACCGCGGCGCGTTGCACGGCCTTGGAGTAGGAGTTGGCGACCAGCACGTCCATGTCGCGGAAGGTGCTCAGGAGCGGGACGGGCGAGACGGTCAGCAGCATCTTGAGCGGCTTGGTGCGGTGGGCGGTCAGCAGCGCGTGGAAGGCGCGCAGTCCGCCCAGCACATCCTCGTAGCTCAGCACCTCGAAGGCGAAGCGGTCGGGCTCGCGGGCGCAGAGTGCCGGAGGGGGCGCGGTGTTGAGCGCCAGGTCGAGCCGGGTGTCGCGCCAGCCTTCGACATAGCCCAGGGTCATCACCACCACGTCGGCCTCGGCGATCTGGGCCACGGCATCCAGAAACCGGTGGCGGAAGGCGAGGATGCGGTCGCGCGGGAAGGCGAGCTTGGCCGAGCCCAGTTGCAGGTCGCGGTAGGCGGTGTCGTCGTCGCGCAGGGGGTAGAGCATGTCCGCGCCGGGGAAGCTGTCGCGGTCGAAGGCCCAGCGCAGCTCGTTCAGCATGGAGTGGATGGTATACTTGTTGAAGAAATTGGCGGCATCATCGAGGCTCGCGCCGATCTCGCCCAGGTCGAACTCGCGGCTGAGCACGCGGAAGCCTTCGGCGGCCAGCGCGTCCTCGATGTTGCGGGCAAAGCAGGAGCCGAGGGCGAAGACGGTTTCTTTTGAACTGAATTCGAAGGACGGGGTCGGCGCGGGCATGGCCAGCGGGTAGAGCCGGTCCCCCCCGGCGTCGGGCGTGGGGTAGCGGCGCAGCGGGTTGCGGGACGCCCGGCGCAGCACCTCTGGTGCGGGGCCGGTCTCGATCGGGTTGGATGTCATGGCGGCAGTGTGACGTGCTGGAGCCGGAGCGCAAGGGCCGCGCCGTCTCAATGCCTTCGGTGGACCGTGGCGGGGCGGCCAGGCAGCGTCAGGGCCGCATCGTTGCGCGCCTTGCGCGAGACCACCCTGCCCTTGGAGATCACGCACAAACGGTCCGGGCGCAGGCGCACCGCCTCGATCGGGTCGGCGGCATCGAGCACCACGAGCGAGGCCAGCGCCCCCTTGCGCAGCCCGTAATCCGGCAGCCCGATGATCGCGGCGTTGGTTTCGGTCACCATCTCGAAACAGCGCGCCATCTCTTCCGGCGCGGACATCTGCGCCACATGCAGCCCCATGAAGGCCACGTCGAGCATGTCGGCGGTGCCCAGCGAATACCACGGGTCGCGCACGCAGTCCTGGCCCCAGCCCACGGGGATGCCGAGCGCCTGCATCTCGCGCACGCGGGTCAGGCCCCGGCGCTTGGGATAGGTATCGTGGCGGCCCTGCAGCATGATGTTGATCAGCGGGTTGGGGATCGCCGAAATCCCGGCCTCGGCCACGAGCGCCAGCAGTTTCGAGACGTAGTAATTGTCCATCGAATGCATGGAGGTCAGGTGCGATCCGGCCACCCTGCCCTGCAGCCCGCAGCGGACGGTTTCCGCCGCCAGGGTTTCGATATGCCGCGACATCGGATCGTCGCTCTCGTCGCAGTGCATATCGACGGGCAGGCCCCGGTCGGCGGCGATTTCGCACAGATCGCGCACGGAGGCGGCACCATCGGCCATGGTGCGCTCGAAATGCGGGATGCCGCCCACCACGTCCAGCCCCATATCCAGCGCGCGCAGGGTGTTTTCCCGCGCGGTCGGATCGCGGTAGAGCCCGTCCTGGGGGAAGGCCACCAGTTGCAGGTCGAGATAGGGTTTGACCGTCTCGCGCAGCTGCAACATCGCCTGCACGCCCTTGAGGCTGTCGTCGCAGGTATCGACATGGGAGCGGATCGCCAGCAGCCCCATGGAGACCGCCCAGTCGCAATAGCGCAGGGCGCGGTCGATCATCGCGTCGATGGTCGTCTCGTGCTTCAACTCGCCCCAGAGCGCGATCCCTTCGAGCAGCGTGCCCGAGGCGTTGATCCGCGGTATGCCGTAGCTGAGCGTGGCGTCCATGTGGAAATGGGGGTCCACGAAGGGCGGGCTGACCAGATCGCCGGTGGCGTCGATCACCTCGCCCGCCTTGGCGGCGATCCCGGGCGCGACGTCGACGATGCGGTCGCCGGTGATGGCGATATCGGCCTGGGTGCCGTCGGGCAGCGTGCCGCCCTTGACCAGAATGTCGACCATGGGCGGCTCAGTCCTTGGCGGCGGCGGCGGCCTTGCGCGCCTCCATCGCGGCGCGTTTCTCGGCCATCTCCGCCTGCCAGTCGCGCAGGCCGGTGATGTCGCGGCCGAAGCTCAGGACCACCTTGTTGCCGGTGTCGAGCATCTCGCAGCCGGTCTCGTCCACGAACTCGGTGATCGCGCGGTTGACCCCGTCGAAGGTGTAGTCGTCGGCCAGCATCAGCCCCTCGGGGGCCAGGGCCGGGCGGTAGTTGCGCAGGTCCTCAAGACAGCCCTCGTAGGAATGGTCGCCGTCGATATAGATCAGGTCGGCGCGGATCCGGCGTTTCACGAGCACGGTCGCCGCCTCCCGCGAGGGCAGCGGCAGGGGGGTGATCACGTCCGTGAGGCCCGCGTCGATCACGTTGCGCAGGAAGGTGGGAAAGATCGTCGGCATGCCGTTCTTCGTCTTGAGCATTTCCTCGGCATAGCCGGGCCGGAGCCACAGGCCGCTCGCCCCGAGGAAGGTGTCGATGCAGAGGATGTCGGTCTCGATCCCGGCCTCGGCGCAGAGCTTGGCCATATGGATGGCCGACGCGCCCTTCCAGGTGCCGACCTCGACGATCTTGGCCGGTTTCAGCTCGTCCAGCAGCTTGGCGAAGATGCCCGCGGTGCTGCCCCAGCCCTGGGTGTCGGGCGCAACCTGGTCCATGTCGAACCCGGCATAGATGTCTTGGGTGTAGAAATAGTCTTTGAATTTCATAGGCTTGCCTATCTGGTGGGCGCGCACCGCCTCAACGGGTGCCCTTGTTATAGGGCACCATCAGGGCGGCGGGAACCTCTGCGCGGCGCGACATGACGATCAGGGCGAGGATCGACAGGATATAGGGCAGCATCAGGAACACCTGGTAGGGGATGTCCGCGCCGAGGCCGGTCTGTTGCAGCCGCACTTGCAGGGCATCGAAGGCCGCGAAGAGAAGTGCGCCGAGCAGCGCCTTGCCCGGGCGCCAGGCGCCGAAGACAACCAGTGCGATGCAGATCCAGCCGCGGCCATTGACCATCTCGAAGAAGAACGAGTTGAAGGCCGACATGGTCAGGAACGCGCCGCCCACCGCCATCAGGCCCGAGCCGACGATGACCGCGCCCATGCGCAGGCCGGTGACGCTCAGGCCCTGGGCCTCGACGGCGGAGGGGTTTTCGCCCGCGGCGCGCAGGGCCAGGCCCAGCGGCGTGCGGTAGAGGGTGAAAGCGGTCAGGCCCGCGACGGCGAAAGCGAGATAGGTGAGCGGGGTTTGCGAAAAGAGGGCCGGGCCGAGGAGCGGCAGGTCCGACAGAAGCGGGATCTCGTAGGGTTGGAACGCCTCGATCCGCGGGGGGGAGGAGACCTCGGGCAGCGCCACGCGGTAGGCGAAATAGGTGGCGGAGGTCGCCAGCAGCGTGATGCCGAGGCCGACCACGTGTTGGCTCAGGCCGAAGGGGACGGTGAGCGTGGCATGCAGGAGGCCGAACAGCATCCCCGCGCCGAAGGCCACGGCGACGCCGGTCCACAGGTCCGTGCCGGTATAGACCGCCATCCAGCCCGCGAAGGCGCCCGCGACCATGATCCCTTCGATCCCGAGGTTGAGCACCCCGGCGCGTTCGCAGATCAGCTCGCCCATGGTGGCGAAGATCAGCGGGCTGGCGATGCGGATGGCGGCGGCCCAGAAGCTGGCCGACAGGAGGATGTCGAGGATTTCCATGTCAGTCGCGCACCACCCGGAAGCGTGTCAGCAGGATGGCGAGGACCATGGACAGGAGCGCGAGTGCGAGCAGGATGTCGGCGATATAGGTGGGCACGTCGGCCGCCCGGCTCATGCTGTCGGCGCCGACGAAGACGCCCGCCACGAAGAGCGCCGAGACCACCACGCCGAGCGGGTTCAGGAGGGCGAGCATCGCCACGATGATGCCGGTGTAGCCAAAGCCCGGGCTGAGATCGAGGGTGAGCGAGCCCTTGAGCCCCGCCACCTCGGAAAACCCCGCCAGCGCCGCGAGCCCGCCCGACAGGAAGGCGGTTTTCAGGATCACCGCGCCCACCGGGATGCCCGCGAAACGCGCGGCGTCCGGGTTCTGACCCACGGCGCGCATCTCGTAGCCCAGCGTGGTGCGGGTCTGGATCACCCAGACGGCGGCGGCGGCGATCAGGGCCAGCGCAAAGCCCCAGTGCAGGCGCAGCCCGTCCACGAGGCGCGGCAGCCGGGCCTCGGGGATCAGGCGCTCGGACTTGGGCCAGCCCATGCCCATGGGGTCCTTCAGCGGGCCTTCGAGCAGCATGGAGACGAAGAGAAGCGCGATGAAGTTCAGCAGTAGCGTGGTGACCACCTCGTCCACCCCGAGCCGGGTTTTGAGATACGCGGGGCCGAGCAGCAGGAGCGCGCCGGTCAGCATCGACGCGATCACCAGCACCGGCAGCAGGACGCCCGCGGGCCAGGGCAGAAAGCCCGTGCCCAGGACCACAGTGATGACCGCGCCGCCGTAAAGCTGCGCCTCCGCGCCGATGTTCCACAGCTTGGCGCGGAAGGCGACGGCGACCGCGAGGCCGGTGAAGATCAGCGGCGTGGCGCGGTTGAGGGTCTCCAGCAGGGCGAATTTGGAGCCGACGGCGCCCTGCACGATCAGCCCCAGCACCGCGAAGGGATCGCCGCCTGCCACCAGCGCCAGGCCCGAGGCCGCGATCACGGTCAGGGTGAGCGCGACGGCGGGCAGGCCGAGGGTGCGGGTCAGGGTCGGGGCCGGGATGGCTTCAAGCCGCATGGGGATCCTCCGCGAAGCCGTCGCCCGCCATCCAGACGCCCAGCTGCGCCGGGGTCATGGAGCCGCGCGCAAACTCTGGCGAGAGCCGCCCCTCGGACATGACGTGGATGACATCCGACAGCGCCAGCACCTCGTCGAGGTCTTCGGAGATCAGCAGGACCGCCGCGCCGCCGTCCCGCGCGGCGATCAACTGCTCCTGCACATAGGTCACCGCGCCGATGTCGAGCCCGCGCACCGGCTGGTTGGCGAGCACGATGCGGGGGCCGTCCTCCAGCACGCGACCGAGGATCAGCTTCTGCATGTTGCCGCCCGACAGCAGCCGGATGGGCGTCTCCGGCCCCGGGCAGCGTACATCGTAGCTGGCGATCACGTCGCGCGCGAAGCTTTCGGCGGCGCCCCAGCGCATCCAGCCCGAGCGGGAGAATTGCGCCTTGGGGTAAGCCTCCAGGATGGCGTTCTCGGTCAGGGTGAAATCGGCGATGGTGCCGGTCTTGTGGCGGTCCTCGGGGATGCGGCCGATGCCCTGGGCCAGGGCCGCGCGGGGCGACCAGTCGGCGACCTCTGCGTTGCCGAGGCGCAGAGCGCCCGCGACGGGCGCGATAAGCCCGCCGATCAGGTCCGCCAGCGCCGCCTGCCCGTTGCCCGAGACCCCGGCAAGCCCGGTGATCTGGCCCGCGCGCAGGGTCAGCGACACGTCGCGCAGCCCGGTGGCGGTGCCCCGGGCGTCGGTGCACACCCGGTCGAGCGTCATCAGGGCCGCGCCGGGGGTCGCCGGGCGGGGCGCGGGGGCGGTGATCTCGGCCCCCACCATCATCTCGGCCAGCGCGTGGCGGTCGGTCTCGTCCGTGGCGACCCGGCCGACGACGCGGCCGTGGCGCAGCACCACGACGCGATGGGCCACGCTCATCACCTCGTGCAGCTTGTGGGAGATGAAGATCACCGACATGCCCCGCGCCACCGCCCGGCGCAGGGTCGCAAAGAGCGCCTCGGCCTCCTGCGGGGTCAGCACGGCGGTCGGCTCGTCCAGGATCAGGATCCGCGCGTCGCGGTAGAGCGCCTTGAGGATTTCGACCCTTTGGCGTTCGCCCACCGAGAGCGTGCCGACGCGGGCCTCCGGGTCGACCTGGAGCCCGAAATCCTCGGCCAGCGCGCGCAGCTTGCGCCGGGCCGCGCCGCTGCCCAGGCCCGCGCGCCAGAGCGGGACGGTCCCGAGGATGACGTTGTCGAGCACGCTGAGATTGTCGGCCAGGGTGAAATGCTGGTGCACCATGCCCACCCCCGCGGCCAGCGCGGCGCGGGGCACCCCCGGCGGAAGGGTCTGGCCGAACACCTCCACTGTGCCTTCATCGGCGGTGTAGTGGCCGAAGAGGATGTTCATCAGCGTGGTCTTGCCCGCGCCGTTCTCACCCAGAAGGGCCACGACCTCGCCCGCGTGCAGATCGAAGCTGATCGCATCGTTGGCCGTGAGCGCGCCGAAGCGCTTGGTGATCTGATCGAGGCGCAGTACCGGCCGCGCCCCGTTGGTCTCGGTCATCAGGAGGAGGTCGGCTCTTCGTCGTTGATCTCGACGGTGAAGGTGCCGGCCTTGATGGCGTCCTGGCGTTCCTGCACCAGGGTCTTGATCTCGGCCGGGACCTTGTCCTCGAAGGTGCCCAGCGGCGCGAGGCTGCTGCCGCCTTCGCGCATGTAGGAAAAGACCCCGTAATTCGCCGCCTCGAATTCGCCCGCGTTGACCGCCGCGATGGCGGCCTGCAGGGTCGGCTCGAAATGCCACAGGGCCGAGGCGACCACGGTGTCGGGATAATCCGCCTGGGTGTCGATCACGTTGCCGATGGCCAGAAGGCCCCGTTCCTGCGCCGCGTCCGACACCCCGAAGCGTTCGGCATAGAGAAGGTCGGCGCCGTTCTCGATCATGGCGAAGGCGGTTTCCTTGGCCTTGGGCGGGTCGAACCACGACCCGATGAAGCTGACCTGGAAGGTCACGTCCGGGTTGATCTCGCGCGCGCCGGCCATGAAGGCGTGCATCAGGCGGTTGACCTCGGGGATCGGGAAGCCGCCGACCATGCCGATATTGCCCGCCTCGGACATCGCCCCCGCGATCAGGCCGGTCAGGTAGGCCGCGTCCTGGATGTAGTTGTCGAACACGGCGAAATTGGGCAGGCTCGGGTCCTCAAGGAAGGAGGAGCCCATCAGGAAGGCCACCTCGGGGTAGTCGGCGGCGACCTCGCGGGCCTCGGCCTCGACCGCGAAGACCTCGCCGATCATCAGCTCGATCCCGCTCTCGGCGTATTCGCGCATCACGCGGGGGTAGTCGGTATTGGCGACGTTTTCGGAGAAGGTGTAGGTGATCTGGCCCGCGGCGGCGGCGGCTTCAGCGGCGATATGGATGCGGCTGACCCATTGCTGCTCCACCGGGACGGTGTAGACGCCCGCGACCTTGATCGGGTCGGCGGCGGCGGCCGGGCGGACGAGGACGCCCGCAGCGCCCAGCGCAAGGGCGGAGGAGACGAAGGCGCGGCGGCTGAGGCCGGTCCTGGCTGGTGGCTGTGACATGGTGGCTCCCTGAAGCTCGGTTTTTATCTCTGTCCTTGACCAAACGGTCCAGACGCGGCCCGTTCAAGATCTATTTCATGCGGATCGGACGGCGGGGCGCGGGCTCGGCCCTTGGCCGCTGAAACAATAGGCACGGATTGCCGGAGCGCTCAAGAGTGCGGCATCCGCCTGCGGGCGGGCCCGGGCCGGCGTCGGTCGCGCCGCGGCCTGGGTCCGGTGGTCGGTTCAGTCCTTCTTGGCGTCCGCCTTCCAGTTGCTCCAGCCGCCTTCCGGGGCCTTGGATTCCGCGGGCGGGAGCACCTCGGCATCCGGCACGGGCGGCTGGGCGGTGTCCCGGCTGGGCACCGGGGCGGCGTGGCGCGATGCCAGCGCCCCGCGGCGCAACAGGCCGCCACCCCCGGGGGCCGGGGTGTCCTCGGCCGGGGCGCCAGCGCCGAACCGCCCGGCAAAGCGGCCCCCTGCGCCGGGCTGGCCCTGGGCCGCCCCTGCCCCGAAGCGGCCTGCGAAGCGACCACCGCCGAAGCCCGCGCCCGGTTGGGGCGCGCCCTCGGCTGGCTGGGCCCCGGCACCGCCGAAACGGGTGCCGAAGCGCGCGCCGAATCGCCCGCCGCCCTGGGGTGCGTCCCCGGCGGCCGGGGCTCCTGCCCCTGCAAAGCGCCTGCCGAAGCCCTGGCCTGCCGGGGCCTCGCCGCCCTGGCCGCCGGCGAAACGCCCGCCGAACCGTCCGCCCTGGCCTGCAGGGGCGTTGCCACCCTGCCCGCCGCCGAAACGACCGGCGAACCGTCCGCCTTGGCCCGCCGGGGCGTTGTCTCCCTGCCCGCCGCCGAAGCGACCGGCGAAACGGCCTGCGCCCGGGCCTTGTTGACCAGCGCCTTGGCCGCCGCCGAAACGACCTGCGAACCGACCGCCCGCGCCGCCCTGGCCTGCCGGTGCGTTGCCGTCCTGGCCACCGCCGAAGCGACCCGCGAAACGTCCGCCCGGCCCGCCCTGGCCTGCCGGAGCGTCACCGCCCTGGCCGCCGCCGAAGCGACCGGCGAAACGGCCTGCGCCCGGGCCTTGTTGGCCAGCGCCCTGGGCCGCGCCGCCCTGGCCTGCCCCGGCAAAGCGGCCCCCGAAGCCACCTTGACCGCCGCCGCCTTGCGCGCCCGCGAAGCGCCCGCCGAAGCCCGCGCCCTGCCCGGCTTGACCGGCGCGCTGCGAACCGCCGAAGCCGCCGCCCTGGCCGAACCGGCCGGCGAAGCCACCGCCCTGACCGAACCGGCCACCGCCGGGGGCGGCACCGGCGCCCTGGCCGAACCGGCCCTGTCCTGCGCCCGCTCCGGCCGCCGCACCGCCGCGGGCCCCTGCGAAGCGGCCGCCGAAGCCGCCTTGACCGGCGCCGGGTGCCGCGGCCCCCGGCGCGCCGCGCGGACCGGCGAAGCGTCCGCCGACCCCGCCGCCCTGGCCCCCGGCGGCCTGTCCGGCCGGCCCCGGCTGTCCGGGCTGCCCGGGCTGGCCCATGCCGGCGAAGCGTCCGCGCAAGCCGCCCTGACCCGCCTGCCCGCCGCCGAAGCGACCGGCGAACCCGCCCTGCGAGGCGGCAGGCGCCTCGGCGCCTTCGTCGGGTGGCGGTGCGGCGAACCGGCCGCGCCCGAATCGTCCCGGGCGGGCCTGGGCGCGGCCCCCGAAGCCGGTCGCGGGGGCGGCGGTTTCGGGCGCGGTCTCGGTTTCGGCCGCTTCGGTTTCGGGTGCCGCCGTATCGGGTGTCGCGGTGTCGGGTGCAGAACCGGCCGCACCTTTGGTGGATTTGCGGGTCGGGCGTTTTGTCATGCGGAATGCTCCCTGGGAATGCGTTTTTATAATCCAAAGCTGGTTTGATGTGACACGAGCGCGCAGAAACGCACGGTCCCTGCCGAAGGGTATGCCGCGTGCGGGCTTTGCGTGTAAACAGAAATTGAGCGTTTCCGCCCCCTGACGGGCCCCTGGGGCCCGGGATGCCTCCTGAAGGACGACAGATGATTGAACAAAGAGATTTCGTTGCCGTGGTGTCGGGCCTGCCCCGATCGGGCACATCGATGATGATGCGCATGCTGGTGGCCGGTGGGCTGCCCCCGGTGGTGGACCACGAACGCACCGCCAATGACGACAACCCCCATGGATATTTCGAGTTCGAGCCGGTCAAGGCGCTCAAGGAGGACGACAGCTGGGTCGCGAAATCGAAGGGCCAGGTGGTCAAGGTGATCTACAAGCTGGTCTATGACCTGCCCATCGACGTGCCCTACCGGATCGTGTTCTTGCAGCGCGACCTGGGCGAGGTGGTGGCCAGCCAGGAAAAGATGCTGGAGCGCGAGGGGCGCGACCCCCATGCGGTGGACCGCGACTTGATGATCAAGCTGTTCCAGGGCGAGGTGCTGGATTTCCAGACCTGGGCCAGGGCGCAGCGCAATATCGAGATCCTGTTCGTGGATTACAGCGCCATCGTCACCGAGCCCGAGGCGGCGGCGCAGAAGATCGCGGAGTTCTTCGATTGCGGTCTCGATGTGCGCGCCATGGCCGAGGCCGTGGACCCGACGCTCTACCGCAACCGCGCCTGAGCGCGCTCTGCCGCGGGGTCCGGCCAGGCGGCCTGGCCTGGGCCCGGCCCGCTCAGGGGATCCAGCCCCAGACCTCGATCTGGAAGAACCGCACGATCAGGCGGGAGAACGCCTCCCAGGTCTTCATCTCGGCCCCTTCGATCTTGGCGAACCCGGTCATCTCGGGACGGAAGAAGCCCTCTTCGTTGGGAAACTGGGTCTTGACGCGGACCACGCGGCCGAACTCCTCGGCCTCCGCCGAGGGCGCGATGGAGACCACGGTGCCGATCCGTTCCTCGTCGGGGATGGCCCAGGCCTTGAGCCGGACGCGGTCGTTGACCTCGACCAGCCCGATATCGGTTTCCGACACCAGCACCTCCGCCCGGGCGATCTCGTGGTCCTCGATCTCGACGAACAGCTCGCCCACCTGGAGGTATTTCCCGCGCAGAAGCTGCACGTTCTCGGTCACGATCCGGCCGTCGGCGGTGGCGCGCAGCTCGACCTTGTCGAGCTGGTCGCGGTAGAAAGCCAGCTCGGCATTGAGCCGCTCGATCTCCGCCTCGGCCACGGCCACGTCCGGCGCCGAGGGCGGCGCGGTCACATCCGCCAGCACCGCCTGGGCCGAGCGCAGGTCGATCTGGCCGGTCTGGTATTCCAGCCGCAGGCGTTCGTATTCCACCTGGGAGATCGCGTTGCGGGCAAAAAGCTCATCCGCGCGCTCCGCCTGGGAGCGCAGGAAGGGCAGCTCCGCCTCGGCCCGGGCGACGTTTTCCTCGGCGATGGCGATCTCTTCGGCGGTGGCGCCGTCGAGCAGGTCCTGCAGCCGGGCCTCTGCCTGGGCGAGCTTGGCCACGCGCACATCCACCTCGAGCCGCGGTTCCCAGTCGGACATGCGCGCCAGCAGGTCGCCCTCGCTGACCACGTCACCCTCGTCGATATGGATCTCGACCAGCTCGCCCGCCACGCGCGCGCCCACCTCGATCCGGGTGTCCGGCAGGATGGTGAAATCGCCCCCCACCTCGAACGCATAGGGCTGGAAGGCCGCGTAGATCAGCGCGCCCGCCGCCGCCAACAGCGTGAGCCGCCGGATCCAGGCCCAGCGGCGCGATTTCGGCGCAGGCTCGGCAAGGACGCCCGGCAGGGGCCGGGAGCCGAGCCTGGTCAGGTCGCGCGACTGGCCGAGCGCCAGGGCCCGGCCGGTTTGCGGCACCGGCACCATGGCCCGGCTTTGACCGGGCGCGGCCGCGACGCCCGCCCCGGCCCTGCTCCCGGCCGGCGCGGCAAAGCCGCCTGCGCCGCCCGCAGCGAAGCCGCCCGGCCCGCCGCCGAAGCCGCCGCCGGCGCCGGCGCCGCGTGTGAAACCGCCGCCCGCGCCCTGCGCGGCAAAGCCCTCGGCCCCGCCGAAGCCGCCCGCGCCGCCCTGGGCTGCGCGCGCGGCCTGCTTCTCGGCCATCATGGTCTTGACCCCATGCTCCATCGCTTTGTGCTGCTTCGATTTCATCGACATCACCCAGAAGCCGATCGCCACGAGCAGGAAGAAGAAGAGCGCCGCGCCCGAGCCGCCATAGCGGCCCACCAGCGCGCCCGACACCCACACGAAGAGGAACGACAGCACCAGCCCCATGAACAGAAGCGAGCCGACCGTGTAGAAGATGAAGGCGCGTTTCTCGCCCGCGCTCGGCTCGGGATAGGTGAAGCCCATCTTGCTCTGGTTGTTCCTGAACAGCCAGGCATGGGCGCGCTGCTTCAGCATCTCCTGGCCGAAGAAGGTCGTGAGCCACTTGTACCCGTCTCCGGACATCAGCGGGAAGGCCGTGAACACCAGGGTCAGGAGCGCGATCTGCGACACCAGCAGGGTCATGTCGGGGATCACGGTCTGGGAGTGGCGCGTGAAGGCCCACAGGGTGGTGCCTGCCGCGAACAGGAAGAGCCGCGCGCGCATGGTGGTGGAATAGACCGCCAGCTTGGCTTCGCGCGGCAGCTTGTAGACCGCCTGCTCGTCCACGGCGAAGCGCGGGATGACATAGAGGATCATGCGGATGCCGAAGGCGGGCACCTTGGCCCCCTGGCGGTGGATCGCCCAGCCGGTGAAGAAGGCCGCGCAGAAATTGACCGTCAGGGTCGAGATCACCAGCCGCCAGACCAGGTCGATCGCCCCGCGGGCGTTGGAGATGCTGGTGCCGTATTCCGACAGCCGGGTGAAGACGGCCATGAACGCAAAGAGCGTCAGCGGCCAGAGCAGCCATTTGAACCAGGCCATCCAGCCGAAGAGCGCGTTGAGCACCGCGAAAAGCCCGTTGGGCGCGAAGAGCTTGATGATGCCGGTGCCGGGGGCCTTGTCCTTCGGGTCGGGCCCGGTGCCGAAGGCCGCCCGGGGTGCCGTCGCCTCGGCGCGGGCCCTGGCGGGCTCCGGGCCGGGTGCGGTCGGGGCGGCGCGATCGGCGGGTGCGTCGGGCGGGTCTTGCGGGGCGGTGTCGGCGGCGTCCCGGGTGTCGTCTTTCTTGGCGGGTTTGCGGGCCACCCCGTCATGCAGGCCGGTCTTGCGAAAGAAGGTCTGCTTTCGGCGCGGTTGCGGACCGGGGCCCGGGGCGGGGGTCGCGGATGTGTCGGCCTTGCCGTCGGGCGCGGGGGTGTCGGCGGGGGACGCGGCCTTGTCCGTCGAAGGCGCCTGCGAGTCTTTGGGGGGGCTTTCGGCGGGTTGGTCCGGGTCGGGCCGCGCGGTGCCTGCGGCCCCCTTGGCGACGCGCGCGGCGGCGGCGGCCGCCCGGAAACTGGGCGCGGCGGGCGTCTCCCCGGAGGCGGGCTCCGGCGCGGGCTTGGGAGGATCGGCACGGTCGTCCGGCGCGTCGGAAAAGATCAGCTCTTCGAGCCCGTCGATATCGTCCTCGGGAGGGCCATCGAAGGCAGAGCCCGCCTCCGGCAGCAGGTCCTCGAACGCGTCGAACTCGTCCCGGTCGGCGTTATGCGCCCGGCTTTGGTCGATGGGGGGACGCAGCGGCGCGGCCCGGTCGGGCCTCGGGGACGGGGCCTCGGCGCGGGGGTCGGTGCCGGTTGCCTCCACCAGCACGCCGGCGGCGACCATCTGTGCCGCAAACCCCGCGATCGTGGCTTCGCGCACGCCGGTGCCGAACCGGGCGCGGAACGCCTTGCCGGCGGCGGTGAAATCCTCGCCCCGCTCCAGCTGGGTCAGCAGGAAGAACTCCTCCGCCCCGAGACGAAACAGCCGCCCGGATTTCGCGTCCTTGTAAAACCCGTGGCGCGGCTTGCCCTCCTCGACAGGCGCGCGGGTGAGCTTTGCATCTGGGCTTAGTCTGTAACGCTTGCGCGGCGTGCCATCGGGCACCAACGCTGCATGGCTTGGGGGCATTTGGTCCCGCCTGAAAAATTACTCGATATCGATCTTCCATATCTCCCATAATGCTAAGAAATTTTCAACTCACGGACAGTTTGCAGTTGCGCCGTGTTGCGCGGCTCCCCCTGGGGTTATGCCGCGACCGGCGCGGGCCGTGCGCATCGGTCACAGCCCTCGGGCCCGGCCCCCGGGACACTGCCCCGCACGCCGCCCCGCGCCGCCACGAAACCGCCCGCGGGCTTCGCGACATGGTCAAATTCGCGCCACACTCCGTCGCGCGCTGCCTGCGAGAGGACCAAATGCGCCGGGTGTTCGCGAAACCTTAACGAAATCACCTGCAACTTGCAGCCGCAGCGAATACTGGGTTTACTACCCACGCGTATTTCAAGAACAAAACACAGGTCCCCCCATGAGTTTGGAAGTCATCTCCGATTGCGCCGCTGTCTCCTATGGAGATCCAGATCACCTGATCATCATGTTCAGCTCGACGACCGCGGTTCGGCGCGGCGATTTCGATTTCAAGGATTTCTCGAAGGATCTGCCACAGACGATCCTGTTCTTGCGCGATGATGACGTCCGGACCGGATATCACAACGGAATCAATGGCCTGACAAGCAATCCTGATGAAACGGTTGAATTCCTGCGCTATTTCATCGACAAGATCGGGCCGAAGCGGGTGACCATGTTCGGCACATCGATCGGCGGGTATGGCGCGCTCATGCACGGCTTCCTTCTGGGTGTGGACGACATCATCACCGCCGGGACGGTGAGTTATGTGGATCCGGCGACCCGGGATGCCAAGGGCGGCGCGGGCGAGCGGGTGCCGATGTCGATGCAATGGGGCGTCGACTGGTTCGCCAGCCGCGGGGTGGAGCCGAAATACCTCGATACCTGGCCGCTGATCGAGAAGAACGCCGACAAGGTCACGGCGGTGAAGATGTACTACTCGCCCGATGACGAGGTGGATTCGACGCAAACCCTGCACGTCGCCCGCCTGCCCCATGTCCGGGCCATCGCCCGGCCGGGAACTTCGCACCGCTACATCGCGTTGCAGCTGGTGAGGGACGGCACGCTTGCGCGGGATTTCGCGACGCCCACGGATCAGCTGCTGTCGCTCGACCCGGAGGCTGCTATCGTCTAGCAGTCGACCCGCCCCTATCTGTCGGGCATCACATAAAAGAGCAGGATTCTGTAATGGTGATCGTTTCTACCCCCCTGTCCCGCTGGCTGACCCGGTGCGGCGGCCTTTTGCTGGCGGGTCTGGTCCTCGTGCTGGGCGCGGCAGGCGCGGAGGCCGCCACCCAGAAGGTCGAGCGCAAGATCTCCGTCGGCGGGATGGAGCGGTCCTATATCGCCTATGTGCCCGACAGCGCGCGCTCGGCCGCGGAGGTTCCGGTGCTGTTCGCCTTCCATCCGGGCTTCGGCAGTGCCGACGCCTTCAGCGGTCAGATCAACATCCACCGCGCCCCGGGGGCCGACAGTTTCATCGTGGTCTATCCGGAGGGGTTTCGGCGGTCGTGGAACAGCGGCGATTGCTGCGGTCCGGCCATGCGGCGCGGCATCGACGACATCAGTTTCGTCAAGGCGATGCTCGAAGATCTCAGGCGGTTCGGCAATATCAGCCCCAACCGCAATTTCGCCACCGGGTTTTCCAACGGGTTTGCCTTCAGCCAACACCTGGCCTGCAACCTGCCCGACAGTTTCGCCGCCATTGCAGGCGGCGGCGGGGTCAAGGACACCAGCAAGCAATGCGCCAACCCCAAACCGATCTCGGTCATGGTGATGCACGGGCTGATCGACGAGCATTCGCCCTTTGACGGCGGCCAGAGCAAGATCGAGCGGGCGGGTTTTCGCGTCTCGGTCCAGACGGTGGAGACCTTCTGGCAGCGGCAGAACCGCTGTTCGGGGACGCGCACGACCTCCAACCTGGACGGTGTCAGCTGCACGACCCATACCGGCTGCACCGGCGGCACCGAGGTGGTGATCTGCCCGGTCCCCGAGATGGGCCATTGGTGGCCGGGCCATGAAGGATCGCGGGCGGGCGAACGCGCCCTCGGACCGTCGCGGGGCGATCTGAACGGGTCGGCGGCGGTGGTCCGGTTCTTCCGCTCTCATTTCTGAGGCGGCCACGCGACAACAAGCAGGATTTCAGATGACGCCATTTCTTGACGGGACCGTCGCGATCGTGACCGGCGCGAGCAGCGGCCTTGGCCGGTCGACCGCCCTTCTTCTGGCCCGTGCGGGGGCGTCGGTCGTGCTGGTTGCGCGCAGCCAGGCCGGGCTCGACGCGGTCGCGGGGGACATTGCGGAGGATGGCGGCGCCTGCCTTGCGGTGGCGGCCGATCTCGGCGCGGATGCCGATGTGGCCTGGGCGGTGGCCGCGGCGGTGGAGCGGTTCGGGCGCATCGACTTCCTGCTCAATTGCGGCGGCAATATCGCCGGGCTGGGCAAGCTGCTGTGGGAGATCACGCCGGAGGAGTGGGAGACCAGCTTCCATGCCAATGCGACCGGGGTTCTGAACCTGATCCGCCACGTGGCGCCGGTGATGATCGACCAGGGTCACGGGCGGATGCAGTTCCTGACGACCTCGGCCACGCTGGTGCCGAAGGAGAAGACCGCCTGCTACGCCTCGGCCAAATCCGTGGCCAACCACATGGTGCAGACCCTGGTCGAGGAGGTCGGCGCGCGCGGGGTGACGGCCAATGTCTTCAACCCCGGCCCGATCGACACGGAAAGCTATCGCGAGATGACAAGTTCGATCGAGTTGACCGCGCAGAACCAGCAGACCGCGCCGCAGAGCCCGGATGTGGCGGCGCGGCTGCTGCTGTGGCTCTGCGCGCCGGAGACGGCGGATGTGACCGGCGAATTCATCTATTGGAACCACCCCAATACCCGCGCGGCGTTCCAGGACTTCCTCGGGCGCTACCAGATCGGCACGCCGGTCCTGACCGCCTGAGCGGTCAGGCGGAGGCCGGGGTCAGCCCGGTGATCTGCGCGCTCCATTCCCAGATCTGCCAGGCCCAATCCTCGTCATAGGTGGCCTCGTGAGACTGCTTGATCTCGTCGGTATCGAGGTAGAGCCCGCTCTGGCCTTCGTAGTCCGGTGCGGTGGCGAGGCTGGCGAGGTAGACGGCGGAAAACTCCGGCGAGATCATCCGCTGTTGCGCGCGTTCGCGGGCCTGGGCGGGGACCTGGGGCGCGCCGTCGGTGTTGCGGGTCGAGATGCCCGTGCGGACCACCCCGGGATGGATCGCGTTCACGGTCACGTTGGTGCCGTCCAGCAGGGCGGCCATGGCGTAGGTGATCTGCAAATTCATGAACTTGGCCCGGCAATAGGCCTCGCCCGTGCGATAGCCGCTCTCCATCTGCAGGTCGTGCATGTCCGGCAGGGAGCGGCGGTGCCAGTCGGAATTCACCATGATGATCCGCGCCGCCGGGGCCGCCTTCAGCGGGCCCGCCAGCAGGTTGGTCAGCAAGAAGGGCGCGAAATGGTTGATCGCCAGGGTGGCCTCGACCCCGTCCTCGGTCAGGCGCCGGGTGGGGAAGTTCGCGCCCGCATTGTTGATCAGGATGTCGATCCGCGGAAAGCGCGTGGCGAGGTCGGCGGCGAGGGTGCGGATCCGGGCAAAGGACATCAGGTCGGCCTGGATGAAATGGCCGGGCACGGTGTGGCGGCCTTCGGCCAGGGCCGCTTCCCAGGCTTCCCCGGCCTCGGCATTGCGGGCGATGCCCACCACCGTGGCCCCGAGCCGCGACAGCAGCAGGCTGGTCGCGCGGCCGATGCCGGAGGTCACGCCGGTGATCACCGCGGTCTTGCCGGCGAGCAGTTTTTGCCCCAACTCCACTGCCTTGACGACCGGGTTGATCTTCTCGGGCAGCGGCGGGAGGGTGCCGTCGGCGCGCAGGTCCTTCATCACCTGCTGCATCGTCTCGGCGAGGCTGACCCAGATCGGCCGCGTCGGGGTGACGCCGGTCAGGCGCGCGAGCTTGTCCGTGGCCAGCACCGGGTCCGCGACCTGGTGGGGCGGGCGGAGCTTGTCCTGCGGCGTGGCCTCGTCGTTCAGCAGCCGCGCGAGCCGGCCCAGCTCCTGGTCCAGGGTCCGGGCGGCGAGGGCCGCGGGGGCGGCGATGTTGAACACCTGCCCCCCTGCGCGGTCGTGCGTGCCGAGGGTGGCCAGGGCCGTGGCCACGTCCCGGGCATCGACCGGGTGGAACCGGGCGGGCGACGGGGCGTCGTCGATCAGGATGCGGCGGAAGAGGGCCTTGGCCTCGGCGCTGTCGGGGGCGAGGATCATCGGCGCGCGCAGGATTGTCCAGTCGAGCCCCGCGCCGGCGCGCAGGCTCTCCTCCAGCGCGAGGGCCGCCGCCGCAGGTGGGGCGAGGTCGGCGGGCGCGGCGGTGGCCGAGCGTTCCAGCAGCGTCTTGTCGGCCAGAAGCGCGGGGTCGTAGATATCGGCGCGCCCCAGCAGGACGAACCGGCCGCACCCGGCCTTGCCCGCCGCAACCCGCAGCTTGTCCAGACGTTTGAGCAGCGCCGGGGCCGCGTCCGGCGCGACCGTCGCCAGGTCCACCGCGCAGATCACGTCCACCCCCGCCAGCGCCCTGGCCAGCACGTCCGCACGGGTGGGCCAGGCCCGGCTGGCCACCCCATTGACGGGGCTGTCCGAGAAGGCCAGCACCTCGTGCCCCGCGGCCACAAGGGTCGCGGCGAGGCGATGCCCGACCGCGCCCGCCGCATCCGTCACAAGGTATTTCATCGCCTGTTTTCCCCGTTCATCTCGATCAGTCGCCGACCATGTGCGCCGGCAGCTTGATGCTGGCCGAGGAGTAGAACTCCAACCGGCCGAGCACCTCGGTAATGCAGGATTTCACGTCCACCCGGGGTGCCCAGCCAAGCGCGCGCAGCTTGCGCGGCTCGAACTTGCACAGGCCGAGATTGTTGCGCTCGGCGATGTCCCGGTGAGGATTGTCGCTCTTGCCGACATTCATGATGTCCCAGATATGGGCCTGCACGTCGTAGATCGTGATCGGCTCGCTGCCGGCCACGAGGAAGCACTGGTTCGCGGCCTCGGGATGCTCGCCGACCAGCAACGCCGCCGCCGCGATGTCGGAGCCGTGGGCCCATTGCATCGTGTCCCACATCCGGCGCTGGACCTCGATGGTCTCGGGTTGCTGCAGGATCGAGATGATCATCTGCTCCACGAAGGGGCATTTGCGGCCCGCCACCACGGTCGGGCGCAGGATGGCATAGTCCTGGCCGTCGCGGGCCTGGGCCTCGAACACCGCATCCTCGGCGGCGATCAGCGACTCGCCCAGCGCCACCTGTTGCGGGTTGCCATGGGCCTCGCGCAGGGCATCGTCCAGCAGCGGCCACATGGCGGGCGCGCGGTGCGGGGTGTAGACGTTGTTCGAGCTACACAGCACGACACGCTGCACCCGGCCCGCCGCATGGCGCAGCAGGTTGCGGGTGCCCTCGGCGTTCACATGCATCATGTGATCGGCCGACATCGCCGGGGGCGGGCCCACCAGGGCGCAATGGTAGATGATGTCGACCCCCTCCACCGCCTCGGCGAGGGAGATGTCGTCCGACAGCTCCCCCATCACGATCTCGATCCGGTCGCGGAAATTGATGCGGTGCAGGCTGTCCGGCAGGGACAGCACGCGCACGTCATGGTCGGTCTGCATCAGTCCTTCGAGGACATATTGCCCGATGGCGCCGGTCGGTCCGGTCACGAGAATGCGCACTTGGATCTCTCCGCAAAAGTCTGCCCCGGGCGCGGCTGCGCCCGGGTTCGAGGCTCAGGTGGTTCCGGTCAGGACTGGGCGCCCGGGGGGGTGCCCCGCCGCCGGGCGATCAGGTTGCGCAACCGGCCGCCCCCGCCACCGCGCGGCGGGATCACCTCCCCGGTCACGCCGCCGGCGGCCGCCGGGGCGGTCCCGGCCGCTTGCTGGGCGCGCCGCTCCTGGATGCGGGCGCGCAATCCGCCGCCGGCCTGGGGCCCCGCCGCGGTGCCGGTCGCATTGTTGGCGCGCCGCTGCTGGGCAAGCCGCTGCAACACCTGGCGACGCCGCTCCGCATTGGGACCGTCGCGCCGCTCCGCCCGGGCGGCCCTGCGCCGTTCGCGCGCCTCGGCCGGATCCTGGGCCTGGCGCTGCGCGACCTGCTCGGCCCGGCGCGCCTCGAACGCGTCGGTGTAGATCTTCATCAGGTCCGCGCCCGTCGCCTTGGGGTTGGCGGCCTTCTGGGCGTCGATCCTGGCCAGCATCTCGTCGCCGCCTTCGCGCAGGGCCGAGACCGCCGCGCGATAGGATTTCTCCGCCGCGCTCCATTTCTCTTCGGCCACGAACGCGTCGCCATAGAGACGATGCACCAGCGAGGGCGTCCGCGCCCCGCGCGAGGAGCTTGCCAGCAGCGTCCGCGCCTCGGTCAGCTTGCCCTGCGGGATCAGCGCCTGGACCAGCGCGATCCGCGCCATGCCGCCGCGCTGCCCGGTGGTCAGGGGCCGCAAGGTCGCCTCGGCCCCGGCGTAATCCTCCGCCCGCAGGCGCATCCGGCCCAGCGACATGGTCAGGCGACGATTGTCGGGCTGGGCTTCGAGCGCGGTCTCGAGCACCTGGATCGCCTCGGCGGTATCCCCGGCGCGCATGCAGATATTGGCCAGCTGCACCGACGCGCCCTGGTCGTTCGGGTTCGCGGTGAGCGCCGCGCGCAGCTGCGCCTTGGCCTCTTCGGTCTTCTCGGTCCGCTGCAGCAGTGTGGCCAACTGGCGCCGGACACGGGCGGATTGCGGATCCACCTCCAGCGCGGTCTGCAGCACCTCGATCGCCGCCTCGGGCTTCTGGTTCTGGCCGTGCAGCCGTGCCAACCCCATCAGCGCGCGCATGTTGCGCGGATCGGCCTGCAGCGCCTTGTGGTAATGCGCCTCGGCATATTCGGCATTGCCGCCGCGCACGCCGATCTGGGCGCCCATCAGGGCGGCGGTGGTATTGCCCGGCTCGACCTCGAGCGCGCGCTCGACATACGGCGCGGCCTCTTCGAGCCGCTGCTCGCGCACCAGCGACATCGCGAAGGCCATCATCGCCCGGGTGTCCTGGGGGTCTGCCTCGATCATCATCTGCAACTCGGCCCGCGCCTCGTCCGTGCGGCCCTCGCGCAGCAGACTGCGGACGTAGTTCATGGCTTCGTTCTGATTGCCACCAACTTGCTGAACGTTCGGTGTCCATTCCTGAGTATCGGACATAGACGTTGCTCCTCTGTTGTTGTCGGACTGCATTCTGCACCCCGCTTCTTTCAATGTGTTACTCGGCGCTGATCGCAGCGCCCCTTGTCTCTTGTGGCAGGTCCGCCGCATCCGCGCCCTGCCCCTCGGTCAGGACGCGCTGGGGACGGTCGACACCCGGTCTGGCCAGGCGCGGCGCCTGGCCGGGGCGCGGAAGCTCCCCCTTGGCCTGGGCCGCCTCGACAATCTCCCGCAAGCCCTCTGCAAACGGGACTGAGGGATAAAATTTGAGTTTATTCTTCCCTTTCGAAATATCGTATTGTTGCACGTAGCGGCGCCAGACGCGGGTGCGGTCCGGGTCCAGGTCATCCTTGCTGGCCTTGCCGATCGCGATGCGGGTCATCCGCCCCATGTCACGATAGGTGATCACGTCCGGCCCCGCCACGGTGAAGGTCTCGTTCCGGGCGCCGGGCTCGAAACAGGCGCGCAGGATCGCCTCCACCGCGTCGGTGACATGGACGAACTGGCGCGGCTGCTCGCCCTGCTGGCCCTTGCCGAACTCCGGCTTGGGCGCTTCGGTCTTGACCATGGGATCGACCAGCGGATCGCCCACGCCGTAGACAAGGGCAAAGCGCAGGATGGCGTGCTCGTAGCCGAACTTGCGGCCGTAGAACCGCGCGAGGTTCTCGCCCGCGATCTTGGTCATGCCGTAATCGGACAGGTCGTGCCCGCCATCCACACGCAGGGCGGAGCTTTCGTGGATCGGCCATTCCGCCTCGGCGAACTGGTTCTGGTAGGCCGCGACCGAGGAGCAGAACACAAAGCGCGCGCAGGCGCCCGCAGCGTTGACCGCCCGGATCAGGTTGTGGGTGCCTTCCACGTTGGTCTCGCGCAGCTCGACCAGGGTGCAGGACCCCGCCAGCCGCGCGGCCATGTGCAGGACAACCCGCGCGCCCTCCACCAGCCGGGCCAGCGCGTCGGTATCCCCCAGCCCGCCCTCGATCAGCTCGATCTGCGGGCTGTCGGGCAGCACGTCGCCCGTGCCCGGCAGCACCAGCGCCCGGATGGTGTAGCCCTTCGCCAACAGCTTGGGGATCAGGTTGGTGCCGATGAACCCGGTGCAGCCGGTGATCGCGATGTCGCAGCGGCGGGTGCGTTTGGGGGCGGCGATATCGGCCACCTCGGCGCTGCGCACGGGTGCGGGGGTCTCGTAGGGCTTGATGTTGTGATCGCCCAGCAGGATCTCGGTGCCGCCATCGGGGTTCTCGACATATTGCCAGCCCGAGGCGAAGCGCGCCGGGCTCTTGCCGCCGAACACGTTGGCGGTGCCCACCGCCAGGCCGTGCGGGGTGGAGACCATGGTGCGGCCGCCGTAATTGTAGGGGTTGTTGAGCCCGTTGATCGTCACCGGCTGCCAGTTCACCCCGTCCTTGGTGCGCCAGAGCTCAAAGCCGCCGCCGACCTCCGCCAGCTGCTCGAAGCTGACCGCGTCGACCAGTCGTTTGGCCGTGGGCGACGGGCGGTGGGCGTATTGCAGGAAGACCGACCAGTCGAAGGTGGTGACATAAAGCCAGCCGTCATGGACGCACATCCGCCAGGTGTAGCCCGAGAAGATGTTGTCGAAGCCCGGTGCGATCCCCGAGAGCGGGTATTTGAACCCCTGCGGCGTGTCCCGCGGCATCCCGATCAGCAGATCCCAGCTGTCATCGGGCCAGATGCGGATGATTTCCCCCGCGCCGGGACCCACCAGGTTGGTGCGGTCATAGCCGCCGTTCTGGATCGAGGAGCCGACATAGAGTGCGCCGTTGAATTCCACCATGCCCATGGCGATCTCCGACAGCGGGCCGCGATAGGCGCCCTTCTCGATCACCCGGCGCCATTGCAGGGGCCCGTCGCCGCACCGCGGCGTGGTCCAGACCTGGTAGCCTTCGTAATTGTTGAACGTCCCGGCATAGAGCTGGTCGTTGGCCTTGGCCATCATGAAGATGCCGTTGTTGGTCTTGTCGCCGAAGCCCAGGTCGCAGGCGGTCTCCCAGTTGCCGGGGCGCGGGTCGTTGGAGCGTTTCAGCACGCCGGTGCGGTTGGAGTTGAACTGGATCCCCTCGCCCGCGGGGGGCGCGTAGAGGTAGCCGTCGAAATCCACCAGCTCCCGGAAGGTCGAGATGTTGTCGTTGCCGATGCCCGGCTCGCAGGCAGGCTCGAAATTCAGCCCGTCCTCGGAGCGCAGGACATGGGCCGCACAGCCGCGCAGCACCGTGGACATGGTCGAGACATAAAGGTTCGGCTTGCGGTCGGACTTGCCCTGGAACACCCGCATGCCGCGGTAGCCGAGGTCGCGCGGCGCCTCCTCTCCGGTCTTGCCCTCGATCAGCGGCGAGCGATAGGCCATTTCCCAACTGTCGTCTTCGGGGGTCCAGCGCCAGATCTGGCCCTGCATGTCGAGATCGCGCACATTGGGGGGCACGTCCACCGGCCAGGGGTCCAGCGCAGGCGGGTCAATCGGCGGGAAAAGGTTGAGCAGTTTGAATGAGTTGCGGGTCATGCCACAATAAAGACGGCCCTCGAAATACTCCATGCCGTGGACATAGGCATTGGCCGGATCGCCGATGCCGTTCTTGGCCAGACGCCGGAAATTGCCCGCGGTCAGGGCCGGGCCCGCCTCCGGGTGCGGCCGCACACCCCGCAGCGGATCGACCCCGTCTGAGCCGCCTTCTTTACGCAAATCGGTCACAAACTCGCTCGCTCATTCCTTGCCCAGCGCCGCCCGGGCGCCGGAGGGTCCGGTGTCTCCAGCGCACTCAGGAGCGCGTCCGGGTTCAGCAACGGGAAGAAGTGCCCCGCATTGGGCACCGTGATGCTGCGCGCCTCGGGCATCAACCGCGCCAGCCCGTCGCGCGTATCGAGATACCGCGAGCGCGCGCCGTAAACCAGGTCGACCCGGCGCGTGAAGCTGCGGATGCGGTCCTCTTCGAGCCCGGTGGGATCGTGCAGCTCCTCATGGGCGTTGGTGCGCGCCATCAACTCGCGCCAGCGGCGCATGGCGCGGGACGGGCGCCGGTCCCGACCCGCGCTCACGGGCATGGCCGCCAGCACCGCCGCATCGCCGAAGCCGCGGGCCTGCCCACGCGAGGGGCCGCGATCGGTCTCCAGCAGTTCCTCGAAAAACCCGTGGGCGACGCGGGGCAGCTCCCCCTCGATGACGATGCCCCGCTCCCGCAGGCGTTTTTGCAGGGCGGGCCAGGAGCTGGTATCCGACAAAGGCGGCATCTTCTGCAGCGAGGGCACCCAGGCATCCACGAGGCTCAGGCGCCGGACCTTGTCGGAGCCGATCGTGGCCACGGCGAGCGCCACGGCCCCGCCGAAGCTGTGCCCGATCACATGGGCCTTCTCGATCCCGAGATGGTCCATCAGTGCGACCACGTCGCCCGCCAGGTCCACCGTGCGGTAGCCTTCGTCGGACATCGCCGAGAACCCGTGCCCGCGCAAATCGAGCGCGGTCACGCGGAACCGCTCGGCCAGTTGGGGCGCCACGCGGAACCACCAGAAGGCGATGTTGCAGAACAACCCATGGATCAGCACCACATCGGGACCGTCCCCGATCTGCTGGTAATGGATCGTATGCCCGCGCAGGGAAGCTCTCGGCATGGCTCAGAGATACCCGAGGGATTTCAGGCGTTCGCGGATCTGCTCTTCGGCGTCGCCGGTCAGGGCCGCGTCGTCGGTATCGCCCGCCGCCGCCCCCTCGCCCGCGGTATAACGGATCGGGTTGTCAGCCTTGTAGGCCTCGGCGAAGGCCTGCTCGGCCACCTTGCCCTCCATCTCCGAGGGCACCTCGACCCCGCAGGAATAGAGCGCCGTGGGCGCCACGTCGGCGATCTGCAGCCGGTCGAGCGCCGTGCCCGCCGCGATCCCCGGCCCGGTGGCCACGAAGATGCCGTCCGGGTGGTGGGTGGCATAGGGCACGCGCCGGTCCTTGATCGGCTGGTCCGCGCGCAGCACCGACAGGAAGCTGTAATCATGGAGCTGCAGGGTCAGGTCCGGGGCGCGCTCGGTCTGGGTGCCGGGGAAGGCATCTTCGCGCTTGAACACCGACTTGATCACCGGCTTGCCGGTCTCGGGGTCGGTGAAGGCCAGAAGCTGCGCGATCAGGTCGTCGCGGAACGCCTCGTACGCCGCATCGGTGACGCCGGGATCGCCCGGCTTGGCCGCGCGGCGGATGAAGATCGCGTTGGAGGAGGAACTGAGCGAATAAGCCTTGGTCTCGGCCCAGTCGATCAGGGTGCTGGCCTCGGTATTCTCGTCGAGCGCCACGCGGCCCTGGTCGTCCATTGCCACGCCCGCGTTCCAGGTCAGGAGCCCCGCATGTTCCAGGAAGGTATTGGCATAGAAGATCCGCGTGCCCGAGCGGGTAAAGCCGTGATCGGACACGATGAAGACCTGCGCCTGGGGCCCGGCCTTGTCGATGATCTGCACCAGGTAGTCGTCCACGTTGCGGAAATATTGCAGCACCAGCTCCCGTGCCGCCACCGACTCCGGCGTGGTGTAGTCGTCCCGGCTGACCGGGTCGATCAGGTGCCAGCAGAGGTGCTGGATCCGGTCGACGCCGTCGAACAGAACGGCTGTCAGCTCTGACGGCTCTTCCTCCATCAGGGTCAGCAGGATGTCCTGCCAGCGCTGTTCCCGCGTGATGTGGAACTGCACCCAATCGGTCAGCTGGTTCTCCGACAGGCCCTGCACGGCCTTGCGCTCATGCTGCCAGTCGGTGGACATCTCGGAGGCCTTGAAGACCCCCTTGGCCTTCAGCATCTTGAAGGTCTCGCGCGGGTGGATGGCGCGGCCGAGATAGGACCAGGGCACATAGCCCGGGATCACCACCCCGTCGATCGGCTTGGCCGGGAACATCACCGGGTAGTTCAGGGTCGTCGCCCGCTTGCCGGCGGCGCTCGCGATCTGCCAGATGGTCGGCACCTTCACATCCGCCGAGGTCGCCAGCGTGTAGCTGGGCTTGGACCCTTCGCGGTCGACCCGGATGAAGTCGAACACACCGTGATTGCCGGGGCTGCGCCCGGTCATCAGCGTGGCCCAGGCCGGCGGGGTCAGCGGGTGGATCGTCGAGGCCAGGATCCCGCGCGCGCCTTCGGCCATGATACGCCCCAAATTGGGCATGACCCCCTCCGCGACCAGGTGGTCGAGCATGTCGTAGGTCGCCCCATCAAGGCCAATGATAACCGTCTGAATTTTCGTCTGTGACATCTCCGGGTCCTTCCTCAGGCGTTCTGCCGGGCGCTGAGCGCGACCACCGCTTTGAGGATATCGTCTACGGTCATATCCTTGAGAAGCTGATCCTCTTCGCGCATCTTCCGAAACAGCTGGTCGCCCAGCCCGTAATTCTGTTGCAACTCGGAAATCAGGTAGACGAGGCTGATGGATTCCACCCCGAGGTCGAGCACCTTACTCTCGGGTTTCAGGTCGATCTCGTCCTCGCCCAGGTCGTCGGCAAGATCCTCGAAAATCTCCTGCATCACCTTGTAGGCGTCATCATAGCTCACGGGTGTCATGGTTTTATCCTCTGGCCTTTCAATTTCCTGCGTCCTGCGGTCTGAGCACGACGGCGGCGATCAGGCCCGGCGCAAGCTCGGCCATCGCGGTCACCGCAATATCGGTGTGTGTTGACAGATCCCGAACAATCACGGGCGGGGCGTCCGTTCCATCACCCTGAACCTCGAAACGATCAAGGGCCTGGGCGAGGCCGAGCCCGAAGCTTTTGCCGACTGCTTCCTTTGCGCACCAATAGCGGGTCGCTGCCGTATCGCGCGGCTGTCCTTCGGGCAGGGCCATGATCGAGGCGCGCTCGGCGGGGGTGAAGGCGGTCTGCAGGAACGCGGGCGTGCGCGGCGCGATCTCTTCGAGATCCACGCCCACCCCGGCATAGCGGCGCGGATCGGCCGCCAGGCCCAGGGCGCGCGCACCCTTGTGGGCGATCGAGATAAGCGGCGCAGGCCCCCAGGCGGGCGGCAGGGTCGGGTCGATCACCGGGCCTGCATCCTCCCCCGGCACGACCAGGGGAATGTCCGCGGGCGCGAGCGCGCGGCCCAGCACCGCGCGGGCCGCATCCTTGGCCGCCGCGCGCCCGCGCAGCCATTCCCAGCGCCGCTTGTCCGTGGCCCCGTCCATGGCGGCGAATTCCGCCCGCTCGGCCCGGGACAGGACAAGCCCCGCCAGCACCTTGGCCCAGATCCCACCGGAGCCGTCCAGCAGATCGTCACCGATCTCGTCACAGAGCTGCAGCGCGCAGCCCTCGGGCAACGGCGCGCCCCCCGGCAGCACGATGGGCGCCGAGAGCGGATTGCGCGGCGGGTCGAGCCGGGCCCGGAAGAACCGCTCGGGCAGGTTGAACCGCTTGTCCCACCAGCCCGCGATCCGGCATTGCAGCCGCCCGTCGGCCGAGACCACGTCGATATCGGCGCGCATCTCGTCCGCGCCCACCAGATCGATGGTCGCGCGGCAGCGCGCGCGCTCGCCGGGGGCGAGGCGGTCGCGGAAGATCTCCAGCGCCTCGACCCGGAAGGGGAAGATGTGGAACGCCTCGGGCAGCATTTCCGCCGACCAGACGCCGACCAGCTGGCCCACCGCGTCAAGGGTGATCGCGTCGGTCTCGAAGCCCGGGTCGGCGACCCCGGCATAGAGCGCGTCATGGGGCAGCCCGATCAGGGTGCCTTCCACCCCGCCTGCGCCGACCACATCCATGGCCTCCACCGCCTGCAGCTTGGGACCGTGGAACATGATCTTGCCGTAGACATCCGCAAGCGACCAGGGCGCGTCGCGCAGGGCGCCATAGCTCTGGGGCTGGGCCAGGGGCGCCTCCGGGCGCGCTTGGGCCAGGGTCACATCCGCCTCGATCAGGGTCGGGCGCAGCGCCGGGCCATCGGCGGCGCGGATCCGCACGCGCACCACGGTCACGGGCCCCTCTTCGCGCAGTTCCGCCGCAGCCTCCACCACCAGGGGCGGGCGATCCAGGGCGAACCAGCGCGAGGCGCGCACCTCCCGCATCCCCGTCACCACCAGGTCCGGGCGCAGGGCCGCGGCGGCCTCGGCCAGCGCCTCCATCGAGAAGGTCAGCGGCACCACCGGCAGGCCGGTCAGCTCCGGGTCGCGCTGGGAAATGCCGTGGCCGAAGCTGTGATCGCGCAGGTAGGGCGCGCGGGCCGGGTCGATCTCGATCCGGGCGGTCAGGCTGCGACCGTCGGGGGCCGGGGTCACCGCCCCGAGCATCGGGAACCGCCGGGGCGCTTGGGTCTGTGGAGTGGGCATGGGCGTGGGGGCCGCGTCCGCCTGTCCCGGCACCGTGCCGAGATAGGCGGCCATGATCTCGGTCTCGGAGGCGAGGAAGCCCTCCAGCGTGTCGAAATAGGCGTCGACCACCGCTTCGGCCTCTGCCGGGGGCGCGGCGGGCGCGGGCTGCGGCCGGGGTGCCGCGGCGACCGTCACCGGCATCTTCGGCGGTGTCGGGGCGGCGGGCGAGTTGGCGGTGGGACGGGTTTGCGACGCGGCGGGGGGCGGTGCCGCGGGGGCGGGTTTCGGCGCGGGCGGTGCCTTGGACGGCGCGCTCTGCGCCCGCTTGGGAACCGACGCGATATCCATGGGCTGCACCCCCATCTTGAGCACCTGCGGACGGCTCGGACCGGCCGGCTTCGCCACCGCCCGCACCGGGGCCGCCAGCGCGCCGAGGTCGAGCGTCACCCCCTCCACCACCAGCTGGGCGGCCATGTGGTGCAGCTGGTCGAGCCCCTGCAAGGACGGCGTGTCCACCGCCACCGCCACATGATCGCGCCCGCGCAGGATGTCGTTCACGAAGGCCGACAGGTTGTTGCGCGGCCCGCATTCGACGAAGACCCGCGCCCCGTCCGCATACATCCGCTCCACCGTCTCGACGAAACGCACCCGCCCGGACCATTGGTCGGCGGTCAGCTTGCGGATCGCGTCGGGCGAGTCTGGAAAGGGCGCGGTGCTCAGGCAGGAATAGACCGGGCGTTCGGGGGCCGCGACCTGCATCCCCGCGAGGAACCCTTCGAGCCGCGCGCTGAACGGTGCGAAGGCCGGGCTGTGATAGGCGCGCGAGAACGGCAAGAGCTCGTCGAACCCGCCCAGCGCGGGCGCGAGGCTCAGGGCATAGTCGCGGCCCGCGTCGGAAAACGCCGCCACGACCTTCTGGTTGGGGCAGTTGTCCATGGCCAGATAAACATCGTCGCGCCCGGCCAGCTTGTCCTCCAGCGCCGCGCCATCCACCGCGCCGAGCGCCACCAGCGCGCCCTCGGCGATCAGCCCCTCGGCCGCCATCGCCTCGTATTCCGCGTTGAGCGCGCGCATCTCCGCCTGGAGAACGGCCGGATCTTCGCGCCGCGTCACCCCGGCGGCAAAGAGCGCCGAGTATTCCCCCGTGGAATGGCCGACCAGCATGTCCGGGCGCAAGCCGATGCTTTCATACAGCGCCGCAACCGATTGATTTGCGGCGAAAATCGCCTCTGGCCCGATATCCATCCGCCACAGCGCGCCGCCCTCTTCGGCGGTGCCGGGGGGCGGGAAGATCACCTGGCTCGGCAGCAGGTTGCGGCCATGGCCCGCGAAGGCCCCGTCCACCAGGTCGAACCACTGCCGCATCCGGGGGTAATGCAGCATGATCTCGCGCAGCATGCCCAGATGCTGGCTCCCCTCCCCGGGGAACATGAAGGCGACCTTGCCCGTGGCGGCCAGCGGTGCCGCGTTCAGATACGCCCCCTTGCGATCCCTGAGCCGGTCCTTGCCGCTGGCGATCCGGCCGAGGATCTTGTCGATCTTGGCCATGGCATCGCCCGCGTCCCGGGCCACGATGGCCGCGCGCCAGGGGCCGGGGCACGGGGCGGCATTCTCGACCCGCGCGACCTCTGCCGGGGGCATGTCGCCAGATAGCGCGGTTTTCAGCGCCTCCAGCCGTGCGCTCAGTCCCGACGCATCCGGCGCGCCCGCCACCAGAAGCTCGCTCGACCGGGTGAGGTTCGGTGCAGGCTCCGCCCCGCCGCGATATTCTTCCAGCACCGTATGGGCATTGATCCCGCCGAAGCCGAAGGCGTTCACCCCCGCCCGCCGGGGCGTGTCCAGCCCGTGGATCCAGGGTCGGGTTTCGGTGTTCAGGTAGAGCGGCGAGCCTTCGATCCCCAACTCAGGGTTCGCCTCGTCCAGCAAGGTGGGCGGCAGGGTCTTGTGATAGAGCGCCAGCGCGGTCTTGATGATTCCGGCCGAGCCCGAGGCGGGCAGGCAATGCCCGATCATCGACTTCACCGAGCCCAGCGCGCAGGACGGCGCGTCGCTGTCGCGCGTCCCCATCAGGCCCACGAGCGCCTCGACCTCCGTCGCGTCGCCCAGGGCGGTCGCCGTGCCATGGGCCTCGATCAGACCCACGGTGGCCGGATCGACCCCGGCATCCTCATAGGCGCGCTGGAGCGCGAGTGTCTCCCCCTCTATCCGGGGGGCGAGAATGCCCAGCCCCTTGCCGTCGCTGGCCACGCCGACCCCGCGCACCAGCGCGTAGATCCGGTCGCCCGCGGCCTCCGCATCGGAAAGCCGCTTGATGCACATCAGCCCGACGCCCTCGCCCAGAAGCGTGCCATCGGCATTGGCCGAGAACGGTTTGATCGACCCCTTCCGCGACAGCGCTTCGAGCTGGCAGAAGATCTGGTAGATCGGTGCGGGGGTGGAGGCATGCACACCGCCCACCACCGCCATGTCGCACCGCCCCGCCCGCAGGTCCGCAACCCCGCGATCCATGGCGATGAGCGACGAGGCGCAGGCCGCGTCCACGATGTAATTGGCGCCCTTGAAGTCCAGCCGGTTGGAGATCCGCCCCGTCACCAGGTTCGGCACCAGGGCCGGGGCCATTTCCGCATTGAAGGGCGGCAGGGAGGCCTTGAGCTGCGCCTTGACCTCGGCCAGCTCTTCCGCGTCGGTGTCGGGATGGAGCTTTTTCAGGATCGACAGGAAGCGATCCACCATGATCCCGTGCTGCACCACGCTGGTGAAGCCGCGGTTGATATAGGTGCCGCGGCCCAGGATCACCGCCACCCGTTCGCCGGGGACGGGGCGCGCGGCGAAACCGGCATCCTCCACCGCGTCGGCGGCCACCTGCAACGCGAGGAACTGGTCCGGCTCCCCCCCGTCGATGGAGGTCGGCATGACCCCGTGGCGCAGCGGGTCGAACACCGCGAGATCGCGCAGGAACCCACCGCGCTTGGTGTAGATCCGGTCGTTATCCGCGCTCTCGGGGTCAAAGAACAGATCCGCGCACCAATCGGCCGGCGCATCGGCCACCGCATCCACCTTGTCGGTGATGTTGCGCCAATAGGTGGCCGTGTCCGGCGCCTCGGGATAGATCGAGGCGATGCCTACGATTGCAATCGGTTCGTTGTCAGCGTGGCGCGTGTGGGCACCGTCTGCTGTCATTCCGCCGCCTCTCTGGTGCCGCCTGCGCCGTAGGTGCGGGCGTAGGTCTCCGCATCCGTCTCCCACGGGCCGCGTCCCCAAACCACCTCCGGGGCGCTCGCCCTGCCGCGGGTGATCTCGAACTCCAGCGCCCGAACCCCGAGGCGGGGATCGATGGGCTCGATGTTCATGGCGTCGAACTGGGCCTTGATCTCGGCCGAGACCATGCCGCCGCTGTCCCAGGGACCCCAGCTGACCGCGGTCACCCGGCCCGGCCAGCGCGCGTCGAGCACGCGGGCGAGCTTGGAGACGGTCTCGTTCGCCGCACCGTAATCCCCCTGCCCGCGATTGCCGAACCGGCCCGCGACAGAGGTGAAGAACACCAGGAATTTCAGCCCCTCGGGCCGCAGCGCCCGGCTCAGGGCAAAGGCGCTCTCGGTCTTGGTGCGGGTGACGTTGTCGAAGCTCTCGACGGTCTTGTCGAGCACCAGCTTGTCCTCGATCACCCCGGCGCCGTGCAGCACCCCGTCGATCCGACCGTGCCGCGCGTAGATGTCGGCCACCATCGCCTCCAGCGCATCCTGGTCGCGCACATCACAGGCGACATATTCCGCCGTCGCGCCCGCCGCCGCGATGGCCGCCATGGCGCTGCGGATGTCACGCGCCTTGAGGGTCGCGCGATAGTCCGCCTCGATAGCCGCGGGCGTGATGGGCCGTCCCGCCGCCTTGGCCGCCGCGATCAGCGCGGCCTTCAGCGCCCGGTCCTCGGCGATCCCGGCGATCTCCGGCGCCTCGGGCCCCTCGGGCGGCGGCGTCGATCCGGCCAGCACGAAATGAGGTTTGTGCAGCTCGGCCAGATGCCGGGCGATCTTGGCGGTGATGCCGCGCGCGCCCCCGGTCACGAGGACGACCGCCCCCGGTGGCAAGTCCAGCGTCACGGGATCCTCGGCCCCGAGCGGCGCAGGCTCGGCAAATAGACCATGGCGCGCCTCGTCGAGATAGCCGATCTCCACCGGCGCGTCCCGGAACCCCGCCTCGGCCAGCACCAGCTCGGCCTTGCGCGCGGCCTCCAGCGCCGGGGCGAAATCCACCGCGCGGCACTGCACGTCCAGCCATTCCTTCGCCACGGTCTTCAGCAGCCCGGGCGCCCCGCCCGCCGCCGGCGCCGCGGGCACGGTGCCATCGAAGCCGAACGCGCCCCCCATGGCCGAGGCGCAGACCACGACCGCGTCCGTCCGCGCGCTCAGCCCCTCGCCCAGCTCGTTCAGCAAGCTGTAGAAGGCCCGCGTGCAGCGATCGACCGAGGCCCGCCAGGCGTCCCGGTCCATCTCTTCGAACAGCGGCTCTGGGCGCAGGGGGGCCAGATGGAAGACCCCGGCCACCGCCCCGTCCATCTCCCGCACCGCCGCACGCAGGGGCGCGTCGTCGGAAAAGTCGAGGGTCGCGGGCGACAGGAGCCGCACACCGGCACCCTGGGATTGCAGATGGGCCGCGACCGCCTCGGCCACGCCAGCCTCATCATCGGTCAGGATATAGGTGGCCCCGGGCACGATCCAGTTTTCCGCCGCGGGCGCAGGCACTGGGCGCGCGGACATGATGAAGCGCGGACGCCAACTGTCGGGATCGACCGCGAGGGGGGCTTCGGCCTGCGCAGCCACCGGGGTCGCCGCCGCTGCGGGCGCGGGGGCTGTAGCCGGCGCCGTGAACTCCGCGACCACTTCCATGAACTTCGCGACGATCCCGCGCACGGTGCGTTCCCGCGACACCGGACCCATCTTCTCCCGCGCGGCCTCGCCCGCATCGGGCAGAAGGTCGCCGCGCAGGGCGCCCAGAATTTCCACCCGCTTGATCGAGTCGACCCCGAGATCGGCCTCGAGATTCAGGTCCGGATCGAGCATGTCCGTGGGATACCCCGTCCGGTCCGAGATCAGCGCCAGGAGAGCGTCTGTCACTGCCGTCTCGGACAGGGCCGGCGTGGCGGGCGCAGACGCGGCTACCTCTGGCGCGGGGGCCGTAGCCGGGGTCGCGAACTCCGCAACCACTTCCATGAACTTCGCCACGATCCCGCGCACGGTGCGTTCGCGCGAGACCGGGCCCATCTTCTCCCGCGCGGCCTCGCCCGCATCGGGCAGAAGGTCGCCGCGCAGGGCGCCGAGGATTTCCACCCGCTTGATCGAGTCGACCCCGAGATCGGCCTCGAGGTTGAGGTCCGGGTCGAGCATGTCCGTCGGATACCCCGTGCGGTCCGAGATCAGCGCCAGAAGGGCGTCGGTCACCGCCGTCTCGGAGAGCGCAGGTTCCGGCACCGGGACGGGTGCGGGCGTCGCCACGGGCTGGGGCTGCGCCGCCGCCGGGGCAGCTTGCGGTGCTGGCGCGGGGGACGGCGCGGGGGCTGGGGCCACCGCAGGCGGGGTCGGCACAGGTGCGACCGGCGCGGCGGCATGCGGCACGGGCATCGGCGCAGCAACACCCGGCGCGGCCTGACCGGCGGCCAGCCACTGCATCATCACCGCGCGATTGTTGTCGAGGAACTTCGCCATCAGCTCCTGGTGACGCTTCATCACGCTGTCGGCCAAGGCCGCGGAGACCGGCTGCGACGCGGCCCCAAGGGCCGTCGCGGGCCCCGCCGGGGCCACCACGGGCGCGGGCCGAGGGGCGTCTAGTTGCGCAGGATCCGCGCTCGCCGCAGGGGCGGCAGCCGGGGGCGGCGTCGGGACGGGGGCAGTCTGGGGCATGGGGTCCTCTTCAAGTCGCGCCGCAAAACCCTTGCGCGGCGGCACACCATCGATGGGGCGGGCATTGGCGGCATCGAGCTTCCAAAGCATCGCGCGCTGCGGATCTTCGGGCAGGCTCAGGTTCCAACCGGTCACGTCCAGATCGCGCGTCTCCCGCCCGTCCCAGAGCCGCGCGAGGTCGATCTCCAGCCCCGCGGCGGCAGAGCCACCCAACAGGCACAGGAACTGCTGGATACCGGAGCGTCCCTTCATGTCTGCGGTCAGGGCGAGATGGGGCTTGTCCTCCAGAATGCGGTTGGTCAGGCGCGACAGGACGGCCCCCGGCCCGATCTCAAGGAAAAGCCGCGCGCCCGCGTCGTGCATCGCGCGGACGCTGCCGAGGAAATCCACCGGATCGACCAGGTGCCGGGCCAGCTGCGCGCGCACGTCCTCCGGCACCTCGGGATACACCTGTGCGGTGGCATTGGCATAGACCACGCGCCCGGGTGCGGCGATCTCGGCGGTCTCCAGCGCGGCGGCCAGCCGGTCGCGGGCCGGGGCCACACAATCCGAATGGAACCCGCAGGCCACGGGCAAAAGCCTGGCACTCAGCCCCGCGGCACTCAGCCGCTGCTCGGCGGCCAGAACCGCCTGGGTCGGCCCGGCGATCACCGTCTGATCCGGCGCGTTCATGTTGGCCAGCGTCACCTCGGGCGCATCGCCCAGGGCCGCGCGCACCGCCTCCGGCCCCGCATTGACCGCCGCCATGGTGCCCAGGTCGTCGCCGCCCGCCTGCACGATGGCATCGCCGCGCGCATGGGCCAGCCCCAGCAGGGTCGCCGCATCGAAACTGCCCGCCGCGTGGAGCGCGGTGTATTCCCCGAAACTGTGCCCGGCCATCCGGTGGGCCTCCAGACCGAAGCTCCGCACCAGGTTCAGCAGCGCGAGCGACACGGCCCCGATCGCGGGCTGGGCCACGTCCGTGCGCTTCAATGCCTCGATCTGCGCGTCACGCTCCTCAGGATCGAGGGTGGGCCGCGGGAAGATCCGCTCCGACAGGGGCGTGTCCAGCCGCGCCGACAGGGTCCGTGTCGCCGCCTCCAGGTCCTCGCGCACCTGCGGGAAGGTCATGGTCAGGTCCGCCGCCATGCCGGGATACTGCGACCCCTGCCCCGGGAAGAGGAACGCCACCTGCTCGGGCGTCACCGGCGCCTCGGCAGAGAAAAACGCACCCATGGGATCGACCGAGCGCAGATCGCCCGCGTCCGAGCGCAGCCCCTCGGCCGCCCGGGCAATGCGCGCGCTGGCATCCTCGAGCGAGCCCGCCACGATCGCGAACCGCGCCTTGGCGCTCGGGTCGAACCGCTTGGCCAGGCTCGCCGCAACATCCGCCGCGCGCACACCGCTGGGGGCTTGCGCCATGGCCGCGGAGGCCCGTTTCAGCGCGTCGGCAAGATCCGTCTGCGAGGCGGCCGAGAACACGAACAGCTCATGGGTCCAGTCCCGCCGGAACGGGGCCTGGTGCCGGGGCAGGTAGCCGCCGGTATATTCCTCCAGCACCACGTGGAAATTCGTGCCGCCAAAGCCGAAGGCACTCACCCCCGCCCGGCGCGGCGTGTCGGTCGGGTTGAGCCAGGGCCGCGTCTCGGTCAGCACGTAGAAAGGGCTGTTGGGAAAATCCGCCGACGGGTTCGGCTCGGTGACATTGAGGGTCGCGGGCAGCACCCGGTGATGCAGCGCCATGGCCATCTTGATCATGCCTGCGCAACCCGCCGCCGCTTTGGTATGGCCGATCATCGACTTGACCGACCCCACGCCGCAGAACTGCCGGTCGTCGCGGGCCTCGGCAAAGACCTTAGACAGGCTCTGGATCTCGGTGCGGTCGCCGACCACGGTGCCGGTGCCATGCGCCTCCACCGCGCCCACGGTGCCCGGCGAGATCCCCGCATGGGCATAGGCCCGGCGCAGCGCTTCCTGCTGGCCCTCGGCCCGCGGCGCCGTCAGGGACAAATCCTTGCCGTCCGACGACCCCGCAACCCCGCGCAGCACCGCGTAGATCCGGTCGCCCGCCGCCTCGGCCGCATCAAGACGCCGCAGCACCATCATCGCCAGGCCCTCGGAGATCGCGATCCCGTCCGCGCTGGCATCGAAAGTCCGGCAGCGGCCCCGGGGGGACAGCGCCCGCGTCTTGGAAAACGCCACAAAATCAAAGGGGTTCTGGAAGCTGTCGGCGCCGCCGACGATCACCATGTCCGAGGTATGGTTCTCCAACTCCCGCGAGGCCATCATCACGGCGGCGAGCGACGAGCCACAAGCCGCGTCCACCGTGAAGTTCACACCGCCCAGATCGAACCGGTTCGCCACGCGCCCGGCAATGACGTTCAGCAGGATCCCGGGGAAGCTGTCCTCGGTCCAGGTCGGCAGCCGGGCATCGGCCACCTCGGTCATGGCGCCATTGATCGCGGGCATGGACGAGCGCACCGCGTAACGCTGGCCCAAGGGCCCCGCGCCGCCGCCCACACCGATGATGACGGAGGTCTTGCGCCGCAGTTCCGCATCCTCGATCACGCCGTCCTTGAAGCCCGCGTTCTCGAGGGCCTGGCGCACCGTCTCCAGCGCCAGAAGCTGCAGCGGCTCGATACTCGGCATGGTCTTGGGCGGTATGCCGTATTTGACCGGGTTGAAATCGATCTCGTCGAGAAAACCGCCCCATTTGGAATAGATCTTGTCCGGCGCGTCGCGGTTCTCGTCGAAATACCGCCGCCAGTCCCAGCGTCGCTCCGGCACCTCCTCGATCGCGTCCACCGCGTCGAGGATGTTCTCCCAATAGGCCGCGAAATCCCGCGCCTTGGGCAGGATCGTGCCCACCCCGGTGATCGCGATCCGCGCGCCGGGGCCTTCCTCGGGCGGGGTCATGGGCCGGGCCGCGGGCGCGGGTGCGGCCGCCTGCAACAGCGCCGCGGAGTCGGTGCAGATCGCGCCGTGCAACGCGGCAATCGTCGTGGGCTCGGAATGCAGGCTCGCCGCCTGCCCGATCATGTAGACGCCGAGCTTTTCCTGCGCCTCCGGCGTCATGGCGACGAATTTCTCCGCCCCCGCGACCTTGCCGTAATCCGGGTTGCGGTCGATCCCCTTGGAGGCGATCCGCGACCGGCCGACATTCAGCCGCTCCAACCGGTCCTTGATCTCGTCCGGGTCGACCTTTTCCGAGCGCAGCCGCGCCTTTTCGGCGAAGAACTCGTCCACGATCGGGCTTTCGACCACGCGGGTCGCATGCCCCGGCGCGGATTCCAGCAGCATCGTCTTGGCCGAGGTCAGCGCCAGCTCCTGGTACTTCTGCAGCACCGCGCCGCTGGCGACCGCCTCGCGCGTCAGGATATAGCCCGTGCCGACCACGACACCGATCTTCGCCCCCCGCGCCGCCAGCCCCGCCGAGAGCGCCGAGACCATCGCGCCGGAGGTGGCGTCATGCACCCCGCCCGCGAAAAGAAGCTCGCAATCGATCGGCGCGTCCGGGCCGTAGTAAGCCTCCAGCGCGTCGATGGCCTGCTGCCACAGAACGGCGCTGGACCGCGGGCCCACATGGCTGCCGCATTCGCGCCCCTCGAAGATGAACCGCCGCGCGCCGCTTTCGAGAAACAGCGCCAGCAGCCCCGGCGACGGCACGTGCAGCCAGGTGGGGATGCCTTCGGCCTCCAGCGCCAGCGCCTGGTCGGGCCGTCCGCCCGCAATCAGGGCGAAATCGGGTTTATGGGCGGCGATCACCGCTGTCTGTTCGGCCCGCAAGGCGTCGTCCACGAACCCCAGGATCCCCACGCCCAGGGGCTTGCCGCCGATCCGCGCCTTGGTCTCTTCGAGCAGCGCAGCGCATTCCGCCTCGCGCATCAGCGCAAACGCCAAAAACGGCAGCGCCCCGCCCTCGGCCACCGACACGGCAAACTCCGCCACATCGCTGACCCGGGTCATCGGACCCTGGATGATGGGATAACGCGTGCCCGTCACCTCCGTCAGGGGGCTGCCCTCGGCGAGCGGCGTGGTCGCGCGCGCCTGGGCCACCAGCGCCTCGGCGCCCGCCGCGAGCCCGTCGAGCAGCGCGGGCAAGGTGCCGAACCGCGCCTTGAGCCCGGCGGCAAAAGCCGCGTCCTGCCCCACGAGCCAGACCGGATCGTCGGCATTCACCGCCGCCTTCACCGCGGCGCGAAACGCCACCGGATCGCTGCCGGGAATGTCGAGCATGTCCAACGCCCGCGCAGGCTTGTGGTCGGCCCGCCAGAACACCCGATGCCCGGCGCCGAAATCCTGGCCCAGACAGTTGGTCTCGCTGCCATCCATCCGCGTGATCGCGCGCAGCATCGGCGAGGGCAACTCCGCCTCCTCGAAGGCGCAAAGTGGCCAGTCCAGCAGAATGCCCCGCGCCCCGGCCACCTTCAGCGCGGCCGCCGTGTTGACCGACACTCCGCCGGCCGCGATCACCGGCAAATCGGTTGCTTTCGTCAAGCGCTGGAGCAGCAGGAACGTGGTCTCGTCCCCGACCCGTCCGCCCGCCTCGTGCCCCTTGGCCACGACCCCGTCGACCCCGGCAGCCTCCGCCGCGGCGAGGAAGGTGGTATCGATGAGCTCCACCAGAACACTTGCGTCCGGAACCGCGGCGCGCACAGCGTCCACGGCGCAGGCGAGCGAGGTCGCGTCCTGGGGAACGAGAATGACACAAGCGGGCTCCGACACGGACTGTGCTGCACCTGCAACAAACTCCGCCGCGGATCCGCTGGACAGCTTCAGCCCCCAGCGTCCGCGGGCCTTGGCCGCGACGTCCGTCAGTGCCCGGCGAACCGCTGGCGCAGCCGCATCCGCAAACTCGAGGTCGAGAATCCCCCAATGGCCCGCACGGCTGGCGGAAATCGCAATCCCCGGAGTGATCTTGTTGGGAACCGAACTGGCGAAGATCAGAAAATCACTCTTCGTCAATGGCATACAGGTCACTCCTACAATGAAATTCACAAATACTCGGCCTTCTGCCCCGCTCGTCGGGCGCAACCACCGTGCTCTGTCTACACCCTTGGACGGGCCAGAAGACCCCCCATCTCACACTTGCGCGCTTTCAGCACCATGACTGTCTATCCACCGGCGCGTTACCGCAACGTTAGCGGACCACCGCCCGCGAAGATCAAATTCCATCAGCGCCCGAAGGCCCCGCGTATATTGCAATGCAGCATATCTTGGCAAAACCAATCCTGACAGCCTATCGCTTCGGCGCAATTCTATCAAGTTTCGCACCTGCACAGAGGCTGCAACTTGGCCAAAACGCGCCCATGTCCCGATCACGTGCGGCCCCTTTCCTTCTGCAGATCTGCCTGACGGTAAAAGGTTACGCATTCGTAAACTCGATCCCACACATGCCCCCCTTTGATGGATAGCCTTGACCCTTGTCAAGAAATCTCCCCCCGAGGGCGCACAGGAAGCGAGCAAATTGCGCGAGGCGCCCAGGAATTAATCACATCATGGGAGCCACTTTCCCGGCAGCGGACCGCACAGGCGTGTTACTCCGCCGCGACATCCGCGGCGGCCCCCGACTGGTCGGCCATGTAGTCGTTCACGCATTTCGCGATCTTGAAATAGCCCGCGCGCGTGTAGTGGTCGCTGTCCTGGAAATCCTCTTCCAGCAGGACCTCGTCCAGATCGACCAGATGGGCCTGGGCGTGGCCCGCGCAGAACGCCTTGCACATCGCGTTATAGGCCGCGCGCATCTCGCCCGTCCGCTCTGCCTGCATCCCGGTCTTGGTCGCCGCCGTCAGCACAAAGACCTGTGCGTCCGGCTTCACGAGGCTCATCGCCCGCTCCATGCTCCGGCGCGTCAGTTCAAGGCTCTCCTCCAGCGTGTAGCGCCGGTGATAGAAGGACTTGGCAAACCACAACGCCTGGTCGGACTTGATGAACTTCTTCAGCGTGCGCGGCGGCACCTTGACCAGGTATTCCCCGCCCCACTCCTTGCCGCCGAAGGTAAAGAACGTGTCCCCCGGCACCGCGTAATAGAGCGACAGCAGCACGACATCGGAGTCCGCCAGGGCAACATCAAGATCCTCCATGTCCTGCCAGGACCAGGTGGGAAACTTCTTCAACGTCTGATCATGTTTCAAAGGCTTGCGCGGGTTCAGGAAAAACCCCGGATCGTCATAGCGCACGAGGTATCCGCGATCCTCCTTGTTGACGAATTCATGCCGGTTGGTGCCGCAGTAAAACGACACCTGCAGCAGGTCGCACCCGCCGACAAGGCACAGGGTCCGATCGTCCTGCTCGGAAAACACCTGGTCCGACGACGACGCCTCCGCGATCCAGTCCACCTCCGCGCCTGCGTCCAGCTGGCTTGCCACCGGGCCTTTGAAGTCGAATTCCGGCGCACCGATCCGCTGCCAGACGAACTGCTCCACCCCCATGTTGAGCGTCCGGCATGAAAAGCAGAAATGATGCACGGTTGTGCCGCTGTATTTCACCCGCGCGGCAAAGAAGCCCACGATCCCGTAATCGCCGTAGCGGTCCGTCACCCGCACCAGCCCCGCATGCACCCCCGAGGTTGCCAGGAGCGCGTCCAACTCCGCCCGCGCCTCCGGCGTCTCCACCCGATTCTTGGTGAAGTTCAGCTGGTTCGTGCGATTGATCAGCTCCAGAACCCGGTCCATATGCGGCTCCAGATCGGTCAGGATCTCGACCCGGATCTGCGATTGGCGCAGGAACGCCATGTTGTCGAGCGCGCCCTCGGCTTGCGCGGCCTGCTTGGTCTCCAGCATCTTGTATTGGGCCAGTCGGGAATGGGCGCGGTCGTCCTTGCCCTTCATCTGCGGCAGATCGAGCAGCCCGGCGAGCGGCTGGGTCGCATCCACGCACATCAGCCCCTCGTTGAAGAACGCGGCCTCTTCGAGGTTCATGTGATTGTCGTCGAGAAACACCACGTTCGGCGCCCGCAACCCCATGGCCGACAGCATGGTCTTGATCGCCTGGCCTTTCGGGGTCCAGTCGATATGGGGAAACACGATGTAGTCCCAGACGCCGAGCCTCTCCAACTCCGCCTTGGCGGTGTCGAAATCGTTCTTGGAACAGATCGACGACATGATCCCGCGATCCGCGAGCGTCTTGATCATCTCTGCATGGGCCGGGATCGGCGTAATGCCCCCTTCGGACAAGGTGCCCTGCCAGAAGGTCTCGTCCAGGTCCCAGATCACCAGCTTGACCTGCGCCGTTATCGCCTCGAATCCCGTGCTCACCGATCCGTTCCTCTCATGCGTGCGTGGTCAGGTCCCGACCGGGCCTGCCAAACTCAACCACGGTTTGACACGAATTTGCAAACCAATGGTTTCCCGACGCGGGTTTCAGCCCCCCTGCGCCGGCCCGCCATCCTCATAGCCGAAAAATTGCGCCATTTCGATCACGTGATCGGCGAACCCGACCCCATCCTCGCGCCAGGGCAAAGGCCCGCTCAGCCGCTCGGGCTTGATGGTGTAGGGCCGCAGGGCCGGGTTGTCCTGGTAGCTCGGGTCGCCCCCCCATTGGGCATTCTGTGGCCCGGGCCGGGCGAAGGGCGAGGTTTCGGGGTGCTTCATCGCCTCGATCGCCGCAGGGCCCGTATCCACCCCGAGCCAGGCGCAGATCCGCGCCAGCCAGGTGTCGGGATCGGCCAGCAGGTCCTCGCCGCGCAGCCGCATCTGCCGATCCGCCGGAATGGTGTCGAGGAAGTTCAGCAGCCGCTCATGGGCCTCGAACCAATGCACCTGCGGATCCAGAACCGGCGGGTCCATGCGCCGGTCCCAGGAGTCGCCCACGGGCGAGCGCAGGATCATCGTGTACCACTTCGCGTCGATCATCGACCGGCCGGCGGACATCGGGTGGCGGGTGATGTGGATGTATTTCGCCCCGGGCAGGATCTGCTCCTGCCGGAACGGAAAATGCGCATCCGCCGCGATTGCCGGGCTTTTCTCGACGATCGCTTTCGGCGCCACCATGTCCTGGAGCGCCGCCATCAACTCCCGCGTGGTCATGTCCCGGTTTGCGTGCAGAAAGGCGCGCATCTCCTCCACGCCCCTTGCGGTGACCTCGCCAAACTCCAGCTGCGCCATGGCCCGCACAATCCCGTGGGCCAGCCCGTTGCGACCGCCCATGGTCATGGCCAGAAACTCCCCCACCGTGTCGCCCAAGGCCAGGTTCAGCTCCGGCATCCCGTAATGTTGCGGATGCTGGCCAAGCATCCCCGCGGCAACGGTCGTGAAAGAGCGGCCGGGGCCAAGCAGAACGACGGGATCGGGCATGAAATCAACCTCTGAAATGGGGCGCACCGGGGCCGGGCACCGAAAATCCTGGATAAACGCACAGAACCACAGCCCCCGTGCTGCGCAAAGCGCCGGGACCGGAATTCGCGGCAAACGGGACAAACTGTGGCAGCCCCGCGCGCCCGGACCGCGCCGCACTGCCGGTTCTGGCACGCCCCGGTTAACAAATCCCCGCACCCCCAACGCAAGACGCCGCGCCCCGGGGGGCACGGCGTCCGGGTCTTGACCCTAAGAGAGCCTAGTGGGCCTTTTTCTTCTTCGGCGGCATCAGGTCGGTGATCGTGCCCTCGAACATCTCGGCGGCGAAATTCACCGTCTCCGACAGGGTCGGGTGCGGGTGGATGGTGTGGCCCAGATCGACCGCATCCGCGCCCATTTCGATGGCCAGCGCCACCTCCGAGATCAGATCGCCCGCATTGGTGCCCACGATGCAGGCCCCGATCACCCGGTCGTCCTCGGGGTCGAACAGCAGCTTCGTAATCCCCTCGGACCGGCCATTGGAAAGGGACCGCCCCGACGCCGCCCAGGGAAAGACCCCCTTCTCGTAGGCGATGCCCTTGGCCTTGGCGTCGGTCTCCGTCACGCCGCACCAGGCGACCTCAGGGTCGGTATAGGCCACGGAGGGGATCAGCCGCGCATCGAAATGGCGGTTGTGACCCGCGCAGACCTCTGCCGCGACCTTGCCCTCATGCACCGCCTTGTGCGCCAGCATCGGCTGGCCCACCAGGTCACCGATGGCGAAGATATGCGCAACACCCGTGCGCTGCTGGCTGTCCACGGCGATGAAGCCGCGCTCGTCCACGGCGACCCCGGCCTTCTCGGCATCGATCAGCGCGCCGTTCGGCTTGCGCCCCACGGCCACGAGCACCTTGTCGAAGGTGTCCGTGGTGAGCTCACCCTTGGCGTCCTCGAAAGTGACCTTCAGCCCCTTCTTGAGCGCCTCGACCCCGGTCACCTTGGTCTTGAGCAGGATGTTCTCGTACCGGCCCTCGATCCGCTTGTGCAGCGGCTTGACGATGTCCTTGTCGGCCCCCGGCATCAGCTGATCCATGAACTCGACCACGGTGATGTCCGAGCCCAGCGCATCATAGACACAGGCCATTTCCAGCCCGATGATACCGCCGCCCAGGATCAGCATCCGCTTGGGGATGTCCTTGAGCTCCAGCGCGCCGGTGCTGTCGATGATCCGGTCATCCTCGGGCAGAAACGGCAGGTTCACCGGCTCGGAGCCTGCCGCGATGATGCACTGGTCGAAGCTGACCGTCGTGACGCCATCCTCGCCTTCCACCGCGATCATGTTCGGCCCGGTGAACTTGCCATAGCCGGTGACGACCTCGACCTTGCGGCCCTTGGCCAAACCGCTCAGGCCGCCGGTCAACTGACCGATCACGCTGTCCTTGAAGGCGCGCAATTCGTCCAGATCCACCTTCGGCTTGCCGAAACTGACGCCGTGCGCGCCCATCTCTTCAGCCTCGGTGATGACCTTGGCGACATGCAGAAGCGCCTTGGACGGAATACAGCCGACGTTGAGGCAGACCCCACCCAGAGACGGGTAGCGCTCGATCAGAACCACCTTCTTGCCCAGATCCGCCGCCCGGAACGCCGCGGTGTAGCCCCCGGGGCCGGAGCCCAGCACCACCACCTCGCCATGCACATCCCCCGGGCCGGTCGCGGTACCGGTCGCGGCCACGGCCTCGGGGGCAGCGGCGGCTGCGGGGGCCTCATCAGCCCCTTTCGGGGCTTCTTCGGCGCCTGAACTCTCGAACACCATGATCACGGTGCCTTCCGAGACGTTGTCGCCCTCGGCCACCTTGATCTCCTTGACGACACCGGCGGCCGGTGACGGCACCTCCATGGTCGCCTTGTCACTCTCCAGCTCGATCAGCGGGTCTTCCTCGGCCACCGTGTCGCCCACGGCCACAAGGATCGAGACGACCGGCACATCGGTGAAATCCCCGATATCGGGTACTTTAATGTCCATCGGTCCGTCTCCTTACCACATCAACTTGCGCATATCGCCGAGCAGGGTCTTGAGCGTCACGCAGAACCGCGCCGCCAGGGCCCCGTCCACCGCCCGGTGGTCATAGCTCAGCGAGAGCGGCTGCATCAGGCGCGGCACGAACTCCTCGCCATTCCAGACCGGCGCCATCTTCGAGCGTGTCAGGCCCAGGATCGCCACCTCGGGTGCGTTGACGATGGGCGTGAAGGACGTCCCGCCAATCCCGCCGAGCGACGAGATGGTGAAGGTCGCGCCCTGCATGTCCGGCCCCTTCAACTCACCCGCACGGGCCTTGGCCGACAGCTCCATCAGCTCCTTGGAAATCTCCACCAGCCCCTTGCGGTCCGCATCCTTGATCACCGGCACCATCAGCCCGTTGGGCGTGTCCGCCGCAAAGCCGATATTGTAGAACGCCTTCTTGATCAGCTTGTCGCCGTCGGGATGGATCGAGCTGTTGAATTCCCAATGGGTCTTCAATGCCGAGACGCTCGCCTTGATCACGAAAGACAGAAGCGTCACCCGGTAGCCGTCTTCCTTGGCCTGGGTGTCCATCTCCTTGCGGTACTTGTCGAGATCGGTGATGTCCGCCTCGTCGTTATGGGTGACGTGCGGGATGTTCAGCCAGGACCGGTGCAACGCAGGGCCGGAAATCTTCTTGATCCGCGGCATCTCCACGTCCTCGACCGGGCCGAATTTCGAGAAATCCACCACCGGGATCGGCGGAATACCCATGCCCCCGGACGCAGCCCCCCCCTTGGCGGGTGCAGGCGCCGTGCTGGATTTCAGATAGGCGGTCACATCCTCGCGCAGGATGCGCCCCTTGCGGCCGGTGCCGTTGACCTTGCTCAGATCGATCTCCAGGGACCGGGCGAAGGCCCGCACCGAGGGGCTCGCATGGGCCTTGCCGAAGCCCGCATCGGTCACCGGCGCAGGCTTGGGGTCGGTGGGGGCCGCGGGCGCGGCAGCGGACGGGGCCGCGGGCGCCGAGGCGGCTGGTGCCGAAGGCGCCGGCTCCGAGGCGCCCGCCGCGCCATCTTCGGCCTCCATCATCATGATCAGCGTACCTTCGGAAACGGTATCGCCCTCGGCCACCTTGATCTCGACCACCTTGCCCGCAACGGGGCTGGGCACTTCCATGGTCGCCTTGTCGCTCTCCAGTTCCAGCAAGGGGTCTTCTTCGGCGACCACATCGCCGACCGAAACCAGGATGCTGACCACCGGAACATCGGTGAAATCGCCGATATCGGGCACGTTTACTTCGATTGCCATTGTCTTGTCCTTCTCATTCCCTGGCATCCGCCGGCCCTGTCCCGCGCCGCGCGCAGGCCGGGCCGGACGGACGCGTCCCGATCACACCAGACGGGGGTTCGGCTTGTTGCTGTCGATCTCGTACCGGGCGAGCGCCTTTTTCAGCACCGCATCGGTGACGGTCCCCTGCCTGTGCAGCGCGACCATGGCCGCGGCGGCGATGTGGTTGGAATCCACCTCGAAGAACCGGCGCAGGTTGACCCGGCTGTCGGACCGCCCGAACCCGTCGGTGCCCAGGACCGTGAAGTCCTGCGGCACGAACGCGCGGATCTGTTCGGCATAGTTCTTCATGTAATCGGTGGCCGCGATGACCGGTCCGGTCACCCCTTCAAGCTGTTGCGTGACAAACGGCACCTTCTGATCTCCAAGGGGGTCGAGCCGGTTGGCCCGTGCGCAATCCTGCCCGTCGCGGGCCAGCTCGTTCATCGAGGTCGCCGACCAGATGTCCGAGGTCACGCCGAAGTCTTCCTTCAGCATCTCGGCCGCCTTGATCGCCTGCACCAGGATCGTGCCCGACCCCATCAGGTTGACATGCTTCTTGTTCGGCTTGGCGGTTTTCGAGAACCGGTAAAGCCCCTTGATGATGTCCTCTTCTACACCCATCGGCATGTCCGGATGGGTGTAGTTCTCGTTCATCAGCGTCAGGTAGAAATACACGTCGTCCTGCTCGACATACATCCGCTTGAGCCCGTGATGGACGATCACCGCCACCTCGTAGCTGAAGGTCGGATCGTAGCTGATGCAGTTCGGGATGGTGCCCGCCAGGATGTGGGAATGCCCGTCCTCGTGCTGCAGCCCCTCGCCGTTCAGCGTCGTGCGCCCGGCGGTGCCGCCCAGCATGAAGCCCCGCGCACGGCTGTCGCCCGCGGCCCAGGCCAGGTCGCCGATCCGCTGGAACCCGAACATAGAGTAGTAGATGAAGAACGGGATCATCGGCACGCCGTGGTTGGAGTACGACGTGGCCGCCGCGATCCAGTCGGCCATGGCCCCGGCCTCGTTGATGCCCTCCTGCAGGACCTGTCCCGTCTCGCTCTCCTTGTAATAGGACATCTGGTCCCGGTCTTCGGGGATGTAGGTCTGCCCCATCGGGTTGTAGATCCCCACCGAGCGGAACAAGCCTTCCATCCCGAAGGTGCGGCTCTCGTCCGGCACGATCGGCACGACCTGCTTGCCGATGTTCTTGTCGCGCAAGAGCGTCGTCAGTATCCGCACGAAGGCCATGGTGGTCGAAATCTCACGCGTGCCGGTGGATTTCAGCTCCTTGCCGAACGCCTCCAGCGCAGGGATCTCCAGCTTGGGGGTGTCGCGCCATTCGCGCTTCGGGAACTCGCCGCCCAGCTCCTTGCGCCGCTCCAGGATATAGGCCTTCTGCGCGTTGTTCAGCGCCACGAACGGGGCCTTGCCGACATCCTCGTCGCTGACAGGGATCTTGAACCGGTCGCGGAAGGCGCGCAACTGCTCCTCGTTCATCTTCTTTTGCTGGTGGGTGGTGTTCTGGCCCTCGCCGGCCGTGCCCATCCCGTGACCCTTCACGGTCTTGACCAGCAGACAGCTCGGCTGCCCCTTGGTCTCGGTCGCCTTCTTGAACGCGGTATAGACCTTTTGCGGATCGTGCCCGCCCCGGCGCAGCGCCCAGATCTGCTCATCGGTCCAGTCCTCGACCAGCGCCGCGGTCTCGGGATACTTGCCAAAGAAATGCTTGCGGATATAGGCGCCGTCCTTGGATTTGAACGTCTGGTAATCGCCGTCCACGGTCTCGTCCATCAGCTGGCGCAACCGGCCCGAGACGTCTTTCTCCAGCAATTCGTCCCAACCCTTGCCCCAGAGCAGCTTGATGACGTTCCAGCCCGCGCCGCGGAAGTCGCCTTCCAGCTCCTGCACGATCTTGCCATTGCCGCGCACCGGTCCGTCGAGCCGTTGCAAGTTGCAGTTGATCACGAAGATCAGGTTGTCCAGCCCCTCGCGCACCGCGAGGTCAATGGCGCCCCGGCTTTCCGGCTCGTCCATCTCGCCATCGCCCAGGAAACACCACACCTTGCGGTCGGCCATGTCGATGAGGCCCCGGCTGTGCATGTATTTCATGAACCGCGCCTGGTAGATCGCCATGAGCGGGCCGAGCCCCATCGACACGGTCGGGAACTGCCAGTAGTCCGGCATCAGCCAAGGGTGCGGATAGGATGACAGGCCGGACCCGTCGACTTCGGAGCGGAAATTTTCCAGCTGCTCCTCGCTGATCCGGCCTTCCATGAAGGACCGCGCATAGATCCCCGGGATCACATGGCCCTGGAAGAACACGAGATCCCCACCGTGGATCGCCGATTTCGAGCGCCAGAAGTGGTTCAGACCCACGTCATACATCACCGCCGAGGACGCAAAGGACGCGATATGCCCGCCATATTCCGAGCTGACCTTGTTGCGGCGCACGACCGTGGCCATGGCGTTCCAGCGGTTGATGGTGCGGATCCGCCATTCCATCTCCAGGTCGCCGGGGAAGTCGTACTGGTCATCGGCGGGAATGGTGTTCTGGTAGGGCGTGGTGGCCGAGAACGGCAGGGTCGCGCCCGCCGCGCGGGCCTGCTGCACCGCCTTGTCCAGAAGGTAATGGGCGCGATCCGCGCCGTCCCGGGCGATCACATCCTCGATGGCTTCCTGCCATTCCTGGGATTCCACCGGGTCGATATCGTGCTTGGTGTCCGTCATGATCCTCTGTCCCTTGGTCCGGACTCTGCGGCCCAGCCATTTCGTTCAGCATTAAATTAATCGCTGTAACCGGATGGGAATTTCCTCCTCCCTCCCGCTCGACCCCCACCGGGGCCGTGCGATCAACGCATGCCGCGTGATGATATGTGGATAACACGGGGGTCGTTAGGTCAGAACCCCTGCCAGATGCATAGCGCTACGCAGCTGATGCATACCAATGGTTCAACATTAAACTTCCTCCCGTTTTGCGCCGTAATGCTTGCACTTCGACATCTTCCCGATCCCGGGATTCATGGAATTCGTCGGATCCACGCTCTTGTAGAACGCAGCAAGGTCCGGTTTGGCTCCATAAAGATGTCCGACATTGTGCTCGGCGGGGTATTCCGCACCCCGTTTGTCAAGCAATTCAAGCATTTCCGCCTTCAGCGCCTTCACGTCGACGCCCTTCTTGACGATGTAATCCTGGTGCAGAACGTGGCACATGAAGTGCCCGTAATAGAGCTTGTGCACCAGCTTGTCCGCGATATGCGGCGGCAGTTCTTCGAGCCAGGCACGCTCGTTCCGCTTCAAGGCAATATCCAGCGCAAGGATATCCTCCACCTGGTCCGCATGGATGTTTTGGTACCGGATCGCCGCACCGGCGGCGGCAAACCGGTGCAGCCCGGCGATCTTGCCCTCCTTGGCCGTGCACTCGAAATAATCGCCACCCCGCCCCGCGAAGAACGCGCCCAGGAAATCGCGCGCCTCGTCGATCCCCTCGTCCCGCATCTTCAGAATCAGGTGATGCTCGAACCGGTCGCGATACGCCATCATCCGCTTGGGGATCAGCCGGGGCACCACGGCACTGGCAAGCTGCATGAACTTGTCGGTGAACCCGCGCGTCAACGCGAACTTGTTCAGCCGCGCATCCACCGCCCCCTTCATGGCAAAGAACATCGGCAGCTTGTCGGTGCCGAGCCAGTTGATCATCATCACCGTGTCTTTCCCGTACTTCTCGGAGATGTCGAAAATCTCTCTGGCCATGTATTCGGCCGACACCGGTAGGGATTTGAACTCCGCCAGCATGTGCCGGCGCAGCTCGGTCAGTTCATCGGGGTCATTCGTGCCGATATAGAACACCTGCTCGGCGTCGTTCTTGGGGTAGGTGTCGAGCCGCACGGCGAACACCGCCAGCTTGCCCGCGCATCCCGCCGCCTCGTAAAGCCGCCGCTTGTCGGCGTTGAACCGGGCGGGCGTGTCGGCCTCCACATCGCGCACGCGGGTGGCGTATTCGGTATCCGAGGCCTGCTTGTTGGAATACTCCACATCTGCGTCGGCGAACCTGCCCTCCTGCAACCGCGTCAGGATCTCTTCGGGCGTCTCGCCGAGGTTGATGCCGAGGTGATTGACCAGCTCCAGCTGCCCATCCGCCGTGATCTGCGCAAAAAGCGACAGCTCGGTATAGGACGGCCCCCGCTCGATCAGCGCGCCGCCCGAATTGTTGCACACCCCGCCGACGATCGACGCCCCGATGCAGGACGACCCGATCACCGAATGGGGCTGCCGGCCCAGGGGGGCCAGCAGTTTCTCCAACGCGAACAGGGTCGCACCCGGCAGGCTCACCACCTGCCGCCCACCGTCCAGCACCGTCAGCTGGTCCATCCGCCGGGTGTTGATCAGCACCACGTCCCGGTCATACCCGCCATTGGGGGTCGACCCCTCGGTCAGCCCGGTATTGGCCGCCTGCATGATGACGATCTTGTCCGCCTTCACGCAGGCCTGCAGGACGCGCCACTGCTCCAGGATGGTGCCGGGCTGGACCACGGCCAGCGCCTCGCCCTCGCCCGATCGAAACCCCTTGCGGAACCGCTCGGTCTTGCGCGGGTCGGTCATCAGGTGCCGGGCCCCGACGATCCCGCGCAGGGTTTCGATCAGATCTGCGTCGGTCATGCGTCCAGCCTCCATCAGTAGGCCACCGACGGCAGCCAGGTTGCGAGCGCAGGCAGCAGGAACACCAACGCCAACCCCGTGAGCTGCAGCAGGACAAACGGGATGATCCCCTTGTAGATGTCCAGCAGCTTGATCTCCGGCGGGCAAACTCCCTTGAGATAGAACAGGGCAAACCCGACCGGCGGAGTCAAGAATGATGTCTGCAAGGTGACTGCGACAAGAATGACGAACCACACCAGCGTCGGCTCATCCAGCACCCCGAAACCGGGGATATCCATGCCCAGCGCGTTCACGATGGGCCGCATCAGCGGCAGCACGATCAGCGTGATCTCGATCCAGTCCAGAACGAAGCCCAACAGGAACACGATGAACAGGATGAACAGGATCGTGCCGTTGGGGCCCAGCCCCGTGGCCGCGATCATGTGCTCGATCAACGCGTCCCCGCCCAGCTCGCGCAGGACGTAAGAGAACACCGTCGCCCCGAGGAAGATCGCGAAGATATAGGCGGTGGTGTTGAAGGTCGACACCAGCACATTGACCAGCTTGTGCAGGGTCAGCTTCCGATACCCCAGCGCCAGCAGGGTCGCGCCCAGCGCGCCGATGCCCGAAGCTTCGGTCGGCGTGCAGATACCTGCGAAAATCGACCCCAACACCGCCAGGATCAGGCCCAGCGTCGGCAGCACCGCGACCATCACGTCCTTGACCGCCTGCCAATCGGGCGATTGCGCACCCTCCGGCACCGGGGCCACGTCGGGCTTCAGGTACGAGATCACGAAGATATAGACCAGGTAGAGCCCCCCGATGATCACCCCCGGGAACACCGCGGCCATGAACAGATCGCCCACCGACAGCGCCATCTGGTCCGCCATGATGACCAGCATGATCGACGGCGGAATGAGGATGCCCAGGGTGCCCGAGGCCGACACGACCCCCGCGGCCAGGCGCGGCGAGTATTTCTGCTGCATCATCGCCGGCAGGGACAGAACCCCCAGCAGCACAACGGATGCCCCGATGATCCCCGTGGAGGCCGCAAGGATGATCCCGATCATCGTCACCGTGATCGCCAGCCCTCCGCGCGTCTTGCCGAAAAGCCGCTGCATCGAGGTCATCAGCCGCTCCGCGACCCCGCTCTCGTCCAGCATCAGCCCCATGAAGATGAACATCGGCAGGGCCACCAGAACCGCGTTCGACATGGTCGCATAGACCCGGTTCACCGTGGCGCCCAGGGTCAGGTAATCCAGCCCCGTGAGCGTGCCTTCCAGCCCGGTCCACAGCATCAGGTCGTTGTCGAACAGGAACGCGAGCCCGCAATAGGCCACACCCACCCCCGACAGCACCCAGGCCACCGGGTACCCGGTGAACAAGAGCGCGATGAAGGTGATGAACATCGCCACCACCAGCTTCTCTTCCGTCGTCTCCACCAGGAAACTCAGACCGAAGCCCACGACCGCGAAGGCCAGCAGCGCCATCAGCACCACACCCAGCCCGCGGCCCGGACGTTCATCCTCGTACCCGACCCAGAGCGCATGGGCATCATGGATCAACCGCGCCACTGCCGCGATGCCCAGCAAAACGAAACTGATGGGAATGATCGCCTTGAACGCCCAGCGCAGGGGCAGACCCGTGGGGCTGTCGGAGCGCTCGTTCACCCGGTAGCTCTCGTAAAAATAATCCCAGCCCTGGTCCACCATCAGGTAGATCAGCGGCACCAGCAGGAACAGGATGCCCAGCACCTCGATGATCCGCTGGGACCGGCGGCTGAGTTGCATGTGCAAGAGATCGACCCGCACATGGCTGTCCGTGACCAGCGCGTAGGAGATGCCGATCATCGTCACCGCGCCGTAGAAATGCCACTGGATCTCGTCCAGCTTGGGGAAGTTCTGGTTCAGCAGGTAGCGGAACAGCACCTGCGCCACGATGGCGGCAATGAGCGCGATATTGGCCCACATCACCACATGGCCCACGCCCTTTACCGCATTGTCCAGCGCCACCGCCACCGGCTGCCTGTCGCGCTCCTCGTGTTCGAGAATATGCTCGTAGGTTTCGAGCGGGTCCTCGATCTGGGGGATGTCCACCGCCATCGTTCCTCTCCTCTGGTCCTTGAATGGCGGACGCATCTGTCCAGCCGGATTTGTGCAACTGTCTGAAAAATCAGGAAATCAGGAGGGGCGACGCCACATGGGCGCCGCCCCGGGCCACGGTCAGTCCCGCGGCAGGAAGGCGTTGCGCTTCCACAGAGCGTAGCCGTCGCGGAACGTGGTCATGTCCGCCAGTACCTTGGCGAAGAATTCATCGTTCGCGGCTTCTTCTGCGGCCACCTCGTCCCAAGTCGCCCGGAACAGCTCTAGCATCTCCGGCGACCACTGCTTCATCTCGACACCGTTCTTTTCCACGTTGTCGATCAGCGCCGCGTGCTGGATCGCCTCACCCTCGGCGAAGCTGTCGGCCATGGACGCCTTGCAGGCGCTCTCGATGATCGCCTTGTGCTGCTCGCTGGCGTCGTTCCAGACGTCCTTGTTGATCATCAACTCGAACACGGTCGCCTGCTGGTGCCAGCCGGGGAAGTAGTTGAACTTCACCAGCTTGTGGAAACCGAGCCGTGCATCGATGGCGGGCATCGAGAACTCGGTCGCGTCGATGGCGCCCTTCTCCAGCGCCGGGAAGATCTCGCCGCCGGGCAGCAGCGATGTGGCCACGCCCAACTTCTGCATCACCTTGCCGCCCAACCCGAAGAACCGCATCTTCAGCCCGTTCAGATCTTCGGCCGACGTGATCTCCTTGGCGAACCAGCCCGAGGTTTCGGGCGCCAGGATCGCGCAGGGCAGCACATGCACGTTGTAGCCGGCCTGGTCATACATCTCCTGATAGAGATCCATGCCGTTGCCGTAATAGAGCCATGCCATGTACTCGCCCGCCTCGGGGCCAAAGGGCACAGCCGAGAACAGGGGGGCCGCCGGGATCTTGCCCGCCCAATACCCGGCGGTGGTGTAGCCGGAGTTGATCTTGCCCGAGGACACCGCATCCAGGATCTCGAAGGCCGGGACCAGCTTGCCGGGCTCGTACACCTTCATCTTCAGCGTTCCGCCGGACATGGTCGCCAGCGCATCGGCCACCCGCGGGATCGGCGTGCCCAGCCCCGGCAGGGCCGTCGAGAACGCAATCGGGGTCTTCAGCAGCATCTTGTCGGCGGCATGGGCCATGGGCGCGGTCAGCATCGTCGCCGCGGCCAGCAGGCAGGTCAGGGTCTTTTTCATGTTTCCTCCACGAGTTTTTTCGGCCCTCCGGGGTCTTGCATCGGGGCCAGTGTCAGGGCCGGTGCCGGGATCGTTTTCCGCCACCTTGCCGTGGTTCATAAACTTGACCATCCCCTTGCGGCAAACTTTATTTACCGGCCGCGACAATTCGTGCGCATGGCCCCTCTGCACCGGGTGCATGGCTCTGAGCCCGAAAAATAAGGTATATTTTTTGCCCTCATTTCCCTAACCCCCTTGGTATGCAACGGTATTCCCCAGCTGACCCCAGGCAAGCAACCCTTGAAGTCACACCCAAAAGGACAATATTATTTACCGGACCCCCGCGCCGCCAAACGCTACCGGAGACCGCCCATGCCCACCGATCCGCACATCTTCCAGCCCATCGACCACGATTCGGTCGCCGACGCCGTGGTCACGCAGATCGAGGATCTGATCGTCTCCCGCGTGCTGCGCCAGGGCGCGCGCCTGCCCGCCGAACGGGACCTGGCCGAGGCCCTCGGCGTCTCCCGCCCCAAGCTGCGCGAGGCGCTCAAACGGCTGGAGGACGAAGGCCTGCTGGAGACCCGCAAGGGCGAAGGCTCCTTCGTCGCGCAACTGACCAATACCGCCATGTCCCCGGCGCTGCTGGACCTGTTCTCCCGCCATGGCGAGGCGTTCTTCGAGTACCTCGAATACCGCAAGGAACAGGAGGCCTTCGCCGCCCGTCTCGCCGCGGAACGCCACACCGATTTCGACGCCCAGGCGATCTCGCAACACCTAGCGAACATGCGCATAGCCCAGGACCGCGACGATGCCCGCGCCTCCATGGAAAGCGACATCGCCTTTCACTCGGCCATCGTCGACGCATCGCACAACACCATGCTCAGTCACATGATGTCCTCGATCTACGAGCTGACCCGCCGCGGCGTGTTCTACAACCGCGACTACCTGCGCGCCATCGACGGCACGGGCGAGATGCTGCTGGCCCAGCACGAGGCGATTGGCGCCGCCATCCTCGCCCGCGACCCCGACGCCGCCGAGGCCGCCGCCCGCGCCCATATCGACTTTGTCGGCGCCTCGTTCCGCAAGGGCGAGGAACAGCAACGCCGCGAAGCGCTCGCCGAGAAACGCTACGCCCTGACCCGGCCCGCCTGACGTCCGCTCGACGCGCCCCGCCCCCGCCCTAGCTCTGGTCCAGACCGGAAAGGACAGGCATGGCCCTCAACGCGATGACAGTTTCCGCGGGCACCGCCCTCGACGTGCTCCGCACCGCCTGGGCGGCGCAGCGCGCCGGGCGCCTGACGGCGGCCTACATGCTCCACGGCGCGCCCGGGGTCGGCAAATCCCAGATCGTGGCGCAACTGGCCGAAGAAATCGGCGCGCGCCTTTTCGATCTGCGCCTGACCACCATCGAGCCGCAGGATCTGCGCGGCCTGCCCTATTACGACCACGACGCCCGCAAGACCGTCTGGTACCGCCCCGAGGACCTGCCGGACGACCCCGACGCGCCCTCGGTGCTGTTTCTCGACGAACTCACCGCCGCGGCGCCCAGCCTGCAACCCACGGTCTATGGCCTGCTGCAGGAACGCCGCGTGGGCCAGCACCGCCTGCCCGACAGCGTGTTCCTCGTCGCTGCCGGAAACACGGTCGAGGACGGCGCCATCGCCTACGAGATGGGCAGCGCGCTGTCGGACCGGCTGGTGCATCTGCACGTCACCGCCTCGGCCACCGACTGGCTGGAAAACTTCGCCGTCCCCCGCGGCCTGCACCCGGCCGTCATCGCCTTCCTGCGCAGCCGCGGCGATCTTCTGTCCACCGGGGCCGCGGCCCAGGAACGCGACGAGATCATCGCCGCCACCCCCCGCGCCTGGGAACGGGTCAGCGACATCCTCCGCGCAGTGCCCGACCGCCGCCAGCGCAACATCCTCGTGGCCGGCACCGTGGGCGAGGCGATCGGCGCCGAATTCGCCCTCGTGGCCGACGAGGTCGCGGCCTCGGTCAAGATCGAGGAGTTGCTCGCCACCGACCGGGGCCGCCGCGCGCCACTCTATCCCGACACGATGCACGGGCTGCACGCGCTGGTCTACGGGCTGATCGGCGCGCTGACGGCCCAGACCGCGCCGCGCATCATCGAATGCATGGCCGACCTCGCCACCCTGCCCGATGCGCGCCCCGAGCCGGTCTTCCGCACCCTGCCGCTGGAAGAATTGCGCACCCACGGGTTCGAGTTGCTGATCCAGCAGGCGCTCGCCCGCGACCTCGCCGACGCCTTCCTCGACAGCCCGGTCTATGCCGACTACGCCCGCGCGCGGGAGGATGCAGGCCTCGCATGAGCCGCGCGCAATCCCACAGCCGCCGCGCCACCCATGCGCTGCAAAAGCTGTCGGAGGCCGATCCGGCGCTCGCCGCTCTCGCGCTCTGGTGCGCCCACCGCGACGCCGATCTTGCGGGCGACCTGCCCGCCGACAGCGACGGGCACACCATCCGCTACGCACCCGGCTTCGCGGCGCTGTCGCTGCCGGAGCAGATGGGCCTCTGCGCCCACCACATCCTGCACATCGCCCTGCGCCATTCCGCCCGCAGCGAAACGCTCCGCCTGCGGCTCGGACCCGGCTTCGATCCGGACCTCTTCGGCATCGCCGCCGACATCCTGATCAACGAAACCCTGCTGCAGGCGGGCTATATCCAGCCCCGCCCCCATGTCAGCCACGCCACCGTGAAACGCGAGCTTGGCATCGACAGCCCCGCCGACCTGCTCCGGAGCTTCGACGCCGAACGCCTCTTCACGGAGATGCGCCGCGACGCCGCCGCGAAGCCCGAGGGCCAGGGCAAGACCGACAAGATCAAGGCCATGGCGGGCGCGGACGGCTTTCGGCCCGACATCGCCCCCAGCCCCACGGGCGAGGACGGCGACGAGGACACGCCCGAGGCCCGCGATTTCGAGTGGCGCCAGCACCTCGCCCGGGCGCTGGAGGCCGGCAAACTGGCTGGCCGGGGGATCGGCGCGCTCGGCTTCCGGCTCGCCGACATCCCCGAGACCACCACCCCGTGGGAGGTGATCCTGCGCGGCCTGCTGGACCGCGCGACACGGGCCGACCCGCGCCGCAGCTTCCGCCGCCCCGCGGGCCGCTGGGTCGCGGGCGAGGCCGAGGCGCGCGCACGCGGCCGCCCCGTCCCGGTCTTCGAGCCCGCCCTGCAGCGCGAGACGACCCAGCCCCGGATCGTGCTGGCCATCGACAGCTCCGGCTCGGTCACCGGCGATCAGCTGGCCCATTTCGCCGCGCAAATCGCCCGGATCGGGCGCCGGGTGCTGGCCGAGATCCACGTGCTGATCTTCGACGAGACCGTGCAATCGGCCCACAAGATGCGCGGCACCCACTGGGCCGCGACCCTGGCGGGCTGGGACTTCGCCCGCGACGGTGGGACGAGTTTCGTCGATGTGCTGGAACGCGCCGCCGCGCTGACCCCCTCGGCGGTCGTGGTGCTCACCGATCTCGACGGCCCCATGGGCGCCGCACCCGGCCGCGCCCCGGTAATCTGGGCCTGCCCCAAACCACCCGAGAGCCCCCCACCCTTCGGTCGCGTGCTGGTGCTGGACCGCTGACAGGGCGCGCACGCCTCTCCTTCTTTTGTGCAAAAATACTCACGACACGCCGCCCGCCGGCCCAAAGCGACACAAGCGTATCGCCGGGCCGCGGTGCGGCGCTTCACCATCCCATAGGATACGCCAGCGCAGGACAAGGCGCAGCCGCCGCGCACCGCCGGGCCGCCCACCGGCACGGCGATCCGGATGGGCCTGTGCTGCCGCAGGCTCGTCGTCCCATGGTGGCCCCATATACCGCGCCGCACGGCCCGAGGATCGCCGTACCGCGCCCCGCCGCCGCGCTCTGTCGTATCAAGGGGCAAACGTCGCGCCGCGAAACCGTCCTTACCCCCGCGCCCGGGCCATGGCCGCCAGCCGCTCATGGGCGGAGACCGCCGCGGGGTCGAAGGACACGCTCCATTCCAGCTTGTTCTGGGCAAGGCTCGCCAGTTGCAGCTGCTGCTCGGTCAACTCGGCGTCGAACAGGGTCTCGGCCAGCATCGCCCGCTCGGCGGCGTCGAGTTCGAGGAACCGCGGGCTCTCCCCGCCCATTTGCACCGACACGAAGGTCAGCTGCGGCACCCGCACCAGACCCGACTGCTCGATCACGAGGTGCAGCTCCCCCCGGGTCATCCCGCGCGCCGCCGCCACCCGCGCCAGCACCATGCGCGCCCGGCTGCGGAACAGGTCCATGGCCCGGGCGATCTCGGTCTCGCTGGCCAGCGCCCGGCGCTTGTCGCGGTCCGACACGGTCAGCACATAGGTCTCGATGATCAGCACGAAGCCGAACATCGCCAGCGGCGCCTGGCTGAGCGCCAGCGCCCAGTCGGGCCGCGCCAGCATCATCAGCGGAAAGGGGATCAGCGCGATCACGTAGCGCGTCAGGGATTTCTCGAACACGATCCGCCAGAACAGTTTCGAAAACCAGCGCCCGCGCGGATAGACCATCGCGCCCAGCGACAAGAGCTTGCGCGGCACATAGGTGGTGTCGAGCGTGCGGCGGCCGACGACGGTCTCCGGGGTGACGACGAAGATCATGGGCGCGCCCTCCCTGGCGCCAAGGGGCCATGTACGCCGCGAAACGGCTCTGTCGAGGGCTCAGGCCAGCAGGGCGTCGATCTCGGCGCGGCTCGGCATGGACGGCCCCGCGCCGGGACGGGTGACCGAGATCGACGCGGTCGCGCAGCCGAAGCGCAGGGCCGAGGCGGTGTCCTGTCCCTCGGCCAGGGCCGTCGCCAGCGCCCCGTTGAACGCATCGCCCGCGCCCGTGGTCTCGACCACCGGCCCAGGGGTGAAGGCGGGCTGGTGGATGGTCTGCGTGGCGCTACGATAGAGAACGCCCTGCGCGCCGAGGGTGACGATCACAGCCCCCGGGCCCCGCGCCAGCAGGGCATCGGCGGCCCGCACCGCGTCGTCGGGGCCGGTGACGGGGTGGCCGGTGAGCGCCTCCGCCTCGGTCTCGTTCGGCGTGACGATATCGCAAAGCGCCAGCAGCGCGTCGTCGAGGGGGGCTGCGGGGGCGGGGTTGAGGATCGTGGTGACACCGGCAGCGCGGGCGATCTCGAGCCCGCGGCGGGCGGCGGGCATGGGCTGTTCGAGCTGCGTCAGAAACACGCCCGCCCCGCCGATCATCTCCGCCTGCGCGTCGAGGTCCGCAGGGCCGAGCAGCGCCGCCGCCCCCGGAGCCACGATGATCGCGTTGTCGCCGGTCGCCGGGTCGACATAGATATAGGCCGCCCCGGTATAGCTGGCCGGATCGCGCGGCGCGGTGGCCCGCACCCCCGCCTCGGCCCAGATCGCCGCGGCCATGTCGGCAAAGGCATCCTCCCCGAGGCGTGTCAGAAACCGTGCGTCGCCGCCGGATTTCGCCGCGGCGATGGCCTGGTTGGAGCCCTTGCCGCCGGGGTTCAGCGCGAAGCTGTCGCCCAGAACGGTCTCGCCCATGCGCGGCGGGCGCGCGGCACGAAAGGCGCAATCGGCCACGAAGATACCCAGAATGACGATCGGTTTGCCCATGATGCTCTCCCCTTGCCGCGCCAGTCTAGCGCGCGGGCGGCGGGGCGCAATCGCATGGGAGGTTAACAGGTGGCATGGATCGGGATCGGAATTTGCCGACAAGTTTTTCCGGGAAATCCGGGGGGATCAAGGGGATACAGAGATTTGTTTCGCGCGCGAAACATTACGAGTCTTGAATAGGTTAACGGCCCAGGGAACAAGGATTTTCGAAAATCCTTGGCCGCCCGGCAGGCCTTGGCCCGCCGGGCGCGGGTCGGTCCGTCAGGACCGACACCGACTTGCGATCACTTCAACGACGCCATGAAGGCGTTCACCTCGTCGAGGGAGATGTATTCCTGCTCCGTGATGCCCTCTTCGGTAAAGCTCCAGATCACCGCAGGGGCCGACACGTCGCCGTTCTCGTCGAACTGCACGTTCCCGGTCGCGCCCTGGTAGAACACGTCGCCGCCACTGCTGAGCACCTCGACAGCCGCGGCGAAACCGGCGCCATCGGCGCTGATCGGTGTGCCTTCGGGGTTGGTCACACGGCCCACTTGCGCGGCGATCTCGGCGCCCGAGGCCCCCTCGCCCGCCGCCTGCATTGCCAGAAGCGCGATCATTGTCGCGTCATAGCTGTTGGCGAGGCCCGGGCCGGTCGGCGCGCTCTCGAACCGTTCGGTATAGCGGGTCACGAAGGCATCCGCGGACTCTGCGCGCGGCGAGGCGGTGTCGGTGCCCAGGGTGTTGCCCAGGAATTGCAGCCCGACATTCTCGGCAAACTCGTCGGACTTCAGGGAATTCGCCACGATCATGTTCTGCGTCCCGCCGAGCGACAGCCATTCGCGCACCGCCGCGATCCCCTCCTTGGGATAAAGCGCAAGATAGATCGCCTCCGGCTGGCCCTGCAGCGCCTCGGTCACCTCGGCGCGGTAGGAAGGTTGGCCGTCATTCAGCGCGACCGACCCCGTGACCTCGATCCCCAGCGCTTCGAGATCCGCGGCCACCAGCTTGCCGATGTCCTGGCCCCAGTCGTCGTTCTTGTAGAAGATCGCCACGGATTTGTAGCCCCGGTCCGCGGCCACCTTGGCGCCCATGGCCGCCTGCACGCCCGACGTGGCAAAGGTGCGGAACCACAGCCCCTCGGTCTTGCCCTCGGCGGCGAGTTGGGTGAAGGCGGTGGAGGACGAACAGCACGACATCTGCATCACGCCCGCAGGCAAGGTCACCGAAGTCAGGATCGGCATCGACACACCCGACGACACCGCGCCCAGCAGCACCCGCACCCCGTCGAGATCCACCAGCGCCTTGGCCGCGTCCACGCCGACCTTCGGGTCGACTTGGGTGTCGCGCAGCACCATCTCGATCTGGCAGCCGTTCACACCGCCCGCCTCGTTTACCTGATCGACAGCAAATTGTGCCGTGGCCGCGATGGGCTTGCCCCAGTCGACGGAGGTCGGCAGCACCGCGCCGATCTTGGTGGTGCAGGCACTGGCGGCCCCGGCGGTGACGAGCACGCCGAGGGCAGCCCCGAGCATGAGCCCCGTCCGGGCGAGAGTGGTCGTTTTCATGGAAGTCTCCCTATTTTTATCTGTCGGTTTGGCCGGATTGTGACACAACCAGCCGCTCTGGGAAGAGGCCTTGGGGCCGCCAGAGCAACATGCCCACGATGACGCATCCGATCAGCACGAACTGGATCGATCCAGTGTAAAGCTGGACCTCGATCGGTGCGAAGCGCGACAGCGCCCATCCGCTGGCGGTCCAGGCGCCCCAGATCAGGAACGCCCCCGCGATGGCGCCGCGATTGTTGCCGGCACCGCCGACGATCAGCATCGCCCAGATCTGGAAGGTCAGGATCGGCAGGACATCCTGCGGACTGATGAAGGCGTAGAAGGTGGCATAGAGCGCGCCCGCCAGCCCCAGGATCACCGAGCCGATCACGAAGGCGGTCAGGCGGATCCGGTCGGGGGATTTGCCAAGGGCCCGAGCGGCTGTTTCATCCTCGCGGATCGCGCGCAGCAGCCGTCCGAACGGGCCGCGGATCAGGCGCTCGAGCCCGAGATAGGTGGCGATCAGGGCGGCGAGCACGAAGGCGAAGAAGGCCGCGTTATAGGCCAGCCCCGGCGGGATCGTGTCGGCGAGCGGACGCTCGAACCCCCGCAGGCCCGAGGCGCCGCCGGCCAATCTTTGCGCGTTGCGCACCAGGTTCTCGAAGGCGACCGCGACCCCGAAGGTGGCGATGGCGAGGTAGTCATGCCTGAGCCGGATGGTCAGCAACCCGACGAGCCAGGCGAGGAGGCCCGCGATCACGAGCCCGCCGAGCAGCGCCAGCCCGTAGGGCAGCCCGAAGCCGCCGAGATGCGCCGCCTGGGGCGTGCCGCCGAGGATCAGCGTGGCGTAGCCGCCCGCCCCGAAGAAGGCCACGACGCCCCCGTTGAAAAGCCCCGTATTGCCCCAGTGCAGGTTCAGCCCCAGCACCGCGATCGCCAGGATGCTGGCGATGGTCGCGAAGAACACCAGGTAGGACACCAGCCCGATCATGTGGCGCGCGCCTCGCCGAAAAGCCCATGGGGGCGCAGGACCAGCACCGCGACAAGGATCAGGAAGGGCACCGAGGGGCTGTAGCCCGAGGGCAGCACCACAAGTGCGAGGTTCGCGGCGATCCCCACCAGGAACCCGCCCAGGACCGCGCCATAAATGCTGCCGATGCCGCCGACGATGGTGGCCGCGAAGATCGGCAGCACGAGGTCGCGCCCGATCACCGGCGTGATCTGGTTGGTCAGCCCGTAGAACACGCCCGCCGCCGCGGCGAGCGTGCCGCCGAGGATCCAGATCAGCGCCACCATGCGTTGCAGGTTTATGCCCGACACCTGCGCCAGCACCGGGTTCTCGGCCACCGCGCGCAGGGAGTAGCCGAAGGTCGTGCGTGACAGCACGAGGTGCAACACGACCATGATCGCCAGCGCGGCGACAAGGGTGAAGACCTGGTCGGGTTTCACCAGGATCAGCGGATCGCGACTGAGCACGGTGGCGAAAACGATGTCGTCGGAATAGAGTTGCGTGTTCAGCCCGAAGCCCAGCCCGATCAGGTTGCGGATCACCATGGCCACCCCGAAGGACGCAAAGACCATGGACAGCTCGCCCCCCTTCTCGCGCACGCGTTTGAAGATCAGCCGGTCGATGGCGATGGCCGACAGGCCCGTCAGGGCCATGGACGCAACCGTGGCAAGGCTGAGCGTCCAGGTCAGGCTGAGGGGCGGGATCGCGGTTTGCAGAGCGGGCAGCAGGGCCGAGAACAGCGCGTCGAACACAAGTGCTGCATAGGCGCCGATGCTGAGGAGTTCCGCGTGGGAGAAGTTGGCAAAGCGCAGCATATGCATGGTGAGCGTCAGCCCGATCGCGCCCAGGGACAGGATCGCGCCCACGAGGATGCCGTCGAGCAGGTGCTGGATCATGAAGCCACCCGTTTGCCGCCGAGATAGATCTGGCCCACCACCGGATCGTCCAGCAGGTCGGCCGCCGGGCCGTCGATCTGGTTGCGGCCATCGGCGAGGATGTAGCAGTGATCCGACAGGCGCAGGGCCTGTTTGACGTTCTGTTCCACCAGCAGGATCGTCACCCCGGTCTCGGTCAGCGCACGGGCGTGTTCCAGCACCTCCTGGGCCGCCTTGGGCGCGAGGCCCGCAGACGGCTCGTCCATCAGGATCACGCTCGGGGCGGTGGCCAGCGCCATGGCCACGGCGAGGAATTGCCGCTGCCCGCCCGAGAGCGCCCCGGCCTTGTCGCCGAGCTTGTCGGCCAGCACCGGGAACTGATCGAGCAGCCCCGCGCGGCGGGCGGGGGCGTCGGCGCGCACGTGGCGCAGCACCAGGTCGAGGTTCTCGCGCACCGTGAGCGTGCGGAAGATGTTGTCGGACTGGGGGACATAGGCGATGCCGTGGCGCGCCAGAAGGTCCGGGCGCAGGCCGGTGATCTCGGTCTCGGCGGCGATGGTGCCGGAGGTGACCGGCACGAGGCCCGCGATGGCCTTGATCAGGGTGGATTTGCCCGCCCCGTTCGGGCCGATGATCACTGTGACCCTGGCGGCGCGGGCGCGCAGGGACACGCCGTGCAGGATCGGCAGGCCGGGGCGATAGCCCGCGACCAGGTCGGTGATGGTGAGCGCGTCAGCCATGGGCCTGGGCCCCGAGATAGGCGTCGAGCAGCACGGGATCGGCCAGGGCCTGTTCCGGCGTGCCCTCGAAGATCACGCGCCCCTGGCCCAACGCGATCACCGGGGTGCAGTGCTGCATGACGAAATCCATGTCATGCTCGATGATCACGAAGGTCGTGCCCGTTCGGTTCAGCGTCTCGATCTTGTCGATCAGCACCTCGGTCAGCGCCGGGTTCACCCCCGCCGCGGGCTCGTCGAGCAGGATCAGGGTCGGATCGCCCATCAGCACCCGCGCGAGTTCCAGCAGTTTCATCTGGCCGCCCGAGATCTCTCCGGCGGCCTGGTCGGCGAGCTTGGCGAGGGTGACGAATTCCAGCACCTCCATCGCCTTTTGCCGGATCGCGTTCTCTTGCGCGGCCATGGCGCGGGGGTTGAGGAAGGCGCCCCAGACCCGCTCGCCGATCTGGGCCTTGGGGGCCAGCATGACGTTTTCGAGCACGGTCATGCGAGCAAAGGGGCGCGGGATCTGGAAGCTGCGGGCGAGCCCCGCGCGAAAGAGCGCGTCGGGCGGCTGGCCGGTGATGTCGGTGCCTTGCAGGGTGACGGTGCCGGAAGTCGGGCGCAGCGCGCCGGTGAGCACGTTGAAGAGCGTGGACTTGCCCGCGCCATTGGGGCCGATCAGCCCGGTCATGGTGCCGGGCGCGACCTCAAGCGACACTCCATGAAGTGCCCGGAATGGCCCGAAATCATGGGTCAATCCGTGGGTAGCGAGGATCGGCTCAGCCATCGGCCGCGCCCAGCACCGCGTCGTCGGGTTTGGTGTTGAGGTTGTATTTCATGATCCGGCCATGGCGGCTGGTGCGGTCCCGCTCCAACCCGTAGACCGGGCCGGTCGGGCCGTCGGCTTGCGCCAGGATTGCCGCCAGTGCCGCGCGGTCCTCGGCATCGAGGGCCAGGTCGAACACCTCCAGCGTGCGCGGCAGGTGGCGGGCATAGCGCGCCCCGACGATGGCCGCCGCGACCCCCGGCTGGTCGAGCACATGGCGCGTGGCGACGGCGCTGAGGCCCACGCCGTGCTTGTCGCCGATCGCCTTGAGAGTGCGCAGCAGGCTCTGGAAGCGGTCCCATCGGCCGAATTCATCGATGATCAGGCGATACTTGACGAGCGAGCGGTTCGCGAAGGCGAAGCCGGGGTCCGGGGCGCCGAGCCAGTGCTCGGTCAGGAACCCGCCCGCCAGGGTGCCGTAGCACAGAAGCTGCATGTCTTGGCCCGTGGCCCAGTCCGCCAGCCCGTTCGCGGGACGCGCGTCGAGGACGGAATACTGCACCTGGGTCGAGACCAGATCGAAGCCCGCCTCGGTGAAGCGCGCGGTCTCGGCGATGTCCCAATTGGTCACCCCGAGATTGCCGATCTTGCCCTTGGCCTGCTCGTCCTTGAGCACCGAGAGAGCGGCGACCGCGTCGCCCTGCCCCAGGTCCCACCAGAAGAACTGCACCAGGTCGAGCCGGTCGACTTGAAGGCGCATCAGCGAGCGGTCGATGATCGCCACCACCTCCTCGGGGCGCAGGTCCGCAAGCCGCCCGAGGTCCGGGACCAGCTTGGTATGCACGCAGACGCGGTCCGCCACCGAGGCCCCGCGGCGGCGGCGCAGATCGGCGATGAAGGCCCCGATCATCTCTTCGACGCCCACATAGATGTCGGCGCAGTCGAAGGTGGTGATCCCGGCGTCGAGAAACGCCTCCATATCGCGGATGGCGGCGTCGCGGTCCACGGATCCGTGATCTCCGGCCAGCTGCCAGCCGCCCTTGATCACGCGGCTGATCTCGTGATCGTGGCGCAGTTGCGCGGTCTCGGGGTTCATGGTTCGCCCTCCCAGTACGGGGTGCCGCGGGCGTCGGGGAGCCCGGTGGTGGCGGCATGGGCGAACCAGCGGCGGCCTTCGCGGATGATGCGAAAACGGCCGCCGCAATGGGGGTCCGGGCAGGCGACCTCGGCATCGGTGGACATCCAGTCGCCCGGTGCGGTCTCGCGCTGTTTCGCGGGCAGGAGCGGCAGGAGCGCGGCGAGCGCGTACATCGACACCCGGGTTCCGGGGTCGAAGACCAGCGTCTCGCCCTCCACCCGGAAGCTTTCGCCCGCCACGTGGCGGCAGACCGGCGCGCGCTCGGGGTCGAGCACGGTTTCCACCCGCAGGTCATAGAGCCAGACGCCCGCCTCGTCGCTGTTGTCCTGCATGTCCTCGCCTGCGTGATCTGTGATATCTTATCGTAGATAGGATATTCTTGACCTGTCAATCGGCCTGTGGTCCCCATAGGACACCCAATCGCCGGAGGCCCCCCATGTGTGCGCTCAACATTGCCCGGATCGACCCGGTTTCCCTGCGTGACACGGTGTATGCCGAGCTGCGCGGGGCGTTCACGCGCGGCGAGTTCGGCCCCGGCGACGCGGTCTCCCTGCGCGGGCTGGCCGAGATGCTGGGCACCTCGATGACCCCTGTGCGCGAGGCCGTGCGGCGGCTGGTGGCCGAGGGCGCGCTGGAGGATATGCCGAACCGCAGTCTGCGCGTGCCCGACCTGCCAGAGGCGCGCATCCGGGAGCTGTGGCGCGCGCGGCTGTCGCTGGAAGGGCTGGCGCTGGATCTCGCCATGGACCGGATGACCGATGCGGCCCGGGCCGAGCTGTCGGCGATCCTGACGCGCGAGGGGCCGCAGCCGGACCTGCAGCAGAATTACGACTTCCACCTGACGCTTTACCGGCAGAGCGAGAGCACGGTGATCCTGCCGCTGATCGAGGCGCTCTGGCTGCAATACGGCGCCTGTTTGCATTTGGTGATGCAGCACCCGGACGCCCGCGAGATCGCGCAGCATACGCACCACCTGGAATTGCTGGCGGCATTGGAGCGTGGCGACCGGGCGGCAGCGCAGGCGGCGCTGGCCCGCGATATCGGCCGCAGTTTCGGGGTCTTGCTGCCGGAGGGCGTGGCATGAGCGCGCCGGACCGCGCGCGCCTGGGCTCGCTGGAGATTTCCCGCGCCCTGACCGGGCTTTGGCAGGTGGCGGATATGGAAAAGGACGGTGCGGTTTTGGACCCTGAGCGGGCCGCGGACGCGCTTGGGGCCTATGCGGCGGCGGGCTTCGACAGTTTCGACATGGCCGATCATTACGGCAGCGCCGAGATCATCGCCGGGCGGCTGCTTGCGCGGGGCACGCAGGCGACAGTGGCGACCAAGTGGTGCCCGCCCCCCGGGCCGATGAGCGCAGAGGTCGTGCGCGCGGGCGTGACCGAGCGGCTGGACCGGCTCGGCGTGGACCGGGTCGATCTGCTGCAGTTCCATTGGTGGAGCTTTGCCCATCCCGCCTGGCTCGACGCGCTGCACGAGATGGCGCGGCTGCGCGACGAGGGGCTGATCGGCGAGATCGGGGTGACGAATTTCGACGCGGCCCACCTGGCGCTGGCGGTGGCGGACGGGGTGCCACTGGTCTCCAACCAGGTGTCGTTCTCCCTGCTCGACCGGCGCGCGGCGGGGCCGCTGGCCGAGGTCTGCGCGGCGACCGGCGTGCGCCTGCTGGCTTACGGCACGCTCTGCGGCGGGTTCCTGTCGGAGCATTGGCTGGGTGCGCCGGACCCGGCCGGGATCGGCGACTGGTCGAAGATGAAATACCGCCGCTTCATCGCGGCAGCGGGCGGCTGGGACGGGTTCCAGCGGCTGCTGGCAGCGGCGGCGGAGGTCGCGGCCCGGCACGGGGTGTCGGTGGCCAACGTGGCGACCCGCTGGGTGCTGGCGCAGCCCCATGTGGCGGGCGTGATCATCGGCGCGCGGCTCGGTGAGCGGGCCCATATGGCCGACAACGCCCGGCTCTTCGGCTTTGCGCTGGATGCGGCGGACCGCGCCACGCTGGAGGCCGGGTTCGCCGCCACCAGCCCGGTGCCTGGAGATTGCGGCGACGAGTACCGCAAGCCCCCCTTCCTGACCGCCTCGGGAGATCTCAGCCACCACCTGTCGGAGATGCCAAGCGCCGTGCGCGCCCGCCCGGGCCCGCGCGGGCCGCTGGTCACCACGGGCACGGAGTGGGAGGAGATCGCGGGCTACGCAAGGGCGCGGGCCGATGGCGACACGATCCGGGTTTCGGGCACCACGGCGACGGCGGGTGCGGACCGGGTCGTGGCCCCGGACGACGCGGGCGCGCAGACGACCTTCATCCTCGACCGGATCGGGGCGAGCCTCGACGCCCTCGGCGCCCGCCTCGAAGACGTGGTGCGCACCCGGATCTACATCACCGATGCGCGGGACGTCGAGGCGGTCTCCCGCGCCCATGGCCGGGTCTTCGGCGCGATCAAGCCCGCCAACACGCTGGTGGTGGTGGCCGGCCTCATCGGCGGCTACCGGGTGGAGATCGAAGCCGAGGCCCATCGCCCGGCCTCCTGAACCCCCGTCTCGGGCCCCAGCCCGCGCGGCCCCCTTCATCTGTGTCAAAATACTCCGGGGGCGCGCGGCCCCGCCGCGCGGGGGCAGCGCCCGCCCCCGGCGACGTGCGCAGCACGGCGCAAAATCCAATCACGCGACGTGCGCAGCACGGCGCAAGGCCTTCTTGGCATGACAATGGCAGCGTGGCACACCCTCGGTCGCGACCGGGGCGAGGCCCAGTCCGGGGCGTACCAACTCGGCTCGCGCGCAAAACCCGCCCCCGCGCCCGTTTGTCCCGTTGATCTCCCGCATGGGCTGATTTACCCGGGGCGCAGATGTTGGTATACCGTCGTGTACGGAACACCGACACCCCGAACTGAACCGCCCATGCGCGCGCCCCGCGCATCTCCAGGGCACCGACCCGATCCAGAATCGCCCAAAGGTAGTTGAACATGGCTGATCAAACGAACCCGGATATCGTCTATACCACCGTGGACGAAGCGCCCGAACTGGCGAGCGCGTCGCTCTTGCCGATCATCCAGGCCTTCGCCGCCCCTGCGGGCGTGTCGGTGGGCAAGAAGGATATCAGCCTGGCCGCCCGCATCCTGGCCGCGGTGGCGGGCGCGCCGGATCACCTGGCCGAGCTGGGCGGGCTGGTCAAGACGCCCACCGCCAACGTGATCAAGCTGCCCAACATCTCCGCCTCCCAGCCGCAGCTCGATGCCGCCATCGCCGAGTTGCAATCCCAAGGCCACGACATCCCCGCCTATCCGGCCAACCCGACCACCCCGGAAGAGGAAAGGATCAAGGCCGCCTATGACGCGGTCAAGGGCTCGGCGGTGAACCCCGTGCTGCGCGAGGGCAATTCCGACCGGCGCGCGGCCCAGGCGGTGAAGAACTATGCCCGGGCCAACCCGCACCGGATGGGCGAATGGACCGCCGACAGCAAGACCACCGTGATGACCATGGGCGCGCGGGATTTCTGCAGCAACGAGACCTCGACCACCATCACCGCGGCCCAGGCCGGGCCCGCGCGGATCGAATTCGTGGGCGCGGACGGCACCACGGTGCTGAAGGAGGGCGTGCCGCTCGACGCGGGCACTGTGTGCGATGCGACCTTCATGTCCGTCGCCGCCCTGCGCGACTTCCTGGCCGAGACGATCTCGGCCACGAAAGAGGCGGGCGTGCTGTGGTCGATCCACCTGAAAGCCACGATGATGAAGGTCTCCGACCCGATCATCTTCGGCCACGCGGTGGAGGTGTTCTTTGCCGAGCTGTTCGAGAAACACCCGGAGCTGACCGGCGCGCGCGGCGGGCTGGGCACGGTGCTGAACGGCGCCTCGGACGCAGTGCTGGCCGATTACCAGGCGGTGCTGGACAAGCAGCCGCCGATGTACATGGTCAATTCCGACACCGGCCTGACCAACCTGCACGTGCCCTCGGACGTGATCATCGACGCCTCCCTGCCCGCGATCATCCGCGCGGGCGGCAAGGGCTGGGGCCCGGATGGCAACGAGGCCGACACCGTCTGCGTCATCCCCGACAGCAGCTATGCGCCCGTCTATGCCGAGACGATCGAGTTCTTCAAGAAGCACGGCAAGCTCGATGTCACCACCGCCGGGACGGTGCAGAATCTCGGGCTGATGGCGCAGAAGGCCGAGGAATACGGCTCCCACCCGACCACGTTCGAGGCCCCTGCCGACGGCACCATCCGCATGATCGCGGCCAATGGCGATGTGCTGCATTCCCACGAGGTTGAGAAGGGCGACATCTGGCGCTCCTGCACCGCCAAGAAGGCGCCGATCGAGGACTGGGTCAAGCTGGCGATCGAGCGGCAGAAGCTCACGGGCTATCGCGCGATCTTCTGGCTGAACGCCGACCGCGCCCATGACGCCGAACTGATCAAGCATGTCACCCCGATCCTGGAGGCCGCGGGCGTGGCCGACAAGTTCGAGATCATGTCGCCCGCCGAGGCCACGGTCGCGAGCCTGGAGACGATCACCAAGGGCGAGAACACCATCGCCATCACCGGCAACGTGCTGCGCGACTACCTGACCGACCTCTTCCCGATCCTGGAGCTGGGCACCTCGGCCAAGATGCTGTCCATCGTCAAGCTGATGCAGGGCGGCGGGCTGTTCGAGACCGGAGCGGGCGGCTCCGCGCCCAAGCATGTGCAGCAGTTGCAGGCCGAAAACCACCTGCGCTGGGACAGCCTGGGCGAGTTCTGCGCCCTGGGCGAGAGCTTCAAGTTCCTGGCCCAGAGCCGGGACAACGCCAAGGCGGGCGTGCTCGGCGACGCGGTGGAGGCGGCGACCCAGAAGGTGCTGGAATTCGACCGCTCCCCGGGTCGCAAGGTGGGCCAGCCCGACAACCGGGCGAGCCATTACTGGTTCGCGCGCTATTGGGCCGAGGCCCTGGCGGCCCAAGACAAGGACGCCGAGATCGCGGCGCATTTCGCGCCCATCGCGGCAAAGCTGGCCGAGAACGAGGAGACCATCCTGGCCGAGTTGGCCGCGGGCGCGGGCACACCGGCGGATACGGGCGGCTACTACCATAACGATCCCGCCAAGGTCGCGGCGGTCATGCGGCCCAGCCCGACCCTGAACGCGATCATCGGCTGAGCCGGGCGAAATACGGATGAAAGGCCGTCCTTCGGGGCGGCCTTTCGCGTGCCGCGACCCGAAGGGGCCAAGCGGTTTCGAAACCGCTTGATCCGCGCGGATGGTCACCGGCACGCCCCGCAAGGCGCCGCGGCCCTGCCGGGTGTGCCGGCAACGACCCTGCATTCCCGGATCGCGACGCGGGAAATCCGCCCGGGGGCTGGGACCAACGCGCTTCGAAGCGCATTGTCCGGCGCGGCCGCGACCGGGTGCGCCCCGCACACGGTCCCGTTTGTAATCCGGCCGCAACTGGCGCTATATCGAGGCGACGACCCGCAATCCCGGCCGAACCGCCGACCCGATCGAGGACCCCCGACATGAAGATCGCCTGCACCATGTCCAATGCGCGCGGCGGCACCGACCTGCTGCTCTGGAGCCTCGCGGCCCGGATGCAGGCAGCCGGCGTCACCCTGTGCGGCACAGTCCAGACCAACACCGATTGCGGCGACGACAAGCCCTGCGACATGGATGTCAAGATCCTGCCCGACGGGCCGGTGGTCCGCATCTCCCAAAGCCTCGGCGCGGGGTCCCGGGGGTGTCGGCTCGACCCGCAGGCCCTGGAAAGCGCGATCGGGCTGTCGGAGGCGTTCCTGCCCCAGGCGGACCTACTCTTTGTCAACAAGTTCGGCAAGCAGGAGGCCAGCGGCCGCGGCTTCCGGCCCCTGATCGCCGAGGCGCTGGCCCGCGACATCCCCGTGCTCGTGGGGCTCAACAGCCTCAATGCCGAGGCCTTCGAGACCTTCACCGGCGGGATGGCCGAACGGCTGGAGCCGACCGAGGCCGCGGTGGAGGCATGGCTCTGGACCGCGCTCGGCAGTGACCCGGACCGCTGGGCCGCCACCCGCGGCGCGCGCCAGAGCGCCTGAGCCCCGCCCCACACCGCCCCGCGCAGAAGACGCTGGAAAACCGCCGGTCCCGCCACTAGCCTGCGGCCGCAGCACCCCCCGACCGGAAAGCCCGAGCCCATGAGCACCGCCGCCGATATCCACCCGATGGCCCCCGCGCATTTGCCGCCCTATGTCGCGGGCGCCGATGGCAGCGACTTTCTGATGAGCTTCATGGTGGTGTTCCTGATCGCGGTGATCCTGGGGCTGGGCGTGGCCTATTTCACCCTGCATGCCCTGCCCGAGAAGATGGCGCACCGCTCCAACGCGGTGCAGCTGCAACTGATCAGCGTGCTGGCGATGCTGGCGCTTTTTACCCATAACAACCTGTTCTGGGTCGCGGCCCTGGTGCTGGCGGCCTTCCGTCCGCCGGATTTCATCACGCCGCTGAACTCCATCGCGCAATCGCTGCGCAACCTTGCCGGAGGGCCGCGACGCGACGAGGCCCCTGCCCCCACAGCCGAGAAAGAGGGCTGAGCCATGCTGGAATTGATGCTGTGCTCGATGCTCACGGTGCTGCCCGATTACCTCTACCGCAGCCGGGTGCAGGGCAAGACCTGGGGGCAAGAGATCACCTTCTTCACCATGTGGTACGAGCTGCGCTGGGGCATCACCCTGTGCGCGATGCTGACCATCAGCCTGATCACCGTGGTGTTCTATTTCCACCCCAGCACGTCCAACGTGACCTCCTTCTTCCGCACGGTGACGATCCTGTCCGAAAGCGCGGGGCGCGTGGACAAGGTCTATGTGGATATCAACCAGGAGGTCGCCGCGGGCGATCCGATCTTCCGGCTCGACAGCTCCCGGCAGGAGGCCGCGGCCGAAACCGCCCGCCGCCAGATCGAGGAGGTCGATGCCGCACTCCTGGTCGCGCAATCCGATCTGGGCGGGGCCACCGGCGCGCTGGAACAGGCGCAAGCCGCCTACCGGCAGATCGAGCAGGATCTGAACCGGCGCGAGACGTTGCTGGCCGAAGGCTCCTCCGCCGTCACTCAGCGGGAGGTCGACACCCTGCGCAACCAGCTCGACGAGGCGCAAGGCGCGCTCGATGCCGCCGAGGCGAACCTGCGCTCGCTCCAGACCCGGATCGAGGTCGCCCTGCCCGCCCAACGCGCCACGGCCAAGGCCGCGCTGGCCCAGGCCGAGACCGAGATCGGGAAGATGACCGTCTATGCCGGGATCGACGCCCGGATCGAGCAGTTCGATTTGCGCGTGGGCGATATCGTCAACCCGATCCTGCGCCCCGCCGGTGTGCTCGTGCCGCTGGATTCCGGGCGCAACCGCTTCCAGGCGGGTTTCCCGCAGGTCGCAGCGCAAGTGATCCGCCCCGGCAGCGTGGCCGAGATCGCCTGCGTCTCGCAGCCCTTCTCGATCGTGCCCATGGTGGTGGTGCAGGTGCAGGACGTGATCGCCGCAGGCCAGATCCGGCCGTCGGACCAGCTTCTGGATATCGGTGCCCAGGGCGCGCCCGGCACGGTCACGGTGTTCATGGAGCCGCTCTATCCCGGCACCACCGACCTGATCCCGCCGGGCAGCCGCTGCCTTGCCAATGCCTACACCAACAACCACGAACGGCTGGAGACCGAGGATCTGGGCATTTTCCACCGGATCGGCCTGCACGTGGTCGACACGGTGGGCGTGGTCCATGCGGCGGGGCTGCGCCTGCGCGCGCTGCTGATGCCCTTCCAGCTGCTGGTCTTCACCGGTCATTGAGCCCTGCACCCGCCGGGACAATGGGAGGAGCATGTGCGGTAAAGCCCTGATCGGAAAAGGTTTTGCTGCGCCGCGCCGGAAACGGTCTTTACAAGCCCGCGCCATATGCCCTACCAAATCCGGGCGCGGTCCCTTAGCTCAGCTGGATAGAGCAATCGCCTTCTAAGCGATCGGTCGAGGGTTCGAATCCTTCAGGGACCGCCAATCCGGCGCCTTTGCCACCTTCGCCTGTTGAACTCTGATGCACCAGGCTGGCCCGCCTGCCACTGGTCTGCGGATGTCGCGCCGGATGCGCCCTTTTATCCTGCGCGGGTCCGGGCGGCGGCCCCCGGTCGGGGCACCGACATCGCACAGGCAGGGTGCGGCGCGCGGCCCATGGCACCGCCGGGATCGAACCAGCGGGACAGCTCGGCGAGCAGCTTGGGATAGCAGGGTTTGCGGCTGGCGATCCGGTCGCAGATGTGAAGATGGCGCGCCAGGGACACGTCCCGCAAAACGCGGACCGAGGCCATATCGAGCGTGCCCGCCTCCTGGTACCCTGCGAGGAACGCGCGGGCATGGTCGTCGAAGACCTGCACCGCGCCGTGATCGCGCAGCCCCTGCTCATCAAGATGGGCAAGGAAATTGCCCACATCCACGTGCCGGTCCCCCATCGCCAGAAGGTCGAGGTCGATCATCCAAAGGCGGCTTTCCTCCACGAGCAGCTGGTCGGGATAGAAGTCGCGGTGCAGCAGGACATCCGGGCGCTTCGGCACCCGGTCGAGGGCAATCCGCGCCGCCCGGCGCAGGCCCGCCAGCGCCTCGGCATCGCCGGGATGCGCGTTCGCCGCATGGTCCAGCGCCCGCGCGAGCACGTCCCATTCGGCCTCCGGCGTCCAGCGCGGCACGCCCTCGACATGGCAGGCATGCAACGCGGCCAGCGCCCGCCCGGCTTGCCGGAACGGCGCCACCGGGGCCTTGGGATGTAGGCAGGCGGTGAGGGTCCGACCGGGCACCTTCCGCATGCTCCAGGCGCGCAGACGCGGCGGGCCGGGCCATGCCTCGGGCACGGCAAAGGCCCCTGCCCCGGTTTCGGTGAACCCGGCCGCACGCAACGCGGCATGGTATGCCGGGGTGGCATGATCGGCCCGTTTGGCGCGTGTCTTGATAAGGTAGTCGGTCGCATCTCCTGCCGCGTCCCGCGCGGTCACGTCGATCAGTGCACGGCGTCCGGGTTTGTGGCGCCGGAGTTTGGGCGGCGCGACCACGGTCGGGCTTTGATGCGCCGCAAGGGCCTGCGCTGCCCCTTGCGGATCGAGCAATGTTGCGAGTTGGGGCAGTTCCGGATCGACCTGTGGCGCCGGAGCGGTGCGGAGGCCCGCTTCGACCCGGTCCAGCAGTGCGCAGGTCCGCGCGGGCCAATCGGGCAGCTGATGACGAAACGCTTCTCCCAACAGCAGGAAGAGATGGGCGGTTTCCTGCGCCGACCAGGACGCAGGCAGAGGCCGCACATCCCCGTAACCGGCAAGCAGGGCCTCGGTCGCGGTCTTCGCCGCCGCCTCGGGCAGGCCGTGCCACAGGCGCTGCACCTCCAGCCGGGCCAGCGCGCTGCCGAGATCGGACCCCTGATCGCCCATCGCGGCGCGATCCCAGTCGATGATGGTGATCGCGTCCTCTGCGCCCACCAGGATCTGGTCGGCCGAGAAATCCCCATGGATCAGGCCGTACTGCTCCGGCACCGACGCGAGGGCTGCGACGAGCCGCTCGGCAAGGTCGTTGGCGCGGGCGCGCTGCTCCGGCAGCAGGCGGCCGATGTCCTTGGCAAGGGCGCGCAGGCGGCGAACCGCATCGAACCGGGTGGCCTGAAACGGCGTCCGAAGGCCGGCGCGATGGGCGGTGGCAAGGGCCGCTCCGGCCTGGCGGAAGGCGTGCGGGTCGAGCGCCGCATCGTTGGCCGGGCACAGGCTGCGCCCGTCGATCCAGTCGGACACGATCAGCCCACGCTCGGCGCAGGCCGCGAGAACGCGCCCATGCCCGAGCGTGGCGGCCAGCAGGATGCCCGACAATGCCTGTGCATGGGCCTTGCGCGTGTAAGCCTTCAGGAACGCCCGTGTGCCGCCCGCGTCGAGGCGCGCGACCAGACGGCGGGTCGGACGGTGGCTCAGGGGGTGCAGCACGGCCCGGGACAGGGGATGATCGCCCAGCAGGCGCGCCAGCTCCGCCGGCCTGCTTTGTTCGGGCCAGAGCCGTTTCAGACCGGGAATGTCCCGGTCCGCGGCGGGGGATTGCGCCACCACATGCCGGTCGCGCAACGCTTGGGGCGCAAGGTCCTGGCCGCGCGCAAGCACCTGGCCATGCCTGTCGCGGGTCAGCGCCTTGAGCCACAGATGGCGACCATCCGCCAGGCGCACGGCGCGGGTGCAGCTGGTGCCGGGCTTGTAGCGCAGCGACCCCAGCGCCGCGATGGGCGCGCCGAGACCGGCCTCCAGCGCCGAGCGGTCCAGCAGCAGCGCAAGCCCCGGCAAGCCCGGATCCCGCGCGATCAGCGCATCATTCTGCGGCATGGGCGACCCCCGTCTGCATCTGCTCGGCCCAGAGCTTGGCATAGAGCCCGCCTTGCGCCAGAACGTCCTCGTGGCGACCGTTCGCGACGATCCGCCCGCCCTCCAGGCAGATCACCCGATCCGCCCGGGCCGCGAGATGGAGATCATGGGTCACCATCAAAAGCGTGCGGTTCTCGGTCAGCTGCCAGATCGCGTCTGCCAGGTTCGCCTGAGTGGTCGCATCCAGACCGGTGGTCGGCTCGTCCAGCAGGAAGATCGGCGCGTTCCTGAGAGCCGCGCGCGTGAAGGACAGGCGCTGGCGCTGGCCGCCCGACAGGGTGCTGCCGCGTTCCGCCAGCACCGTGTCATAGCCCTGGGGTTGCGACAGGATGAAGTCATGGGCCCCCGCAAGCTGCGCGGCCGCGATGATCTCGTCTGGGGTCGGTTCGTGACGCGCGGCAATGCCCAGATTGCGCGCGATGCTGGCATGAAACAGCACCGGATCCTGCGGCACGAAGGCAAAGCTGTCGCGAACATCCTCCACCGCCAGGGCCCGCAGGTCCCGCCCGTCGAGGCGCACGGCCCCCGCATCGGGATCCTGCAAGCGCATCGCCAGGGACAGGAGCGTCGATTTGCCTGACCCAGACGGGCCGGTGATGGCAACCCGCTCGCCTGCGCGGATCGAGATCGAGATATCCTTCAGGATCTCGGAGCCGCCCAGGTTCAGAGACACGTTTTCGAACGCGATCCCCCCCTGGGTTTCGGGCAGTTTGACGGGCGTCGCGAGGCTGGTCAGCTTCGTGTCCTCGTCGAGCAACGCGATGACCCGCTCCCCGGCCGCGGTCGCCTTGGCGAGGCGGGCGGCATATTTGGCGTAGTCGCGCACGGGTTTGAACGTGTTCTTGAGGTAGGTCAGAAAGACGATCAGATCCCCGGGCGTGGTGCGCCCGTCGAGGATGGACAGCCCCCCGAACAACAGCACCAGGCCGATGCCGACACCCACCAGGATATCGACCCGGCGTTCCAGCCCCGCGGTCAGCCGCTTGGACTGCACGCCCTGTTTCAACTCAGCGGCGTTGTCGCCGAGAAAATCCTTGCTCATCGCTTTCTCGAGGCCGAGCGCCTGGACGATGGCCACGTTCGACATCGCCTCGGATGCGGAGGCCGCCATGGCCCCTTCGGTTTTCCGGGTCTTGCGGCTGACCGACTGGATACGCCGCCCGATCCGCATCGTCATCAGCCACAGCACGGGCAAGGGTGACAGCGCGATCAGGGCAAGCTGCCAATCGATCCAGAGCATCACGGCGATCATGCCGACCAGCACCAGCGCATTCACGGCCAGCGGCAAGGCGGCGGTGACGGTGGTCTCCTTGAGCATGCCCACATCGGAAATCAGCCGCAGGGTCAGGTCACCGGGGCGGGATTTCTGGTGAAACGCCACGGGCAACCGTTGCAGATGCTCGAACAGCGTCGCGCGGACCTTCGCCAGAACCCGCGCCCCGGCGAGCGCGAAGGTCACCCGTGCGGTGAACTCGAACGTGGCGCGCAAGCCCATCACCAGGACTATGGACAGCGCACACAGCACCAGGAGCATGATCGGATCGGTCAGCCCGAAGGGCATCCCCGGCTCCGTTCCGCCCCGCCCGGGCACGAACATGTCGATCACGAACTTCAGCGGCCAGGGCTCGGCCAGCTTGGCGAAGACGGCCGCGAGCATGGCCAGCGCCCCGCCCGCGATCAGGGGACGCTCGTCGCGCATGAACGGGGCCAGTCGCCGCAACACCCGGCGCAAGCCGGGGGCGGTCTCCGCCAACGAGGACGGACGGCTGCCGGACCGGGCCATCAGGCGGCCAGGACCGAAGGGAGCGGCAGGCCGTTCAGGCTCGCCCGCAGGACGTGATCCCAACTGGCGGTGCGGATCACATGGGCGCGCCCGCGCTGGCCCTGCGCGCGCCCGACCGACGGGTTCTGCGCCAGGTGGATGATCGCCTCGGCCAGCGCAGCGGGGTCATCGGGCGGCACCACCGCGCCCGCCCGGGGCGGCAGGACCACATCGCGCATGTTGCCCCGGTCACTGACGAGAACGGGCAGGCCCGCCGCCATGTATTCGTAGATCTTGAGCGGCGAGAAATAGAACGGATCCCCCCCGCGATAGGGGGCGAGCCCCACATGCATCCGGGCCAGCAGCGCCGGGATGTCCTGCGACGGCGCCGCGCCATGGAAGTCGACCGCGTCGGCAAGACCGCCCTCGCGCGCCTGCGCCTCGAGGGCCGCGCGCTCCGGACCGTCGCCGACCACCAGCAGCCGCGCATCGCGCACCGAGCGCCGGACCAGCGTCAGCGCATCGATCAGGCAGGCCACATCGTGCCAGGGCTTGAGCGTGCCGACAAACCCGAGGGTGAAAGGCGGCCGGAACCCGGGTGGCACCGCAAAGCGGTCCGCATCGACGCCATTCGGCACGACCTTGACCGACCGGGCGCCGAAGCCTTCGGCATAGGCGCCGACCGCATCGGAGACGGCGATGATCCGATCCGCCGCCGAGATCGAGGACCGGGCACGAGCCGCCGCCTCGTCCGAATTCTGCAGAACCCGGTGGCGGCGCTGTTCTTCCAGAAGCGGCGCGTTGACTTCCAGCACGCTGGGGATCCGGCGCGCCGCACCGAATTGCATGGCCGCGTCCGAAAACAGGGCGTGCCGCTCATAGATCAGATCGAAAGGTCCGTGGTCCTCCATCGCCTGCGCCAGGCGCGCATTGGCCGCGATCAGCGCGCGTTCGCGGACCTCGGGCGCGCCCTTGGCCGGTTTCGGCAGCGGCACCCAGGTCACCGCGGCCAAATCCTCCGGCAACGGCGCGCGGGACGGGGGCGCGAACAATGTCACCTCTGCGCCCATGCGCAGCAACGCCCCGAGGATCGCGCGCACATGGATCGACGCCCCCTTGGTGCCGGTGGGCGATATGCCGGGATCGGTCGAGACATAAGCTACGCGCATCAGGCTGCTCCCTTCAGGCCGGCGGGCACAGGGCCCGAGCAGGACGCAAAGAGCTCGCGCAACCGGGCCGCGTTGCGGTCGATGTCGAACTCTTCCTCGATCAACCGGCGCGCATTGCGCGACACGCGCCGGCGCAGGTCGATGTCGCCAAGCATCTGCGAAATCGCGGCGGACAAGGTGTCGGGGTCGCCCTCGCTGGCCAGCAGCCCGGTGTCCCCCGGGCGCAGGATTTCCGGCAGGCCGACCACATCCGTCCCGATGCAGGGCGTTCCAAGCGCCATCGCCTCCAGCAACACGGTGGGCAACCCGTCACGGTTGCCGTCGCGGGCCACGATACAGGGGCAGACCAGAACGGCGGCGTCGCGCATGGCGGCGATGACCTCGGATTGCGGGCGCGGTCCTTCGATGGTCACCTGACCCTCCAGGCCCGCCGCCGCGATCTGGCTGCGCAGGTTGTCCTCGTCCTCCCCCATGCCGATGATCCGGCAGCGCGGGGTCTGCCCCTTGCGCGCCAACTGCCACAGGGCCTCCACAAGGATATGGAACCCCTTCTTCTCGATCAGGCGGCCCACGGCGAGGATATCCGTCTGCCGCGCCGTCGGCTCGGACCACGCAAAGCCCGACAGATCGAGCCCGTTGTAAAGCCGCACGAGCCCGGCCGCGTCCTTGCCGAACGTCTCGGTCATGTAGGCCAGGTTGAAATCCGAAACCGTCACCGCCGCCGCCGCATCGCGCAGCTTCACGTCCAGCTCGATCGGCGGGTCGTAGCGGTAATAGATATCCTTGGCATGGGCCGTGAAAGTATACGGAATGCCGGAGACCTGCGAGGCCACGCGCGCGACCGTCGTGGCGACCGTGCCGAAATGGGCGTGGAAATGCGTCACGCCAAGGCGTTTGGCGTCTATGGCCAGCGCAAGCCCCTGCGCAATGGCATCGGTCGCAGCGCCCGTGGCCAGCGCCCGTTGCGGCGCACCGGGATAAAGCGCCTCGGCCTTCTCCAGAAGGTCCCGGAACACGCTGACAGAGCGGGTCTTCTCGGGGATCCGGTGCACGGGCGCGCGCACTTTCGACAGGATGTCCTGGAAATGCGTGTCCATGACCGGGCGCAGCGCGAATATCTCCACCTGCTGGCCCGCGCGCTCATGGGCGAGGATCTCGTGGACGATGAAGGTCTCGGAAAAGCGCGGGTAGCGCTTGCAGATATATCCGATCTTTCCCTGTTTCGGTGGACGGATATGGATCATGGCGATCTCCTTTTCTGATCGGATCACTCTGCGGCGATCTGTTGGTAATCGGGGTAAAGCGCGGACTGGGCGAGGGCGGCAACAGAGGCCAGCCCATCGGTCCTGATCCCATGAGAGGCCGCGCGCGGGATCGGGCGCGCCATCCACTCCGACAAGGCCGTCGGGGACAGCCCCCTCGGGTGGCAGATATCGACAAGCCCGCGGTCGCTCAGGGCGCGCGCGCGGATCAGCTGCTCCGTGCGCGGCGCGACCCTTGGCACGATCAGCGCCGGTTTCTTCAGGGCCAGGATCTCGCAGGTCGTGTTGTAGCCCCCCATCGCCACGATCCGGCGCGCCGCGGCCATCAGCGGCACGAGGTCCGGCACGAAGGGCACCACCTGCATGCCGCGATTGCCCGCCGCGATCTGCCGGATACGGGCCAGGGCGTCCGCATCCATTTGCGTGCCCGGCACGATGATGCCGCGGTGACCCGCCGGAAGCTCCGCCGCCGCGAACGCCTTGCACAGGTCGAGACCGTCGCGCCCGCCGCCCACGGTGCACAGAACCAGCGGCGCCTCCCCACCACTCGGCGCGACCTCGGCGGGCCAGTCCTTCAACAAGTAGCCGGTATGCACGATCTCGGCGGTGATGCCGGTCAGATCGCAGTCCTTGAACACGTCATAGACGGCCGGGTCCCCATAGATCCACACCGCATCGAAATAGGTGTTGATGGTCTCGACATGGCGCTGGCGCAGCCATTGCCGCCGCACGGTCGCCGGATCATCGAGGATATCGCGACACCCCAGCACAAGCCGCGTCTTGCCCCGTTTGCGAAGCTTGCGCAGCGGCCCCTCCAGTTCCCCCTGGGCGCCAAGCGGGACATTGTCCACGATCAGCAGGTCGGGCGCGAACCGCTTCAAGGTGGCCGCCAGGATCGCCTCGCGCAGGGCGCGCAGCTCGCACAGCTCCATGTTCAGGCGCCGGGCAGTGTATTGGCCATCCGCGTGCTTGGCATAGGCCGGCAGCGTCAGAACCTCGATGCCGTCGGGAATGTCAAAGGCCCCGACTTCGTAGGTCCCGGCCACCAGCATCACATCCGGCTTCGACGGCAACGCGCGCAGCTTCTTGGCCAGCATCAGGTTGCGCCGAAAGTGGCCAAAACCGAGCGTGTCATGGGAATAAAGGGCGATACGGTTGGCCTGCATCCTGAAACCTTTTGCTGTGGGCTGAACTTCGTGAAGCAGTTGGCGCAACCGGCCGATTGGTCCATTAAACTGGGGTTTATGGGCACCTCTCTGCCATAAACCATCGGTCTAGATCGCCGCTTTCAGCGCGGAATACCCCTGCGACTCGTGCCCTTTGCGATTTTGACGGAGCTGTCGCGGCGGTGTCTGACGACACTCTGATATGGACAAAAACCCTCGGGTCGACGGCGGCAGGAGGCGGACTTGCGCGCCCCCGGTCCCACGACCGGCCTTCCCCGAAGCGCGGGGGGGGCCACCGCACCGACCGACAGCCCCTGCGCGGGACTGTCGCGCGGTGCAGGCGTCGGGTATCGGATCGATGGCACGCGGTTCCCACGAGCGCGCCCCCGCCTGCCGGGCGCGGCGAGCGACCCGTGGATCGGCCGGGCCTCTCGGCCCGAAGGCTAGCAGGCCAATGTCGGATCGAACGGCAAGATTGTTTCTTGAACGTCATCAATCGAAAAAATTAATATTACCCATTCCGAATAAAGATTGAATGAACCTGGAATTCCGAAAAGCGTCCACCCCTGAAACACCCCGAGCTATATTCAGATCTAGAAACACTCGTCAGGCAATCCGTTGATGTACCTGCGATTTTTCGAAACGCACCCCCGAACGCGTGAGCTTCGGTGTCTCGACCCCGGGCAGCTGAAAAGACAACCTCAATGTATTGAAGCCTTCATTCAAAACGCTTTCAATTGACGCACGTAACCCACTGCGCATTCACCTGAAATCCTTTGACACATCAACACGTTCCAACAGAACGACCCACGGGCCCGACTGCTGCAGTCCCGCGCCACGCCCTGCACCACCCCTGTGGCGGCATCAAGACGGGACACAAACCACTTTCGCCGCACCATGAAAACAAGGCGAATTATCCGAAAAAAGAGCGTTGGAAAGGGGCCAGAGCACGCTTCGAGCAAAGCGCTGGCGCAGGCATCCGACGCTTCCCTGGCACGCCGCACCGCAGAATATACTGCAGTCAAGATCACAGCGCGGACGGCAGTGAGATCTAAGTTCTTTCAAAAAACCATGATGAGGAAACACCTTAGCGTGACAACCCGCCCGTGCGCACCGCCCGTTACACCTGCACTTTGCCACGAAATAAAAAGAAAAATCCCTATGGAATTAGGTTAACAAAACATTAACGCCGGTCTATGCCGTTAACTAATACTGAGGTATGGTACACTAGCGGTTTTAGCCGCAGTTAACGTGAAAGGTAAAACGACATGAGACTTGGTAAATTTCTCGCGACAACCGCTGTCGCGGTGATCGTCGCAGGTGGCGCCTCCGCGTCGACCATCAGCGACATCGTGATCACCAGCGTGACAGGTGAATGGACCAGCGTCACCGGCGGCACGAACGTGAGCGGGCTCACCACAAACGCCATTTCCTGGGGCACGACCACGCCCTCCGGTGGACCGCAGAGCGGCTACACTTTTGTTGGCGTCGCCCCGCCTGCAACAGCCCCTTTTTCATCTGACACGGTGTTCACCCTGGGCAATTTCACCCACGACAACTTCCCAATCAACTCGGGGACATCCATCACCGGAGCCACGCTCGACGTGACCACGGAATTCACGATCGGTGGTGTCGCAGGATCGCTGACGTCGCAGTTCATTTTCGATCATTTTGAAACGCCGAACGATCCCGGTGGCGCCCCCTGCGCAGCTGGCGGTCCCGAGCCATGTGGCGACTTGGTGACCCCCACCCTGAATGTCGGCGCGTCCGACTCCCTCACAATCGGTGGGGTAGACTACTTCGTGTCCGTGACGGGGTTCAACATGGGCGCCAGCTTCCTGACTGCAGAGAATGCGTCGAACACGACGACCCTCCTGGGCACATTCACCGCTGACGTGGCTGCCATCCCGCTGCCCGCCGCGGGCTGGATGCTGCTGGCCGGTGTCGGTGGGCTGGCCGCCCTGCGCCGCCGCAAGAAAGCCGCCTGACCGAGGCCGAACCTGCGCACCCCCGACGCGGCCTCGGTCGCGTCGGGACATGAACCCTCGACCGGGACCGGCCTTGCAAGGGCATGGGGTGTCCAATACCAGTACGCTCCCTTCATGTGTCGGTCCCGGCTTACAGGTATCGCGCGACCAGCGCCTCCAGCCGTTCCTGCCCGCCCGAGACCGGCTGCGGATCAAGCCCGGTCTCCATCACATGGGCAAAGCAGTCCTCCAGCTTGCCACCGTTCAGCATCGCTTCCGCCGAGGGCGCGCGCCAGCCCGCATAGCGATCCTCGCGCCGCTGCTCCAACTCGCCATCCTCCAGCATCCGTGCCGCCGCCTTCAGCCCCGCGGCACAGACATCCATCGCCGCCACATGGGCCGCGATCAGGTCCGCCGGGTCCAGCGATTGCCGCCGCAGCTTGGAATCGAAATTGGTGCCCCCGGTATCGAAGCCGCCCGCGCGCAGGATCTCGTAATAGGCCAGCGCCACCTCGGGGATGTTGTTCGGGAACTGGTCGGTGTCCCAGCCCGACTGGTAATCGTTGCGGTTCATGTCGATGGAGCCCAGGATCCCGAACTCCCGCGCCAGCGCCAGCTCATGCTCGAAGGAATGCCCGGCCAGGATCGCATGGCCCTGCTCGATATTCATCTTCACCTCGTCCTGCAGGCCGAACTCCGACAGAAAGCTGAACACCGTGGCCACGTCGTAATCATATTGGTGCTTCGTGGGCTCCTGCGGTTTCGGCTCCAGCAGGATCGTGCCCTCGAACCCGATCTTGTGCTTGTAATCCACAACCATCTGCAGCATCCGGCCCGCCTGCTCCCGCTCGCGCCCCAGATCGGTGTTGAGCAGGGTCTCGTACCCCTCGCGCCCGCCCCACAGGACATAATTCGCGCCGCCCAGTTTGTGGGTCGCGTCCATGCAGGTCTTGATGGTGGCGGCGGCATAGGCGAACACATCCGGGTCCGGGTTCGTCGCCGCCCCAGCCATGTAGCGCCGGTGCGAGAACAGGTTCGCGGTGCCCCAGAGCAGCCGCTTGCCGCTCGCCTCCTGCTTCTGGCCCAGGTAGTCCACCATCGCTTCAAGGTTCGCGGTGGTCTCGGCGAAACTCGCGCCCTCGGGGCGGATATCGGCGTCGTGGAAGCAATAGAACGGCACGTTCAGGATGCGGAACATCTCGAACGCCGCATCGGCCTTGGCGCGGGCATGATCCAGGGTGTCGCCGAACCACGGGCGCTGGAAGGTCGGACCGCCGAACGGGTCGCCCCCTTCCCAAGCAAAGGAATGCCACCAGGCCACGGCGAAGCGCAGCTGATCCTCCATCCGCTTGCCCATGACCATCTCGTCGGGGTTGTAGTGCCGGAAGGCGAAGTCGCTGCGGGCCTCGGGGCCTTCATAGGTGACGGCGGGGATCCCCGCGAAAAAATCGCTCATCGGTCCAGTCCTTTCAGGGCGGTGTATGTGGCGCGGTAGGTGGCATGGGCCTCGCCGAAGGCGTCGGCAAGGGCCGGCACCGGATCGAGGCTCCGCGCGATGGGGGGCCGGGTGGCCAGCGCCGCCCCCTGCCCCGTCGCCGCCATCATGCCGAGCCGTGCCGCGCCGAACGCGCCGCCGTAATCGCCCGCTTGCGGCAGGTCGATGGGCAGGCCGATCAGCGTCGCGATCATCCGCACCCAGGTGTCAGACTTGGCCCCACCGCCCACGGCCACCAGCCGCTCCAGCCGCGTGCCCGTGGCCGCCAGCGCGTCGAAGCTGTCGCGGAAGGCAAAGGCCACGCCTTCGAGCACCGCGCGCGCCAGCGCATCACGGTCCGCGGCATGGTCGATGCGGGCAAACGCGCCGCGAATGGCCGCATCGTTATGGGGCGTCCGCTCGCCGCCCAGATAGGGCAGAAAGACCGGGCGCCCGGGCGCCTGCAGGGGGCCGAGCCCGCCCGTCAGCGTCGCTGCATCGGTCCCACAGGTCCGCGCGAACCAATTGAGCGCGTCCGTGGCCGCCAGGATCACCCCCATCTGATGCCAGGTCTCCGGCAGGGCATGGCAGAACGTGTGCACCGCCGTGGCCGGGTCCGGCGCATAGGCGTCGCAGGCCGCGAACAGCACACCCGAGGTGCCCAGCGAGACGAACCCGTCGCCCGCCCGCACCACGCCCATCCCGATGCCCGAGGCGGCGTTGTCGCCGCCCCCGCCTGCCACCGGCACGCCGCGCGGCAGACCCCAGGCATCGGCGAGACTGTCGCGCAGGGTGCCCGAGACCTCGGATCCCTCTACCAGCCGGGGCATGTGATCCCGGCTCAGCCCCGTGGCCGCCAGCAGCGGCGCGGACCAGTCCCGCGCGCCGGTGTCGAGCCAGGAGGTGCCGGCGGCATCGGACATCTCCGCCACCGCCTCCCCGGTCAGCCAGAGCCGCAGGTAATCCTTGGGCAGCAGCACCAGCGCCGTGCGATCGAACACGTCCGGCTCATGGGCGCGCACCCAGGCGAGCTTCGGCGCGGTGAAGCCGGGAAACACGATATTCCCCGTCACAGAGCGAAATGCCGGGTCGGCATCCAGTGCGGCCGCCTCCGCCGCCGCGCGCGTATCGTTCCACAGGATGCAGGGCCGCAGCACCTCGTGGGACGCATCGAGCAGCGTGGCCCCGTGCATCTGCCCCGAAAGGCCAATCGCCCGCACCCCCGACAGGTCCGCGCGGGCACCCAGCGCGGCCATCGCCGCCTCGGTCGCCGCCAGCCAGTCGCACGGCATCTGCTCCGACCAGCCGGGATGGGGGCGCGCGACCTCCAGCGGGGCGGTCGCCTCGGCCACCAGCGCCTGGTTTTCGTCGATCAGGACCGCCTTGAGCCCCGATGTCCCCAGATCCAGTCCCAGATACATCAGGCCACCGCCTTGGGGTTCTTGCCCAGAATGATCATCGACAGGATGTCGTCCTCCGTCACGTCCTCGACCCGTTCGGTCCCCACCAGCTTGCCGTTCTTCATCACCGACACCCGGTCGCACAGCTCCAGCATCTCGCGCGTGTCGTGGGAGATCAGGAAAATCCCCAGCCCCTGCGCCTTGAGCTCCTTGATCAGGTCCGCGACCATTTGCGTCTCGTGCACGCCCAGCGCCGCCGTCGGCTCGTCCATGATCAGGATCTGCGCGTTGAAATAGACCGCCCGCGCAATGGCAACGGATTGCCGCTGCCCGCCCGACAGGGCACTCACCGGCTCGCTCAGTTTCTGGAAGTTCGGGTTCAGCCGCGCCATGATCCTGCGCGTCTCCGCCTCCATCCGCGTGTCGTCCACAAAGCCGAGGCGCGTGGTCAACTCCCGCCCCAGAAACAGGTTCGAGGACGCATCGAGGTTGTCGGCCAGCGCCAGCGTCTGGTAGATCGTCTCGATATTGTAGCGCCGCGCATCCCTCGGGCTGTTGATCTCGGCCTTCTTGCCGTTGATCCGGATCTCGCCGCTATCCTTGCGGTACGCCCCCGCCAGGATCTTGATCAGCGTCGATTTTCCGGCCCCGTTATGGCCCAAAAGCCCCACGACCTCACCCGGGTAAAGGTCCAGCGACACGCCGTCCACCGCGCGAATCCCCCCGAAGGAGATCGAGATATCGTCCAGTTCCACCAGGGGGGTCATGACTTCGCTCCCATCCGCTTGCGATAGAGGATGTCGATCAGAACCGCGGCCACCAGAACCGTGCCCACGACGATGTTCTGCAGCGGCGCATCGACGCCGACCATGGCCATGCCCGATTGCAGCGACTGCATGATCAGCGCACCGAGGATCGCGCCATAGATCGTGCCGATACCGCCCGCCAGCGCCGTGCCCCCGATCACCGCCGCCGCGATCACGCGCAGCTCGTCGAGCGTGCCGATATCGTTGGAATGGTTTGTCAGCCGCGCCGAGGCCACGATGGCCGAAATCGCACAGAGCGCCCCCATCAACGCGAATACCTTCACCGTCAGCATCCGCGTGTTGATCCCCGACAACTCGGCCGCGTCCGGGTTGCCGCCAGTGGCGAAGATGTAGCGCCCGAACCGGGTCTTCTTGGCGATCACCGTCATCGCCACCGCCACCGCGATCAGCAGCAGCACGGAATAGGGAATGCCGTAAACCTCGGTATAGCCCTCGGGCATCACCTCGCCGCGCGCCTCGAAGAGCCGCCGCAGCCGCGCCGTGGGCACCTCGTAGCTGTTCAGGATCGCCACGAACCCGAGGATCGCGACCGACACCACCCCCATCACCGTCAGTTCCGCCCAGACGGGCTTGACCGGCGCGTCATGGGCGATCTTGTTCTTGCGCCCCGACCACAGCGCCCAGCAGGCCGCGACCACCGCGACGAGACCCACGATCCAGCTCAGGGTCGCGCCCAGCGTCCCGTTGATGCCGCCAAGGGTCATGAAGGTCGGATCGAGCGGCCCGATGGTCTGCCCGTTTGTCATGTACCAGGCCACGTTGCGCCACACGAGCAGACCGCCCAGGGTCACGATGAAGGCCGGGATCATCAGATACCCCACCAGGTAGCCCTGGAACGCCCCGATCACCGTGCCCGTGACCAGGCCCACCAGCATCGCGATCCACGGGATCGCCGGATGGCCCAACTCCAGCCCGAAGACCTGCGGCAGGATCGCGGTCTGGGTCATCGCCATGGCCGCCGAACAGGTGGCCAGCAACGCCCCCACCGCCAGGTCGATATGCCGCGTGACGATGATGAACACCATGCCCGTGGCCATGATCGCCACGCTCACGGTCTGGATCGACAGGTTGAAGATGTTCCGCGCCGTCAGGAACCGCCCGTCTGTCAGCAGGTTGAAGACCAGGCACACCAGAACGAAGGCCCCGATCATGCCCAGAAGGCGGGTATCCAACTCCAGGGTCTGCAGGAAACTGCGCTTGGCCCGGCTGGGCAGGCGGCTCTCGGTCGGGGATGCATCGGACATGGGTCAAGTCCCTCCTGATCCCGCGCGCACTGGCGCAGGCGCAAATCTGGCGCGGATCGTCGGTGAACGGCAATGGCCCCGGCACGCCGCGCGCGCCGGGACCGGATCGTCAGGCGATCAGTTGCAGGGCGCCGGACCGTCGGTCACGCCCTGGCACAGGGTCTCTTGCGTGATCCACTGGGCATCGACCACCGCGGTAAGGTTGTCGGCGGTCACCGGCACCGGCGCCAGGAACCGGGCGGTCAACTCCGTCCCCCCGGGGGAGGTCCAGGAGGTCGCACCCTCGATATCCGCCATCGCGGTGCCGTTCGCCATGGCCACGGCGATCTCACCCGCGGCCCGGCCCAGATCCCGCGCGTCCTTCCACACGGACACGGTCTGGGTGCCCTTGGCCACCCGGTTCAGCGCGGCATGATCACCGTCCTGGCCCGAGACCGGGATCCCTTCCATGCCCTGGGCGGTCAGGGCCGCGACCACGCCACCCGCGGTCCCGTCGTTGGAGGCCACGACCGCGTCCACCTGGTTGTCCTGGGCGGTCAGGATCTGCTCCATGTTCCGCTGGGCGTTCGCCGGCAGCCAGCCATCGGTATAGGCCTCGCCCACGATGGTGATCTTGCCTGCGTCAATGGCATCCTGCAGGATCTCCTGCTGCCCGCCGCGCAGGAAGTCCGCGTTCGGGTCCGTGGGCGAGCCCTTGATCATCACGTAATTGCCCTCGGGGGCCTGCTCCAGCACGGCGCGGGCCTGCATCCGGCCCACTTCCACGTTGTCGAAGGTCAGGTAGAAGGCCCGCGGATCCTCGATCAGGCGGTCATAGCCAACCACCGGGATCCCCTCGTCGGCCGCGGCCTGCACGGCTGGGCCGATGGCCTGGCTGTCTTGGGCCAGAATAATCAGGGCATCGACACCCTGCGCAATCAGGCTCTCCACATCCGACAGCTGCTTGGCCGAGGACGACTGCGCGTCCGCCGAAACATAAGTGGCGCCGGCGGCTTCGAGCGCGGCCTTGATGGCGGCCTCGTCGGTCTTCCAACGCTCTTCCTGAAAATTCGACCAGCTGACACCGACCGTGACATCGGCATAGGCCGATGTGGTGACACCGGCCGCGACGATGGCGGCCGCGAGAATTGCTTTACGCATGTAGTCCTCCCAAATGTAGGCGCCTGAACCCAGGCTCCGGGGTCATTCGACCCTCACCCCCTCAGTGATGCAAAGTTTAATTCGGTTGTCAAAATAAATTTGACAGGTGGCGAAATTATATGCGTCATATTCCGGGAAAACCTGCCTTACACCGCCGCTTGAGGGAAAGATGCGCGGGTTTCTATGGGCTATAAAGTTCAGGGGATGAATTAATGCCAGAGGATGCCGCGACGCGCGACACTCCCGGATGCGGGCCCATGCTGCCCGATTCGGGCCGCAATGCAAAACCCCTGCGTCAGGCGGTATTCGAGCATGTGCGCGCCGCCGGGCACGCGCCGCGAATGGACATCGCCCGCGCCCTCGGCATCTCGCCCGGTTCGGTCACCACGCTGACCTCGGACCTGATCGAGGCGGGGTTTCTCACCGAAATCGCCGCCCCCGCCCGCGAGACCGGGCGCGGTCGCCCGCCCGTGGCCCTCGCCGTGGTGCCCGCGGCCCGCTACGTGCTTGGCCTGCGCCTGTCGGACGAGATGCACACGGTCAGCCTGTCGGATTTTTCCGGCACCGAACTGGCCACCGCCCACCGCGCGAGCCAGCCGGGGCGCTATGCGGTCGAGGCGCTGCTGACCGAGATGGCCACCCTGATCGACGAGGTGTTGGCGGCAGCCGCCCTGCCCCGCGACCGGGTGGCGGCGCTCGGCGTCGGTCTGCCGGGGGCCGTCCATCACGAAACCGGCCGCGTCGCCTGGTCGCCGATCCTCGCCGGGCAGGATCATGCCCTCCAGGCGATCATCGAAGACCGCTTCGGCCTGCCCGCGCATCTGGAGAATGACGCCAATGTCCTGACGCTGGCCGAGCTGTGGTTCGGTGCGGGCCGCGCGATGCAGGACTTCGCCGTGGTCACGATCGAACAAGGGGTCGGCATGGGGCTGGTGCTGAACAACCGGTTGTTTCGCGGCGCACAGGGGCTCGGGCTGGAGCTGGGGCACACCAAGGTGCAGCTCGACGGGGCGCTCTGCCGCTGTGGGCAGCGCGGCTGCCTGGAGGCGTATCTGGCCGACTACGCGCTGGTGCGCGAGGCCTCCACCGCGCTCGACCGCGACCCCCGCTCGGCCCAGACCGCCGCCGCCATGCTGGAGAGCCTGTTCGATCAGGCCAAGGCCGGCAACGGCGCGGCCAAGGCGATCTTTCAGCGCGCCGGGCGCTTCCTGTCGCTGGGACTGGCCAATGTGGTGCAGCTTTTCGATCCGGAACTCATCATTCTGAGCGGCGCGCGGATGCGCTACGACTACCTTTATGCCGAAGAGGTGCTCGCCGAGATGCAACGCATGACCCTGCACCCCGCCACCCCGCGCAGCCGGGTCGAGATCCACGCCTGGGGCGACCAGGTCTGGGCGCGCGGGGCGACGGCGCTGGCGCTGTCGGCGGTCACGGACGCGCTCATGGGGGAGAGATGAGAGCCATTGCGCTGCTGGCCTGCCTTGCGGGCCCGGCTCAGTCCGAAATCCGGTTCGAGGATCTGTCGGGCACCCTGCCGCCCCATGTCTATTCCGGCGGGTGGGAGCATTTCGTCGGCGGCGGTCTTGCCGTGCTGGATTGCGACGGCGACGGGTTGCCGGAGCTGTTCGCCGCGGGCGGCGAGGCCCCGGCGATCCTGCTGCGCAACCGCGGCGGCATGCGGTTCGCGCCCGGTCTGTTGCCAAAGATCATCGGCGTGACCGGGGCCTATCCGCTCGACATCGACGGGGACGGATGGCGCGATCTCTTCGTGCTGCGGGTGGGGCCGAACCTGGTGCTGCGCGGCGGGCCGGACTGCGCCTTCACCGAGGCCACCGCGGAGTTGGGGATCGACCCCGGCGACGCCTGGTCCACCGCCTTCACCGCCTGGGTCGCGCCAGGCGACGAGCGCCCGACACTTTTCGTGGCCAACTATGTCGACCGCGACGACCCCGACGGGCCGTTCGAGGCCTGTGACGACCATCAAGTTCTGCGCCCCGGCCAGGCGGGCGGGTTTCGCAGCGACAGTTTCGGGCCGGGCTTCTGCACCCTCTCGGCCCTGGCGGCGCGGGATGCGCGCGGGCGGATGACCCTGCGGCTGTCCAATGACCGGCATTACTACGTGCGCGGCGGGTACGAGCAGATGTTCGACCTGGCCGAGCGGCGGTTTCTGGGCCCGGAGGATGGCTGGCCGCAGGTGGCGCTCTGGGGCATGGGGATCGCCAGCCGGGATCTGACCGGCGACGGGCGCGACGAGGTGATGCTGACCTCCATGGGCGACCAGCTGATGCAGATCGCACAGGCCGACGGGACCTATGCCGCCGCCCCTTTCGCCATCGGCACCTATGCCCAGCGGCCCCACACGGGCGAGGATGGACGCCCCTCCACCGGCTGGCATGCGGAGTTCGGGGATGTGGACAATGACGGACGCGCGGATTTGTTTCTGGCCAAGGGCAACGTGGACCAGATGCCTGGGCTGGCGATGCAGGACCCCAACAACCTTCTGCACCAGCGCGCGGACGGGCGGTTCGAGGAGGTCTCGGTCGCCGCGGGGGTGGCCACCACGGCGCGGTCGCGGGGCGCGGCCCTGGCGGATCTGGACGGCGACGGGCGGCTCGACCTCGTGGTGGTGAACCGGCGCGCGCCGATGGAGCTCTATCGCAATGTTTCGCAGCAAACGGGCCGCTGGCTGGCGGTGGACCTGTCAGCGCTCGGGCTGGCGGAGATCGGCGCACAGGTGACGGTGATCACGAACGCGGGCGCGCAGGTGCAGCAGCGCCTGATCGGGGGCGGTCATGCAGGCGGCAGTGCGGCGCCGCTGCATTTCGGGCTGGGCGAAGCGACGCAGGCGCAGGTCGAGCTGCGCGATGCCGCCGACCGGGTGATCTGGCAGGGCGAGAGCGCTGCGGACCGGGTGCTGCGCGTGGAGCCCTGAGCGCGCGGCGGACGGGGCCAAGCGGCTTCGAAGCCGCTTGGGGCGCGGTTGGCCCAGCTGTCGCCCCGCCCGGAGCGGTGGGACGGCGGCACGGAGCGTGACGAGGGCGCAGGGGCTCGGGGCGCCGCGGGGAGCCCAAGCGGCTTCGAAGCCGCTTGCCCGGGGGCGGGCGTTGCGCGGGCGGCCCGGATTAACGGACCGGGACCGGAGATGCCCTCCACCGCCGACAAATTTTTTCGCGAAATCGTGGCGGATCAAGAGCTTCCAGAGATTTGTTTCGCGCGCGAAACATTACGGTTTTTGAATAGGTTACCGCGCGGTGCTGATACGAAATCTCAAGCAATTCGTGGCCGGGCGCTCACACAACCGTGTCTCGCGCGCAGGCGCCGCGCGGTCGCCAGACCCTGTCGGTGTGTTACGTTCGACAGAAGAGACGATTGGCCGTTCAGAGACAGGAGAGACTTGGATGACTGGGAGTTTTCTTACGCGCCGCACCCTTCTGAGCACGGGTCTGGCCACCGGGACCGCCGCGGCCCTCGGCGGGCTGAGCGTGCCCGCCCGGGCGGCGGGACTTGCGCCGACGCCGACCATGCGCGGCGGAGCCAACAATTACCGCCCCGGCGCGCCGATCGTGGAGCGCATTGGGGGCGGCGGGTTCTGGATGACCGGGACCGTGCGGCGGGCGGGCGACGGCGCGCCCTTGCCCGGCCGGCGCATCCAGATGTGGGCCCATACCACCGAAGGCCATGAGCGCGATCCCGAGAGCCATGGCGCGACCCTGACCGATGCCAACGGAATGTTCCGGCTGGAGATGCCACAGATCGTGCCCGCCTTCGGCCAGCCGCACGGGCATCTTGTCTATGACGCGGACCATGACACGGGCCATGGCGGGGGTGGGTTCAAGACCGTGTTCCTGCGCCCGATCATGGGCAGCGCCGAGGACACGACGCTGGATGTGGCCTTCGTGCTGGAGCCGGTCTGAGCCGATGCGCGGGCTTGCGGCCTGGGCGGCCGTGGGGCTGGGGATCGCGGTGCCGGTGGTTTTGGCCGCGGGCAGTCCCCTTCTGGCCTGGCGGGAGCCGGTCTATATCGCGGCGGGGTTCGCGGGAATTTTCGCGCTTGGCCGGATGTTGCTGCAACCGCTGCTGGCGGCGGGGCTGCTGCCCTTGGTGCCGAGGGCGCTGGGGCGGCGGGTGCATGTCTGGACCGGCAGCGCGCTGGTGGCGCTGGTACTGCTGCATGTGGGCGGCCTTTGGATCACCAGCCCGCCCGACGTTGTGGATGCGCTGCTTCTGGTGTCGCCCACGCCGTTCTCTGCCTGGGGTGTCGTGGCGATGTGGGCGGTGTTCGGGGCGGCAGGGCTGGCGGTGCTGCCGCGCCGGATGGGGCCGCGGGTCTGGCGCAGGGCCCATACGGCGGCGGTGGTGCTGGCCGTGATTGGCACAGCGGTGCATGCGGTGCAGATCGAGGGCGTGATGGAGCCGGTGACACGTGCGCTGCTCTGCGCGGGGGTGCTGGGGGCGACCGGCTGGGCGGTCTGGACACTGCGGGCCTGGGCGCCGCGACGACGGGCGTGAGTGCGCCGGGACAAGCGGCTTCGAAGCCGCTTGGGGCGCGGGTGGCCTTGGGTGCGCGCAGTTCCGGGGCGACGAGACGGTGGCGCGCGGCGGGACGGAGCAGGATGTCGCGCCGGGGCCGCGGGGGCAAGCGGCTTCGAAGCCGCTTGGGCGCGGGTGGCAATTGATGTGCTCAGGGCCGGGCGACGGGAAGGCCGCTGGGCACGGCGGCGGGGATGCCGAGGCGGCCCTTGAGCGCGCCCGGGTCTTCGAGAGCGCCGAGAAAGGCCATGAGGTCGGCGATCTCCGCCTCTGACAAGACCGGGCCTTCGATTGTCCGCGCGGACGTGATCTCGGCCTGCTGCGCCGGGTCCGTCATGACGCGGAAATCGGAAACGGCGAGGTCGGGCAGCACTGTCCCTTTCGGATCGAACCGCCCTGCCCCGCCATCGGCCCGGATATGGTGGCGCAGGAACGCCCCGAGATCCCGGTGCGCGCCCGCATGGCCGTAGGGCGCGGTGCGGGTGATATTGCGCAGGGAGGGGGTGCGGAAGGCATAGGCATCCGCCGCCCGCCCGGTCACGCGCATCCGGCCCTCGTCGCGGGCGTGGGTTTCGAACCGTGCAGACTTGCCCGGCCCGATCTGCGGCGCCGCCATGGCGTGAAACCCGTGGTCGGTCTGGAATTTTCCCGCGTGGCAGGCCGCACAGCCAGCGGTACCGTAAAACAGCGCCATGCCGCGCCCCTGGGCCGCGTCCAGCCCCTGGCCCGTGCGCAGGTAGGCGTCGAACGGGCTGGTGTCGGAGCGGAACTCGAAGGCCATGAAGGCGGCGATGGCGTTGGAGATGTCGGTGAAGGCGATCTGGTCGGGCGCGGATATCTGCGGGTAGACCCGCGCGAATGCCTTCCCATAGGCGGGGATCGCCGCCACCCGGCGGGAGATCAGGTCCCAGGCGCCGCCCGGCCCGGTGAGGCGGCCCTGGCGCACGGCGGTGGAGATCTCGTTCTCGCCATAGTGGCCGGCCATCTCGTCGGCGCTGAGCACCGGGAACATGGTTTGCGCCGACAGGAGCGATGCGAAGCCCGCGACCATGTCGGCGTCGAGCGGGGTGCGCAACCCACCGGGGCGATCCGGGTCGGTCTCGATCCGGCCGTCGTGGAAGAGCACCGTGAACTCGTGGGCGCCGAGGTTGAAGAGTGCGGGCGCGTTGCGGGGGATGCGTTGTTCGGGCGGGTTGTCGGGATCGGCGCGGCGGGCGGGGCCGAGGCCGGTGCCGCCATCGCCGATGCCCAGTGACAGCCCGTCGGAGGTCCCGAAGGCCGGGTGGTGGCAGGTGGCGCAGGAGACCTCGCGGTTGCCCGACAGGATCGGGTCGTAGAAGAGCAGCTGACCGAGGCGCGCCTCGGCGCCGTCCACCGGGGCGTAGTCGGCATCGGTGACCGGGTCGGGCAGCGGCAGCGCCTCGGCGCGCGCGAGCGGGGCCAGCAGCACGAGCACCAAGGCCGCGATGCACGCGGTGCGGACCGGTCTGCGATGGGTTATCTGCATGGTGCCTCCTCTCCTCTCGGGCGAACCGTGCCGCAGGGGCGGGGCGGAGGCAAGAGCGGCGGTCAGACCGGGTTCTGGGCGCCTGCGAAGAACATCAGGTTGCCCTCGGGGTCATAGATCGGACGGATGCGCAAGCGGTTGACGAAGGCCGAGCCGTCCTTGCGGTAATTCAGGATGTCGATGGTGAAGCGGGTTTCGGCCTTCAGGCCCTGGCGGATCGCCTCGACCGCATGGGGGTTGGTGTCGGGCCCCTGCAGGAAACGGCAGTTGCGGCCCAGCACCTCTTCGAGGGTGTAGCCGGTCTGGACCAGGAAGGCGTCGCTGACATAGATCATCGGGTTGTCGGGCTGCGACGGGTCGGAGAAGACGACGCTCATCTCGGCCTCGTCCTCGTCCAGAAGGGCGCGGAGGTCTGCGATGTCTTGCGGTGTGTCGGGCATGGGCGTGTTCCGTATCAGGTCGCGATAATGTCTGCGCATCAAACATATAGCGCGCATGCGATGGGTCCAAGCGGTGCGGTCGATGGGTCGCGGAGGCGGACTGCGCCGGGCCAGGCCGCTGGGTCGCATTGCACCGCGCTTAGCCCTGCGCATGCCGCGGCAGATCCACCCGGGGCACGCGCTTGTCCGCCGATCCTGCGGGATCCGCCCGGGCCAAGCCGCTTGCAAGCGGCTTAAGCGCGTTGCAACGCGCTTGGTCCCGGCGCGACCGGCGGCCCTGTCAGTCAGGAGGGGGCGCCGAGTGCCTCCAGATCGGCGCGGGAGCGGCACTGTTTGCCCAGGACACGCAGGATCGCGGCCAGCTCGGGTTCTTGCACATGCGCGACAGCCTCCTTGGCGGAGACCCACCTGCGGGTGCGCTCGTCCTGTTCCTTCCAGCACTCTTCCAGCCGGTCGACGATCAGCGGATAGACCGTCACCTTGCACAGGCAGGACTCGGTCTCCGACAGGACCTTGCGGTAATGGTAATGCCCAAGCGGCGTGGTGAGCACCTGGCCCACGACCCCTGCCTCCTCCTGCGCCTCGATCGCAGCAGCCTCGGGGAAGGACAGGTCGGTCATCGGCCACCCCTTGGGGATGATCCAGCGCCGGGTCGTGCGCGAGGTGATCAGCAGCACCCGCAGCTTGCCGTCCTTCCAGCGTATCGGCAGGGCGGCGACCTGCAGCCGGGCCTCCTGGGGCGTCTTGGCCATGAAATCCATGTTCCTCAAATCGCGATGAAAAAAACATTTTCATGGGGTGGGTACAACAAAATTCGTTGCATATCGTGGCGATTGCCAACAATGCTAGGGCCAGATTTGGGGGGAGGCAGGAATCGTGGCACACGCGGTCTCTGGCACTGGGTGCGAAAATCGGCGCAGCGTGCCGCGACGACTGAAGAAGTCGGAACGGCAACGCCGCATCCTGCTGGAGCTGAAGTTGCATCCGCATGTGCGGGTCAGCGACCTCGCCCGGCGCTTCGATGTATCTACCGAAACCCTGCGCCGCGATCTCGACAGCCTGAGCCACGAGGGGCTGATCAGCCGCGCCTATGGCGGGGCCTCGGTGCCGACGCGGGGCACATATCCGGACCTGACCGAGCGCTCCGGCGCCCGCGCGGCCGAGCGGGCCCGCATCGCGCAGGCCGCGGCGGCCCTGGTCCATCCCGGCGAGACCCTGATGATCGACAGCGGCGCGACCATGATCGAGGTGGCGCGCGCGCTGGCCTGGCGTGGCACGCCCTGCACGGTAATCACCAACAGCCTGCCGGTGGCGATGACCCTCGGCGAGGGCGCGGCGGAGGTGATCCTGGCGCCCGGCGCCTACCAGGCAGCGGAATCTGCGGTCACCGGCACGGACACGGTCGCCTTCCTCAACGGCTTCCGCGTGGATCGCTGCATGATCGGCGCGGCCGGGCTGACCGGCGAGGGGCCGTTCGAGACCGTGCGCGGGTTCACGGCGGTGAAACGGGCGATGCTGTCACGGAGCTGTCACACACATCTGGTGTTGGATAGCGGCAAGTTCGGGCGGACCGGACTGAACCATGTGGGGGCACTGGATATGCTGTCCTCGGTGGTCGTGGAGACGCGACCCCCGGCGGATCTGGCCAGTGCGCTGCACCGGGCCGGGGTCGATGTGCTGATCGCGGACTGAACCACAAGATACTGATACTTCGGGGAGAAACCAAATGAACATCACAACCAAACTGCTGACCGGCGTTTCGATGGCGGCGATGCTGACACTGGGCGGGGCCGCATCGGCCCAGGATTGCCCACGCGGCGATCTGGACGAGCGTTTCTGCGACGTGGATGGCGACTTGGTCGCCGATATCCCGACCGATCCGTCGGAACTGGTCGATCCCGACACGCTGATCTTCGCCTACACGCCGGTGGAGGACCCGGCGGTCTATGCCGAAGCCTGGTCGGACTTCATCGACCATCTGTCGGAGGTCACGGGCAAGGACGTGGTGTTCTTCCCCGTCCAGAGCAACGCCGCCCAGATCGAGGCGATGCGCTCGGGCCGACTGCACGTGGCGGGGTTCAACACCGGGTCGAACCCGTTGGCGGTCAACTGCGCGGGCTTCCGGCCCTTCGCGCTGATGGCGGCGACAGATGGCAGCTTCGGCTACGAGATGGAGATCATCACCTATCCCGGCTCCGGCATCGAGACGATCGAGGACATCAAGGGCGGGCAGCTGGCCTTCACCTCGCCCACGTCGAATTCCGGCTTCAAGGCGCCCTCGGCGATCCTGAAGGCGGAGTATGGCATGGAAGCCGAAAAGGATTTCGAGCCCGTGTTCTCGGGCAAACACGACAATTCGATCCTCGGGGTGGCCAACAAGGACTATCCGGCGGCGGCTATCGCAAACTCGGTGCTGCACCGGATGACCGAGCGCGAGGTCGTGAGCGAGGACCAGATCGTGTCGATCTACACTTCGCAGACCTTCCCGACCACGGGGTATGGCACCGCCCATAACCTGACGCCGGAGTTGCAGGACCAGATCCGCGATGCCTTCATCAACTTCGAGTGGGAAGGCACGTCGCTGGAAGAGGAATTCTCGAAATCCAACGAGGGCCAGTTTTTGCCGATGAACTACAAGGAGTTCTGGGCGGTGATCCGGCAGATCGACGAGGCCAACGGCGTTTCCTACGCGTGCGAATGATCTGAAACCATGGCGCGTGGCGGGCCGGTCGGTCCGCCACGCCCTTTTTTGCGGGGTGGGACATGCTGCGTCTCGAGAAGCTGACCAAGACCTACAAGACCGGGGACAAGGCCCTGACGGAGATCGACCTGGAGGTGCCATCGGGGCAGGTCCTGGCGCTGATCGGGCCGTCGGGGGCGGGCAAGTCCACCATGATCCGCTGCATCAACCGTCTGGTGCCGCCCACGAGCGGGGCGGTGTGGCTGGACGATGTGAATATCACCGCGCTGGGGTCGGGCGGCTTGCGCCGGGCGCGGCGCGAGATGGGCATGATTTTCCAGGAATACGCGCTGGTCGAGCGGCTGACGGTGATGGAGAACGTGTTGTCGGGGCGGTTGGGCTTTGTCGGGTTCTGGCGGTCCTTCCTGCGGCGCTATCCCCAGTCGGATGTGGACGAGGCGTTTCGCCTTCTGGACCGGGTTGGGCTGTTGCACATGGCCGACAAGCGGGCGGACGAGTTGTCCGGCGGCCAACGGCAGCGCGTGGGCATTTGCCGGGCGCTGATCCAGAACCCCAAGCTGCTGTTGGTGGATGAGCCGACCGCATCGCTGGACCCCAAGACCTCCCGCCAGATCATGCGGCTGATCACCGAGCTGTGCGCCGAGCGCGGGTTGGCGGCGATCATCAACATCCACGACGTGGCACTGGCGCAGATGTTCGTGCCGCGCGTGGTGGGTCTGCGCTTTGGCGAGATAGTCTATGACGGGGGGCCCACGGGGCTGACACCAGACAAGCTGACCGAGATTTACGGCGAGGAGGATTGGGAGGCCACCATCGAGAAGGTGGAGGACGAGGACGCGCCCGTGGAGGCCGCCGAATGACAGCCCGGCTGGAGGATATGGTCGGCACGCCCTGGCGCAAGCCGCCTTTCGTGCGCAGCGCGGCACTGCGCTGGACCCTGATCGTGGGCACCATCGCCTATCTGATTGCCGCCTTCGCCACCATCGAGGTCGATTGGGGCCGGGTCTATATCGGGCTGGAGCGGGGCTGGCAGTTCATCCTGGGCTTTGCCAATCCGGATTTCACCTCGCGTGGCAAGGATATCTGGGAGGGGCTGCTGGAGAGCATCGTGATGACGGTGGCGGCCTCGGTGGTGGGGATCGCGATCTCGATCCCCATCGCGCTGGGGGCGGCGCGCAACATCGCGCCACTGCCGGTCTACCTGGTGTGTCGGGCGATCATCGCCGTGAGCCGGGCGTTGCAGGAAATCATCGTCGCGATCCTGCTGGTCGCGATCTTCGGCTTCGGGCCACTGGCGGGGTTCCTGACCCTGTCCTTCGCGACCATCGGGTTTCTGTCGAAGCTTCTGGCTGAAGACATCGAATCCATGGACCGGGTGCAGGCCGAGGCGATCAAGGCCTCGGGCGCGAGCTGGATGCAGTGGATCAACTACGGCGTGCAACCCCAAGTGATGCCACGCCTCATCGGTCTGAGCATGTACCGGATCGACATCAATTTCCGCGAGAGCGCGATCCTTGGGCTCGTGGGTGCGGGCGGGATCGGGGCGACTTTGAACACCGCCTTCGACCGCTATGAATACAACACGGCGGCGGCGATATTGCTGCTGATCATCGGGATCGTGATGGCGCTGGAATACCTCTCCGGCATCATCCGGGCGCGGGTGCAATAATGCCGGTTCTGGACAAGGCAGGGACGCAGGTCTGGCATCGCCGGACCCGCAACGAAAGTCTGGTACGCTGGTTCGGCTGGCTGCTGGGGGTGGCGGTGTTCGTGGTCTGCTGGCAGCGGATCTCGGACGCGACCACGTGGTTCTTCGTCTGGGACGCGCCGCGGATCGCCGACGATATCTGGACCCGGGCCACCCCGCCGCGGTGGGAATACATCACCCAGCTGGGGCGGCCGATCTGGGACACGATCAACATCGCCACGCTGGGCACGATCATCGCACTCTTTCTCGCGGTGCCGGTGGCGTTCCTGGCGGCGCGCAACACGACGCCCTCGGCGCTGATCATCCGGCCCATCGCACTTTTGATCATAGTGTCGACCCGGTCGATCAACTCGCTGATCTGGGCGCTTCTGCTGATCGCGATCATCGGGCCGGGGGTGCTGGCCGGTGTGGTCGCCATCGCGATCCGGTCCATCGGGTTCTGCGCCAAGCTGCTTTACGAGGCGATCGAGGAGATCGACATCAAGCAGGTCGAGGCGATCACCGCCACGGGCGCCTCGCGCTGGCAGGTCATGGCCTACGGGATCGTGCCGCAGATCATGCCCGCCTTCGCCGGGATCGCGGTGTTCCGCTGGGACATCAACATCCGCGAATCCACGGTGCTGGGGCTTGTGGGCGCGGGGGGCATCGGGCTGCAGCTGTCATCCTCGCTCAACGTGCTGGCTTGGCCGCAGGTGAGCTTGATCCTGCTGGTGATCCTGGCGGCTGTCGTGATCAGCGAATGGGTCTCGGCCAAGGTGCGGGGCGCAATCATTTGACCCTGATGACGCTGGACCATGCGTTCGACGCCTACGAGGCGGCGCGCCCCCGCCTGCCCCGGGCCATCGCACCGCACGGGACACCCGAGGCGCTGGAGAGCCTCGCGCCGCTGGCCGACCGGTTCGACGCCTTCCTTCTGGATGCGTTCGGGGTGCTGAATATCGGCGAGACGGCGATCCCCGGCGCGGTGGGGCGGGTTGCGGACCTGCAGGCGGCGGGCAAGCGGGTGCTGATCGTGTCCAATGCCGCCAGCGTGCCCCATGCCGCCCTGATGGAGAAATACGCGAAGCTGGGTTTTCGGTTCGCGCCCGAGGACGTGATCACCAGCCGCCGGACGCTGGCCCATCACATGGCGGGCGGGGCGGCGGCGTGCTGGGGCGTGATGACGCCCGAGGGCATCGCGCTGGACGATCTCGGCCCCGGGGAGATCACGGTGCTGGGCGACGACCCCGCGCCCTATGCGGCGGTGGACGGGTTCCTCCTGGTGGGCAGCGCGGGCTGGAGTGCGGCGCGGCAAGCGTTGCTGGAGGGTGCCCTGCGTGCCCGGCCGCGGCCCGTTCTGGTGGCCAATCCGGACATCGTGGCTCCGCGGGAGACGGGGCTGACCGCGGAGCCGGGGCATTTCGCCCATCAACTCGCCGACCGGACGGGTGTCAGCCCGCAGTTTTTCGGCAAGCCCTTCGCCAACATTTATGACCTGGCCTTCGCGCGGCTGGGGGATGTGGACCGGAGCCGGGTGGTGATGGTGGGTGACAGCCTGCACACCGACATCCTGGGTGCACAGACCGCACGGGTGCGCTCGGCCCTGATCACGGGCTACGGGTTCCTGGCGGGGCGGGACGCGGGGGCCATGATCGCGCGGTCCGGCATAATACCTGATTTTGTTGTGGCAAGCCCCTGAAAAAGCGCACATAACCACGGAAACCGCCCGCAGATGGCGGAGAGACGGACACCAACTGCAAAACGGGAGAAGACCCATGAAATATACCATTTCCACCATCGCAACGCTGGCGGTGCTCGGCTCGGCGCAGAGCGCGCTGGCACAGACCGAGATCGAGTTCTGGCATGCCTTCACCGGGCGTCTGGGCGAGCTTGTGGCCGAGCAGGTCGACACGTTCAACGCCAGCCAGGACGAGTTCGTGGTCGTCCAGAGCCACAAGGGCAACTATTCCGAGACCCTGAATGCCGGGATCGCGGCCTTCCGCGCGGGTGAGCAGCCCCATATCCTGATGGTGTTCGAAGTGGGCACCGCCACCATGATGGCTGCACAGGGGGCGATCCGGCCGGTGTTCGAGGTGATGGGCGACGGGTTCGACCAGTCGAAATACATCGGCTCGGTGAAGGGCTACTATACCTCGACCGACGGCAACATGCTGTCACTGCCCTATAACTCGTCCACGCCGGTTCTGTGGGTGAACCGTGACATGCTGTCGGAGGCCGGGATCGACCCGGACACGGATCTGTCAACCTGGGAGCAGGTCGGCGAGGTTCTGGACCAGCTGGCCGCGGCGGGCGTCGAGTGCCCGATGACCACCGCCTGGCAGAGCTGGATCCACCTGGAAAACTTCTCGGCCTATCATGACGTGCCGTTTGCGACCCAGGAGAACGGGTTTGCCGGGGCCGACACGGAGCTGGCCTTCAACAGCCCCGCACAGGTCGCGCATATCTCGGCCATGGGCAAATGGGCCGAAGAGGGCAAGTTCATCTATGCCGGCCGGCGCAACGAGGGCGGGGCCAATTTCCGCGCGGGCGAATGCGCGCTCTTCACCGAATCCTCCGCCGGGTATGCCGGGATCAATGCGGAGGCCGAGTTCGAATTCGAAGTGCGGCCCCTGCCCTATTGGACGGCGGTGGCGGACGACCCGCAGAACACCATCATCGGGGGCGCGTCGCTCTGGGTGATGGAGGGGCACGAGGCTGAGGAGTATGCGGGCGTCGCCGCCTTCATGGATTTCCTGTCCAGCCCCGAGATCCAGGCCAAGTGGCACCAGGATACCGGGTACCTGCCGATCACGACCGAGGCCGGGGAGTTGACCCGCGCGCAGGGCTTCTACGAGGCGAACCCGGGCACGGACATCGCGGTGATCCAGATGACCGCCAAGGAGCCGACCGCCAATTCCAAGGGTCTTCGCCTGGGGTCGTTCGACCAGATCCGCGGGATCATCGACGAAGAGCTTGAAGCCGTGTGGTCCGGTGACAAGGACGCGCAGGCCGCGCTGGACTCCGCCGTGGAGCGGGGCAATGCCCTGCTGCGCCGGTTCGAGCAGGCGAGCCGCTAACGACACCGCGCGCACCCGGATCGGGGCGTGCGAGAAGGTGACATGGGGGCGGGCATGGCGGTGCCCGTCCCTTTCGACGCCGAGGGGGGCACATGGAAAAGCGCGTGACGTTCAAGGGCTTGTGGCTGCCACTGTTACTGGTGGCACCGCAGATCGTGATCACGGCCCTGTTCTTCTTCTATCCAGCCGGACAGGCGATCTGGCAGTCGCTGTTCATCCCGGACCCTTTCGGGCTGTCGATGCAATGGGTGGGCCTTGGGAATTTCGAGTTCCTGTTCAGCGACCCCTTCTACCGCGCGTCCTTCGTGACCACGGCGGTCTTCTCGATCCTGGTGACAGTGGTATCGATGGGCGTCGCACTCTATCTCGCGCTGCTGGCGGACCGGCTGATCAAGGGGTCCGGGACGTACCGGACGCTGCTGATCTGGCCCTATGCGGTGGCCCCGGCGGTGGCGGGGGTGCTGTGGCTGTTCATGTTCAACACGCGGGTGGGCGTGGTGACCTGGTACCTGGGTCAGTTGGGCTACGACTGGAACCATGTTCTCAACGAGGAAGAGGCCATGGGGCTGGTGGTCGTGGCCAGCGCTTGGGGGCGGATCAGCTACAACTTTCTGTTTTTCCTCGCCGGGCTGCAAGCGATCCCGAAATCGGTGATCGAGGCGGCGGCGATCGACGGGGCGCGGTTCTGGACCCGGTTCCGGACGATCGTCTTTCCGCTCCTGTCGCCGGTGACGTTTTTCCTGCTGGTGGTGAACATTATCTACGCCTTCTTCGAGACCTTTGGGGTGATCCACACGATCACCAGCGGCGGGCCGCAGCAGGCGACGACGATCCTGGTTTACAAGGTCTATTCCGACGGGTTCGTGGGGCAGGATCTGGGCTCCTCAGCGGCGCAGTCGGTGGTGTTGCTGGTGCTGGTGTCGATCCTGACGGTGATCCAGTTCAAATACGTGGAACGGAAGGTGCATTACTGATGGCGGAGCGGTCTGGCATGGTCGAGAAGCGCGGGCTGGGCCTGTGGCTGACCCATTTGGGTCTGATCATCGGGGTGGCGTTCATCTTCTTTCCGATCTGGCTGGCCTTCGTGGCCTCGACGGTCAGCCAGCCCGAGATCGTGCGCCCGCCCATGCCCCTGCTGCCCGGGGACCAGTTGGTCGAGAACTACACCCGCGCCCTGACCGCGGGGATCAATGCGCCGGTCGCACTGATGCTGGGCAATTCACTGATCATGGCGTTGGGGATCGCGCTGGGAAAGATCGCGATCTCGCTGCTGTCGGCCTTTGCCATCGTGTATTTCCGGTTTCCGGGGCGGATGCTGTTTTTCTGGCTGATCTTCCTGACGCTGATGCTGCCGGTGGAGGTGCGGATCGTGCCGACCTACGAGGTGATCGCGAATTTCGGGATGCTGAACAGCTACCAAGGGTTGATCCTGCCGCTGGTGGCCTCGGCCACGGCGACGTTCCTGTTTCGGCAATTCTTCATGACGGTGCCGGATGAGCTGGCCGAGGCCGCGCGGGTCGACGGGGCGCGGCCCATGCGGTTTTTCTTCGACATCCTGCTGCCGATGAGCCGGACGAACATCGCAGCGCTGTTCGTGATCCTGTTCATCTATGGCTGGAACCAGTATCTCTGGCCGCTTTTGATCACGACCGACCCGGAGATGAACACCATCGTCATGGGCATCAAGCAGATGTTCCCATCAGGTGACGACACCGCCGACTGGCCGGTGATCATGGCGACCTCGATCCTGGCGATGGTGCCGCCGGTGATCGTGGTGATCACCATGCAGCGGCTGTTCGTGCGCGGACTTGTGGAAAGTGAGAAGTAGATGGCGACGCTGACGCTGGACAATGTCAAGAAATCCTTCGGCAAGACCGATGTGATCCACGGGGTGAGCATCGATGTGACCGAAGGCGAGTTCATCGTGATCGTGGGGCCGTCGGGCTGCGGCAAGTCCACCTTGTTGCGCATGGTCGCAGGCCTGGAAACCGTGAGTTCGGGGGAGGTGCGGATCGATGGGCGGGTGGTCAACACGCTGGAGCCGATGGACCGCGACATCGCGATGGTGTTCCAGAACTACGCGCTGTACCCACATATGTCGGTCTTCGACAACATGGCCTACGGGCTGAAGATCGCGAAGGTGCCCAAGGCGGAGATCGCCGACCGGGTGGCGGTGGCCGCCAAGCTCTTGCAGTTGGAGCCGTACCTGGGTCGCAAGCCCAAGGAGTTGTCGGGCGGGCAGCGGCAGCGGGTCGCCATGGGGCGCGCGATCGTGCGCAAGCCCGCGGTCTTTCTGTTCGACGAGCCCTTGTCCAACCTGGATGCGAAACTGCGGGTGCAGATGCGGCTGGAGATCAAGGCGCTGCAGCGGGAGCTGGGGGTCACGTCGCTCTATGTCACCCACGACCAGGTGGAGGCGATGACGCTGGCCGACCGGATGATCGTGATGAACGGCGGCGTGGCCGATCAGATCGGTGCGCCGCTGGAAGTTTACGCCAACCCCCAGACGGCCTTCGTGGCGGGGTTCATCGGCTCGCCGCCGACGAATTTCCTGCCTGCCGACATGGTCCGCGCAGGGCCGGCAGGTCAACAGGTCGGCATCCGGCCAGAGCATCTGCGCGTGGCCCCCCAGGGGCGGCTGGAAGCGCATGTCGCCTATGCCGAGGCCTTGGGGGCGGAGACGCTGCTGCATCTGCGCGCGTCCCAAGGCACGACCCTGACCGTGCGCCAGGACGCCGCGGCGCCCATGCCGGCGGAGGGCGCGACCGTGCAACTGGACTGGGACGACAGCGACACGATGCTGTTTGCGGACAATGGCAGGCGGGTCTGATAGCCGGCCCTTCCCCTTTGCCAAGAAGGCGGTGCAGGCCAGCGACCGCCCCGGCCGTTGCGGCGCGGGGGGGATAGGCGTTCGGTGAGATTGCGAAATCTTCAGCTCTTTGAGGTCCTTATGGACGCTGGTTTCTCATGGAGACAATGCAATGATTGACGTTTACAAGAACCGGCAACCCGGCATGACCAGCCCTGCCGTTGCAGCCGAAATTATCATTCCCGCGAATGGCCGGGAACTGAACTACGCGACGCGCGCGGTCTATGTCGGCAGCGGCGGAGATCTGTCCATGGAGCTGCTGAACGGCGACGTGGTCACGTTCAAGAACCTGGCATCCGGAACGCTTCTTCCGGTGCGAGCACGGCGGGTGCGCAACAGCGATACGACCGCAAGTGATCTGATCGGGCTGCGGTGAGCCCTGCGGCACCGCAGACCACACCGGGCTGCGGTGCCACCGCCATGGGACGCGCAAGCGGGCCCGTGGCGGGCGATCGGGCTCAGGTGCCCTTGACCATGTCGGCGGGTGAGAAGTCATTTGCATCGGCGCGGCGCCAACGGCGCAGGTAGCCGAAGGCGTCTTCCTCCCCGCGCAGCAGGAAGCCTTCGGGCAGGTAGGGGTACACCTCGTCCCCGGTGACCATGCCGCGGTCGGTCTCGCGCACCATCAGGTGATAGGGCAGGAAGTCGCCGGGGCTTTCCAGCCCGGCCGCACCGGTCATCTCGCCCAGTGCCTTGAGCGTGTTGCGATGGAATCGCGCAACCCGCACGGATTTGTCTGCGACATCCAGCGCCCGCTGGCGCAGCGGGTCCTGGGTCGCGACGCCCACCGGGCAGGCATTGGTGTGGCAGGCCTGGGCCTGGATGCAGCCGATGGAGAACATGAAGCCGCGGGCGGAATTGGCCCAGTCCGCGCCCAGTGCCAGCACCTTGGCCATGTCGAAGGCCGTGACGATCTTGCCCGAGGCACCGATCTTGATCCGATCACGGACCCCAGCACCACGCAGGGTGTTGTGGGCGAAAGTCAGCCCCTCGACCAGCGGCATGCCCATGCGGTTGGCGAATTCCAGCGGCGCGGCACCGGTGCCGCCCTCTTTCCCGTCGATGACGATGAAGTCGGGGGTGATGTCGGTCTCCAGCATCGCCTTGACCATGCACATGAATTCGCGCCGGTGGCCGATGCACATCTTGAAACCCACGGGCTTGCCGTCCGACAATTCGCGCAGTTTGCCAATGAATTCCATCATCTCGATCGGGGTGGAAAACGCGCTGTGGGAGGCGGGTGAGACGCAGTCCTCGCCCATGGGCACGCCGCGCGCCTCGGCGATCTCGGGCGTGATCTTCGAGGCCGGCAGCACCCCGCCATGACCGGGCTTGGCGCCCTGGGACAGCTTCAGCTCGATCAGCTTGATCTGCGGGTTGGCGGCGGTTTCGCGGAATTTCTCGGGGTCGAACACGCCCTCCGGGGTGCGGCAGCCGAAATAGCCCGAGCCCACCTGGTAGATCAGGTCACCGCCGCCTTCGCGGTGGTGGATGCTGACCCCGCCCTCGCCAGTGTCATGGGCAAAGCCGCCTGCCTTCGCGCCCTTGTTGAGCGCCTGGATCGCATTGCCCGAGAGCGCCCCGAAGCTCATCGCCGAGATGTTGTAGATCGAGGCGTCATAGGGTTGGGTGCAGTCCGGCCCGCCGATGCGGACGCGGAAATCGGTGTCCGCGATATGCACCGGGCGGACCGAGTGGGTCAGCCACTGGTAGCCCGAATCGTAGACCCGCATCCGGGTGCCGAAGGGGCGCTTGTCCTCGACGCCCTTGGCGCGCTGGTAGATGATCGAGCGCATGTCGCGGGAGAACGGCTCCTCGTCCTGGTCGCTTTCGATCAGGTATTGCCGGATCTCGGGGCGGATGCCTTCGAACAGGAAGCGCATATGCCCGATCACCGGGTAATTGCGCAGGATCGAGTGCCGCGACTGGATCACGTCATAGAGGCCCAGAAGGGACAGCCCCCCGAAGAAGGCCACCGGGATCCAGAACCAGACGCTCCATGCAACAGCGACCAGCGACGCGAGGGTCAGCACGGTGACAGCGAGGAAAATCGAATAACGCGACATGGGCGGGCTCCAAACCTCCGTCAGCATGGGCTGACGGTCCTTGAGAAACCCTAAACACCGATGCTCGGCTCTGTGAACCGGCTAAATCGACGGGGGCGGGCTCAGGTGATCACATCCGGGGCAGTGCGGCCGGTGCGGGTTGCGATTTCGGCCAGCGCCTCGGCCGCGGCGATCATGGGCGCGAGCGCCTCTTGCGGGTCGCGGTCGAGCCCCTCGGGGCCGGGCACGAAGGCTTCGAGATAGACGCGCAGGGTCGCGCCCACGGTGCCGGTGCCCGAAAGGCGGATGACCAGCCGCGCGCCGTCTGTGAAGCCCACGCGCAGCCCCTGCCCCGCGCTGTGGGAGCCATCGACCGGGTCGTCATAGGAAAACTCGTCGGCAAAGGCGATCTGTCGGCCCGCCGCGGTGGTACCGGGCAGGTCCGCAAGGCGCGCGCGCAGGGCGTCCATAACGCCCTTGGCCGCGGCGGTATCCACCGCCTCGTAGTCGTGGCGGGAGTAGTAATGGCGCCCGAACCGCGCCCAGTGATCCGCCATCAGGTCGGCGACGGAGGCCCGGCTGTCGGCGAGAATATTGAGCCAGAAGAGCACCGCCCAGAGCCCGTCTTTCTCGCGCACATGGTCCGAGCCGGTCCCGGCGCTTTCCTCGCCGCACAAGGTCGCCCGGCCCGCATCCAGCAGGTTGCCGAAGAACTTCCAGCCCGTGGGGGTCTCGTAACAGTCGATGCTCAGCGCCTCGGCCACCCGGTCGAGCGCGCGGGAGGTGGGCATGGAGCGTGCCACCCCCGCCAGCCCGTCGGCATAGGCCGGCACGCGTGTGGCGTTGGCCGCCAGCACCGCGAGGCTGTCGGAGGGCGTGACATAGATGCCGCGACCCATGATCATGTTGCGATCCCCGTCCCCGTCCGAGGCCGCGCCGAAATCGGGCGCATCGGGGCCCATCATCCGGTCGACCAGCTCTTTGGCCCAGATCGGGTTGGGGTCGGGGTGGCCGCCGCCGAAATCCGGGCTGGGGGTGCCGTTGACCACGCTGCCCGGCGCAGCACCCAGCGTGTCTTCGAGGATCGCCTTGGCATAGGGGCCGGTGATCGCGTGCATGGCGTCGAAATGCAGCCGGAAGCCGCGCGCGAGAAGCGCCCGGATCGCTTCGAAATCGAAGATCTCGGCCATCAGGGCGGCGTAGTCGGCAACCGGGTCGACCACTTCGACCACCATCTGGCCAAGCCGGGTCTCGCCCAGGGTAGAGAGATCCACGTCTTGCGCGTCGAGCATGGCGTAGTCGGTGATCGCCTGCGTGGCCGCGAAGATGCGATCTGTGACCTCCTCGGTCGCGGGGCCGCCATTGGGGCCGTTGTACTTGACGCCAAAATCGCCCTCCGGCCCGCCGGGATTGTGGCTGGCCGACAGGATGATACCGCCATCGGTACCACGCTTGCGGATCAGGTGAGAGGCGGCGGGCGTGGACAGAAGCGCGCCCTGCCCCACGATGACCCGGGCCGCGCCGCTGGCCGCGGCCATGCGCAGGACGACCTGAGCCGCCTCGGCGTTGAAATAGCGCCCGTCCCCGCCCAGAACGAGGGTCTTGCCCGCGACACCGCCGATCCCGTTCCAGATGGCCTGGACGTAGTTCTCCAGGAAATGCGGGGCCTGGAATTCGCGGGTGGTCTTGCGCAGCCCGGAGGTACCGGGTTTCTGACCGGGGATCGGAGCGGTCTGAACGATGTGGCCTGGCATGGTCGATCTCCTGCGTATGGGCGGGGGGTGTGCCCCTGTAGTGCCCCGGGGTTGGCGGCGGCTGCAAGGGGGGCTGGCCCATCGCCCGGGAGCTGCCGCACGGTGTGACCACTGCGCGACGGCGCGTCGTGCAGAAACCCGACTAAAACAGTCGAATACCCCTTGATCTCGGCGCGCACTCGTATACTGATCAAAACAGTCAGGATTAACAAACCTTGGGGAGTAACCATGCCTGTACGACTTTCTCTGCCGCTTGCCGGTCTGACCGCCGCGGCCACGCTGCTCGGTTCCGTGGCCTATGCTGCGGGTGAGCTGAACCTCTATTCGTCGCGTCACTACGACACGGACGAGCGGCTCTACTCGGATTTCGAAGAGGCCACGGGCATCACCGTAAACCGGATCGAGGGTAACGCCGACGAACTGATCGCGCGGATGGAGGCCGAGGGCGCCAACAGCCCGGCGGACGTATTCCTGACCGTGGACACGGTGCGTCTGGCACGGGCCAAGGATCTCGGCCTGCTGCAATCGGTGGACAGCCCGATCCTCGAGGGGCGCATCCCGGCCTACCTGCAGGATGACGACAACCAGTGGTTCGGCTTCTCGCAGCGCGCGCGCATCCTGTTCTACGACAAGACCGACGTGGAAAACCCGCCGGCCACCTATCAGGACCTGGCGAAGCCGGAATATGAGGGCATGGTCTGCATCCGGTCCTCCACCAACGTCTATACCCAGAACATCGTCGCGGCCCTGATCGAGCATCTGGGCGAAGAAGCGGTGACCGACTGGGCCAAGGCCGTGGTCGGCAACTTCGCCCGCGCGCCTCAGGGCGGCGATACCGATCAGCTGCGCGGCATCGCCTCGGGCGAGTGCGACATCGCGATGTCGAACACCTATTACTACGCCCGCGCGACCCGGAAGGGCGACAGCACCATGTCCGAGGAAGACCTCGCAAATATCGGCTGGGTGTTCCCGAACCAGAACTCGATCGGGGCGCATATGAACATCTCCGGCGGCGGGGTGGCCGCGAACGCGCCGAACCGCGACAACGCGGTGAAGTTCCTCGAGTACCTGTCGTCCGTGCAGGCGCAGGAGTATTTCTCGGCCGGCAATGACGAATATCCCGCGGTGCCCGGTGTTGGCCTTTCGCCGTCGGTTGCGGCCCTCGGCATCTTCCGTCCGGACGTGATCGACCTGTCGGCCATCGGCAACAATGTCGACGCAGCCCAGCGCGTGCTGACCGCGGCCGGCTGGGAGTAAGCCTCGTTCCTTCGGGACCTTCGGTCGGGCGCGGTTTTCGGACCGCGCCCGTTTTCGTGACACGGACGCAAGAACGGGAGAGAGACATGAAAAGACGGCATATCCTGGCCACGGCGGCTTATCTCTGCGCCGCGTCGGCCGCCCATGGCGCCGAGTTCGAGCTGTCACTGGGCGAGATCGGCTTGCGGGAGTATTACTGCACGGCACAGATGACCCTGGCCAATCGTGGCGAGCGTCCGGCCCTGGAGGTCAGCGGGCATTTCCTGCTCTATGTCGGGGACACGCAAGTCGGGCGCAGCAAAGGCACGTGGTTCATGAACCTCGCCCCGGGCGAGAGCGTCACGGCGGTGTTCGAGACCCCGAACGCCCCCTGCACGGAAGTCGAACGCTACGCCTTCGTGGTCGGGGCCTGTCGGCTCGACGGCCCCGGTTTCGCTCCGGTTGCGGATTGCGCGGCGCGGATCACCGGGGTCGGCCCGGTCGAGGTGGTGCCGGACCCCTGAGGGCTCAGCGCGATTGGCGGCGGACCTGGCGGCAGAGCAGGATAACCGGCAAGAGCCCCACGGCCACGATCAGCAGGCTGGGCACGGCCGCCCCTTCGAGCCGTTCGTCTGAGGCCAGCCGGTAGGCCTGCACCGCCAGCGTGTCGTAGTTGAAGGGCCGCATGATGAGCGTCGCGGGCAATTCCTTCATAACGTCGACGAACACGATCAGCAGCGCCGTCAGCAGGCTTGGCGTCAGGATCGGCAGGTGCACCCGACGCAGGGTGCCGTAGGCGGTCTGGCCCAGCACCCGCGCGGCATAGTCGAGATTGAGGTTGATCGTCGCCTGTCCGCCCTCGTAGGCGCCCAGCGCCGCGGCGAGAAACCGGATCATGTAGGCCCCCACCAGAAGCCAGATCGATCCGGTCAGCAGCAGCCCCGTGGAGAGGTCGAAATTGGCGCGCATCCAGGCATCGAGCGTGTTGTCGAAGAGCGCGAAGGGCACCAGAAGCCCTACCGCGATCACCCCGCCCGGGATCGCGTAGCCGAGCCGCGCGATATAGAGAGCCGCGTCCGAGCGCGGGCCGGGGCGGACGCGTTGGTAGTACCCCAGGATCACCGCCGCGCAGACCGTCAGAACCGCCGCCGCCGAGGCCAGGGTCAGGGAATTCGTGATGAAACGAATGTAGCGGCGGCTGAGCAGGTTCTGCTCGGACCCGATGCCCATGACCAGCAGGGTGACGATCGGGATGGCCACGCCGAGAAGCACCGGCGCGCCGCACAGGATCGTCGCGCTCCAGCGGTGCCAGCCGGTCAGGGTGGTGCGGGGCATGGCCTCCTGCCGCTTGCCGCCGTGGTACTTGGCAGAACCGCGGCTTTGACGCTCCAGCACCGCGAGCAGGAGCGCGAAGCCCAGAAGCCCGAGGGCAAGCTGGGACGCGGCCACCCGGTCCCCCATGTTGAACCAGCTGGTATAGATGCCCGTGGCGAAGGTATGGACGCCGAAATAGGACACGGTGCCGAAATCGGCGATGGTCTCCATGGTGGCCAGCAGGACGCCCGCGGCGATGGCAGGGCGCGCCATGGGCATGGAGACCTCCAGGAAGGCGCGGAAAGGCGTGCGGCCCAGGGCGCGGGCGGCAAAGAAAGTGGTGGCGCTCTGCTGCACGAAAGCCGCGCGGGCGAGCAGATAGACATACGGGTAGAGCACGAGGATCAGCATGGCCGCAGCCCCGCCCAGCGAGCGGATCTCGGGAAACCAGTAGTCGCGCGGTCCCCAGCCCATCACCGATCGCAGCGTCGCCTGAACGATGCCGGGATGGTCGAGCACATGGGTATAGGCATAGGCCAGCACATAGGCCGGAAAGGCCAGCGGCAGGACCAGCAGCACCTCCAGCCAGCGGCGACCAGGGAACTCGTACATCGATATGAGCCAGGCTGTGGAGGTCCCGATCATGAAGGTGCCGGTGCCGACGAGCACCACCAGCGCCAGGGTTGCGCCGGTATAGCCGGGCAGCACGGTGTCGGCGAGTTGGGCCAGGGTATCGGTCCCCCCCGACAGCGCCGTGATCAGGACCGCGAGCATGGGCAGCAGGCAGAGCGCCGCGAGCACGAGCGCGCCCGTGCCCAGCAGCCGGGCCTCGCGGCGCTTGCGGGCACGGCTTTTCACGGGACGCTCGCCAGAGGGATCGGACAGGGTTGCCATGGGCGCGATCTAGCCTCGCCCACGGGCGGGACGCAACCCGCCTTGCGTCCCCCGCGCCGTTGCGCCGCTGAGCGCGCAATCGCATGCCGCGCGCCCGACCCGGAACCGGGGCCAAGCGGTTTCGAAACCGCTTGGGGCGCGCATGGCCGGCAATGGGAGCACCTTGGAAGAGCGGTCGGCTGCGGCCCGCCCCGCGGATCCAGCGCGCCGGGCCCGGCGGGGGATCAAGCGGTTTCGAAACCGCTTGGACCGCGCACCGCTCAGCCGCCGGTGAGGGCCACGTAGAAGAGCCGCGCCGCCAGCGCACTCAGCAACCCCAGAACCAGCTTGTCAAACCCCTCGGCGGACATCTTGCGCGCCAGCCACGCCCCCAGCGGCATGAACAACAGGATCGGCGCCAGCGCGGCAACGCTCAGGCCGAAGACCGGCAGGGTCAGAAGCCCGGTGGCAAAGAGCGCGGGCACCTGCACCACCGCCATGCCGATGAAACAGGTCGAGACGGTCGCGATGAAAACCGGCCGCGCCAGGCGCATCGCGTTGAGATAGCTCAGGGTGATCGGGGCAGAGATCCCCGCCGCCCCCTGCAACAGCCCCGCCCCCAGGGATACCGGCCAGACGATGCGCCGTGCGGTGTCCAGCGCCAACCGGAACTCCGGGCGTGCAAGGCGCAGGCCGATATAGACCGCCACTCCGAACGCCACCGCCAGCAGCAGGACCCGGTCCGGCAGCACCGCGAGCAGGAAGGTACCGGCCAGGCAGCCCGCCGCCGCCCCGCCCGCCAGCATCCAGGTGAACCCGCCGGGGATCAGATGCGCGCGGTAGCGCCACAGCTGCCAGCTGTTCGACAGGAGATTCGGCATCGCCATGATCATCACGCCGAGCCGCACGTCGTAGAACGCCGCGATCACCGGCACCGCGATCACCGGCGCGCCCGCGCCGGTCGCCCCCTTGACGGTGCCGCCCAGGGCGAGGGCCGCGAAGATGGCCAGAAGCGCGACGGGATCCAAGGCGGGCAAGCGCGGTCAGCTCCGCGGCAGGTGTGTGGCGTAATCGCTGACCAGCAGGTGCGTGGGCGCGACGTCCTCCTCGATCTCGGCGAACCGCCCGATGGGATCGCGGAAGATATTGTCGGTCTCGTCGTCGTTGACGGTGGAGACCTCGCCGATCAACACGTCGCCCCCCTCCCCCCAGAAGGCGTGCCAGTCCCCGGGCATCAGCGTCACGCTCTCGCCCGGCGCGAGGCGCAGCTTGTCGCCGGGGGCGTAGGGGCGCGCGATGCCATCGCAGGCCACGGTGCCGCCGCGATCCTCGGCGAAGTTGCCCGCGTCGTCGGAGCCGTAGAGCTCGACCACCAGCGTGGCCCCGCCGCGATTGATGATATCCTCGGCCTTGATCACATGGGTGTGCATCGGGCAGAGCTGGTCGCGGCGCGAGATCAGCAGCTTCTCGGCGTAGCACATGCCACCACCGCGCTGCAGGTCCGCAAGCCGCCCGTTGCGCAGGGTGAACAGGAACAGCCCCATCTCGTCGAACCGCCCCGCGCCGTAATCGGTGATGTCCCAGCCGCAGCGGGCGTCGATGACATGGCGGGCCTCGGGCGCGCGGGCGGCGAATTCCGCGGGGCTCCAGCGCGCGAAGGGCGGCAGAACGAACCCGTGGCGGCGGATCAGGGCATCCGCCTCGGCCATGATGGCGTTGATTTCGGATCGTTTCATGCGCGTCCCCTCCCCGCTATCGCCCGGGACCATGGGCCGGAGCGGCGGGGGTGTAAAGGGGTCAGCGGCGGCCCGGGAACTGCGCCAGCGTGATGCCCGCATCCTCCAGCGCCGCGCGGGTGGCGCGGGCAATGCCCACGGCCTCGGCCGTGTCGCCATGCAGGCAAATGGTGTCAATGGGCGTGGAGATATGAGCACCGCTTTCGGTGATGATCGCACCGGCCTTGACCATCTCGACCATGCGCGCGCCGGCCCGGTCGGGGTCGTGGATCACGGCCCCGGGCAGGCGGCGGTCCACCAGGGTCGCGTCGTCGTTATAGGCGCGGTCGGCGAAGATCTCGGCGGCCCAGCGGCAGCCCAGCGCCTCGACCGCCGTCTGCTGCGCCGTGGCGGCCAGTACCATGATGATCACGTCCGGGTCGGCAGCCAGCGCACCCTCGTAGCAGGCGCGCGCCATCTCGGCATCCTCCGAGCACATGTTGGCCAACGCCCCGTGCAACTTGACGTGCCGCACCGCCCCGCCCGCCTGCCGCGCCATGGCCTGGGCCGCGCCGACCTGCCAGGCCACGAGGTTGCGCAGGCTGTCATGGGGCATCTGCATCCGGCGCCGCCCGAAGCCCTGCAGGTCCGGCAGGCCGGGATGGGCGCCGATGCCCACGCCGTTCTCGACCGCCAGCGCCATGGTCCGTGCCATCACGTCCCAGTCGCCCGCATGGGCGCCGCAGGCGATATTGGCCGAGGTGATGGTGCGCAGCAGGGCCGCGTCGTCGCCCATGGGCCAGGGACCGAAGCTTTCGCCCATATCGGCGTTCAAATCGACTGTGATGGTCATGGCGAGGGCTCCTCCCCGGCGGTGACGCCGCTGATCAGTTGGTAGGACAGAAGGTCCGACATCTCGCGCGGGTCGCGCAAGAGGGGGCGGACCTGTTTCGGCAAGGCCTGCAGCAGCTTGGCCTCGGCGCGCTCGGCCGCAAGGGCGGTGGCGCGATCCACGAGGGCGAGGCGGATCGGCGCGCCCGGCCCGGCCTGCATCGCGCGCGGCAGATCGCAGGGGATGACGGTGGCGATGCGGGGATAGCCGCCGGTGGTCTGGCTTTCGGCCCCGAGGATATAAGGCGCGCCCTCGCCGGTGACCTGGATGTCGCCGGGCACGACGATCTCGGACAGCACCGTGAGCCCGCCCCGGGCAAAGAACCCGTCGCCCGCGTGGGCGAGACGCACACCCATCCGGTTGCCGCGCGGGTCGCGGGTGAAGGGCGTCTCGGAGAGGCGGGTGACATCCTCGGGCGCGAAGCTGTCGCTCTGGAAGCTGCGGATGATGCGGATCTCGCCGCCACAGAAGCGATCCTCGACCTGCAGCCCCTGCCCCACCGGGCCACCGGGATCGCGGCCCAGGGGCAGGCTGTCGCCCGCCGCCAGCGCCCGGCCCAGCCCGGCGGTGAGGTGGGTGGAGCGTGAGCCGAGCTCCACAGGCGTGTCGATCCCGCCGCCCACATGCAGGTAGCCATAGCTGCCCCCCTGCACGGCGCCGATGCGCAGTTCGGCCCCGGCGGGCCACGCGTGACAGGCGTGCCAGGCGAGCGGCGCGCCATCGAGCGTCGCCTGCATCGGCGCGCCGGTCAGCGCGAGCCGGGCGTCGCGGGTGACCCGGAAGGTCCCACCACTGCCGGCCATCTCGATCGCGGCGAGGTCGGGGGACTGGCGCAGCAATGCGGCGCCTTCGGCCAGGGCCCGGGTGTCCGCCGCCCCGCCCCGAGACAGACCCTGCCCGATATAGCCCAGGAACCCGGCATCCTGCACGGTCAGGCCGGGACCGGCGGCGCAAATCTCCAGGCGCGCGGTCATTCCAGCACCTCCCATGTCGCGCCGCCGAGGCCGCTGGGATCGGCTTCGCAGGCGGCATAGTCCTCCGCAGGGATCGCTGGGAACATCACCTCGTCGCCCGCGCACAGGGCGAAGGGCCGGTCGGCGCCGGGGCGGTAGCCGGTGAAGGCGGTCTGGCCCACATGGCGCCAACCCGTGGGCGCCGTGGTGGCGAAGAGCACGAATTGGCGGATCGCCAGCACCAGCGCGCCCACCGGCACGCGGGGCGTCAGCTCGGTCTGGCGCGGCAGGTCCCAGGCGGGGGGCAGCGTGCCGAGATAGGGCATGCCCGGCGCGAAGCCGAGGGTCAGGACCCGGGTGCGCGCGGTGCTCAAGCTCTCGATCGCCTGGGCGGGGGACATGCCCGCCGCCTGCGCCGCGTCCCCGAGCTGCGGGGCGAGATCGCCGCCGAACACGCACGGGATACGCCAAAGCCGCCGCCCGGCGGGGAACGGGGCCGCGTACCAGTCGCGAGCCGCGAGCAGATCTGCCAGCCGCGCTTCCAGCGGCTCGGGGTCGGTCTCCACCGGGTCGAAGCGGATGAAACAGGAGGCCAGGGTGCAGGAGCTTTCCAAAACGTCTGGCCAGGCTTCCGCCTCCACCGCGGCGCGAAAGGCGAGGGCTGCGCGGTTGGCCGGGTCCGACAGGGTGTCGGCGAAGCTGACCAGCAGGCCGGTCAGGCCCACGGGGCGGATTTTCGGCCAAGCGCCCGTCATGGCGCACCCCGGCAGGCGGCGGATGTGTCCGGCGCAAGTTGCGCTGTGTACCTGTCTGACATGCCCGCTCGATCTTCCCTCACGCTGGCACCTTGCCTGCTTCGCGGCAGGAGCGCAACGCGGGAGCGACGCACCGCGTCGACTAGGGCACCGTGAAGGTAGGAGGGCAGTTTTCGTCGGGGGCGAAGCGGACCGGACCTGTGTCGGCGCGCCCCGATGCAATCACACGCGCCAAGGACGGATCACGCGGCGCCCGGAGGGTCACGTTGTGAACAGCGGCCCCCCCTTGTCCCTTGCGCCCCTTTCCGCGTCACGCTTGCGTGGCGCTCTGCGTTCTGCGTTACGCCTGCGCGTCCGATGATAGGGGCGGTCAAGTCCCGGACACGGGTCCGAGAGAAGCCCGCGAGATGATCTGCGTCTCCAGAAGCAGCGGCACCGGAGGGGCACCGCCGGAGAGCAACGTGGCAAGGACGCGGGCCGCCTCGATCCCCATCTGGCGGTGCGGGACATGGACCGTGGTCAGGCCCGGCGTCACGATGCCGGCGATCTCGATATCGTCGAACCCGGTGATCGACAGGTCCCCGGGCACCGACAGCCCGGCGGCGCGGGCCGCCCCCATGGCGCCCACGGCCAGAACGTCATTACCGCACATCACCGCCGTGGGCTGACGCGGCCCTGCGAGGATCTCTGCCATGACCCGCGCGCCATTCTCGATCGAGTAGGGTGTCTGGACCAAGGTGAGGGCGTCCCGATCCAGCCCGACCTCGGCAGCCGCGTCCCAGATGCCCAGCACCCGCTCCCGCGCCCGGTCGTTGCTGTCCATCGGGGCCGCGATGATCGCCACATCCCGGTGACCCAGCCCGAAGACCTGCCGCGCCAGCGCCCGCATCGCCGCGCGGTTGTCGAAGCCGATGGCATGGTGGTCGCTGCCCGCGCTATAGGCCCAGGCGATGACGTAAGGTACGCCGCGCTGCTGCAACAGCTCGTAAGCCCGCGCCGAACGCTCGAACCCGATCAGCAGCAGCGCATCCGCCCCGCGCGCCAGCAACGTGCGGATCTGTTCCTCCTCCAGCTTGGGACTGTAGGAGGACGACGCCACGAGAAGGGTCAGCCCGTGGCGGGCCAATTCTTCCTGAAAGGCCTGCAGGCCCCGTGCGAAGATCGCGTTTTCCATGGTGGGAATGATCGCGCCGATGGTATTGGTGCGTTTCGCCGCCAGCGCCCGTGCCCCGAAGTTGGGCGCATAGCCAAGCTCCTGCACCACGGCCAGCACGCGCTCCCGGGTCTGCTCGACCACCAGTTCCGGCGAGTTCAGGCAGCGCGACACGGTCGCCGTGGACACGCCCGCCGCCTGCGCCACGTCCTGGAGGGTCGGCGAGGGGGTGGCGGGTTTGCGTGCCACGCGCCTGTTTGTCGTCCTGTCGACCATGCTTCTCCTACAACCGCAGCGTCGCCAGCTGTCCAATCCCGACAGGCTAGCCTGTCCGGGTCCGCGACGAAAGGCGACCTTGGGCCAATGTAATTGCTTGCATGAATTTATGTAAGCGCTTACATTGAGCGCGACTCGGGGCGTTTGGGAGGACGAAGCGGTGTTTCTGGCATTATCCGCAGCAGTATTCACCATCTACGTGGCCAATGTGGTCATGGGGGCGGTGACCAATGCACCGATGTTCAGCGATGTCACGGAGATGGTCATTCTCTTCATCGCCGCAATTCTCTTCACGGTCGCGATCCTGAAGGCGGAAGCCGCCGACCCTGACAGAAAAGACAGAAATCCATGAGGGAGGAAAACATGGATCGTGATACCAAGGAAATCGCGTCGGTCGAGCGCAGGAATTTCCTGAAACTCGCAGGCTCGGGCAGCTTCACGGCCGCCCTGGTCGTCGGGGCCGGCGGGCTGTTGTGGTCCGATGCGGCCGTGGCGCAATCCGCCCGCGAAGAGCGTGAGCGCGAGGCCGCCGCCGATCACACGATGACGCTGGCCACTGCCTATGTGCTGGGCGCATCGCGCAGCTATCCGATCATGCAACTCGACCTGAAGGAAAACATCCAGAACGCCACCAACGGCAAGGTCTATGTCAAGCTCGCCCCGGGCGGGCAGCTCGGCGCGGGCGCGGCCCTGGTGCAGGCGGTTCAGGGTGCCACGATCCAGTGCGCACAGCATTCTCTGGCCAATTTCGCACCGTTTGCGAGTGCCACCGACCTGATCAACCTGCCGTATTTCTGCGGCTCGAACCAGCGCTTCACCAACCTCGTCAGCTCCGATCCCTGGAAGGCCGAGGTGCATCCCAAGATCGAGGCCGCGGGCTTCAAGGCGTTGATGTATGTGGTGATCGACCCGCGGGTCGTCGCGGTGCGCGCAGGGGGTGCGGGGCCGGTGCTGTCGCCGGGCGATCTCGATGGCATCAAGTTCCGCGTGCCGGGCTCCGCGATGCTGCAGCAATATTACCGCATGGTCGGCGCCAACCCGACCCCGGTCGCCTGGGGCGAGACGCCTTCGGCGATCAAGCAGGGCGTGGCTGATGCGCTCGATCCGTCCGTGGGCGCGCTTTATGTCTTCGGCTTCGGCGACATTCTGAGCCATGTGACCTTCACCCAGGCGGTGCCGGACAGCCAGGTGTTCTCGATGAACCTCGAATGGTTCAACTCCCTGCCATCGGACGTGCAGGAAGGGATCGAGTTCGCGGGCGAGATGACCACGCACCAGAACCTCGCCAAGGTGCCGTCCGCGCGCGCCTATGCGATGTCAGAGCTCACCAAATCCGGTGTCCAGTTCCACTCCCTGGACGACGACCAACTCGCGGAGTGGCAGGCCGCCGGGGGCTACCAGCGCACCGAATGGGACGAGTTCAAGGTAGAGCTGGCCGGGTCCATGGAGGCCTTCTCCAAACTGGAAGAAGCCGCGGGCACACGCGGAAAATTCTACGTCCACGACGCGTAAAGACGCCACTCACGACACCGGGTCCGGCGCTGCGGCGCCGGGCCCCTCACGACCGCATCGTTCAACGCGGAGGCGCCCGAGATCGGGCTGGGCCCTTTCGGGGTCGGGGAGGGACTCATGCGAAATTTCCTGCGAATACTCGACAAGAACGGGGAGCGATGGGCGCTCTTGCTGTTCTACGTTATGCTCGTCGCGACGATGTTCATCGAGGTTCTGCGGCGTGAGATCATGTCCTACTCCTCGATCTGGGGCGAGGAGATCGTCCGCTATTCCTTCATATACCTCGCCTGGATCGGCTGCGCCGCCGCGGTCAAGGAACGCGGCCATATCCGCATCGACGTTCTGATGCAGTATGTCGGCCGCCGCGCCAAGGCCCTGCTCTACATCTTCGGGGATCTGGTGATGTTCGTGGTGGCGATCATCGCGCTCTACTGGTCGTTCGAGACGGTGCTGGTGTCGGCCAAGTTCGGTTCGGTCACACCGGGCCTGCGGATCAGCCAGGTCTGGTTCCTGATGGCGGTGCCCACCGGGTTCGCCCTCGTCATTCTTCGCCTCGTGCAATCCTTCCTGCGCGATCTGGCCGACCTTCGTGCGGGACGACCCGTTTACGAAGGCGACAAGCTGTTCGACTGAGGGGGCGGAGACATGCTTTGGCAGCAAATGGACCAAACCGTCATCCTGGGCTGGGATTTCTATGGCCCGGTGATCATGTTCGTCGCCCTCGTGGCCCTTGCCGTGCCGGTCTGGGCCGCCATCGGCGCCTCGGCGATCCTGATGCTTGTGTGGTCGGGCGCCCTGCCCCTGAGCCTCGTGGGCGAACGGCTGTTCTCGGGGATCGACGCGTTTGCCCTGACGGCGGTGCCCCTCTTCATCCTGACCGGCGACGCGCTTGTCCGCACGGGGTTGTCGCGCAAGTTTCTCGATGTGGCCGAGGCGCTCACGCAATTCGCCAAGGGCGGGTTCGGATCGGCGACGGTGCTGGTCTGCGGGATGTTCGCGGCGATCTCGGGCTCTGACGCGGCGGGCGCCGCTGCCGTGGGGCGGATGACCATCGCGCGGCTGGTCGAGTCGGGCTATCCGCGGCCCTATGCCTGCGCTTTGGTGGCTGCGGGGGCCTGTACCGGCATCCTGATCCCGCCCTCGATCGCCTATATCATCATCGGCCTCGTGCTGGGTATTTCGGCCTCGACCCTGTTCCTGGCGGCCGTCATTCCGGGCCTCGCGATCCTGGTTTCGATCCTGGTGACGAACATCATCATGAACCGGCTCAACGGCTGGGAGGGCGGCGGCAATGTCTCGATGCCGGAGTATTTCTCCCGCCTCTGGACGGCGCTGAAGTCCGGCTGGTACGCCTTCATCGTGCCCGGCATCATCTTCTACGGCATCTTCTCGGGGCGGATGACGCCGACAGAGGCCGGCGCGACGGCGGTCGTGGTCACCATCGTGATGGGTTTCGTGCTGGGCACGCTGAAGCTGAGCGATTTTCCCGCGATGCTGGTGAGTTCGGCCAAGGTCAACGGGGTGATCCTGCCGATCATCGCCTTCTCTGTGCCGCTGGCCGAAGCGCTGGCCATCATCGGCGTGCCGCAGGGCTTCGTCGCGGTGGCGACCGGTGTCAGCGAAGAGCCCTGGGTGCTGATCCTGATGATGCTGGCCATTCTGGTCGCCGCGGGCTGCGTCATGGAAACCACGCCGAACATCGTGATCCTGGCGCCCATCCTGCTGCCCTTGGCCGAAGAGATCGGCATGAACGAGATCCAGTTCTGCATCATGATGATCACCGCCCTGGGCGTGGGCTTCATCACGCCACCGCTGGGGCTCAACCTGTTCGTGGTGTCGGGCATAACAGGGGAATCCATCCTGAAAATCGCCTATCGGGCAGTCCCCTTCGTGTTTTTCATGCTGCTCGTCACCCTTATGATTGCCTATATTCCGGCAATCTCCACCGCCCTTCTTCCAGACATCTTCAAGTAGGATCGAAACATGTCGCGAGAGTATCTCAAGAAAGCCACCCTGACCCCCAAGAGCGACGCGGGCGAGACCAAGAAGATCGTGCGCGCCATCCTCGACGAGATCGAGGCCGGCGGGGACGACGCCGCACTGGCCTATGCCCGGAAGTTCGACAATTACGAAGGCGAGATCCTGCTGAGCCAGGACGCCATCGACGCGGCCATCGCGCAGGTGCCCGAGAAGCTCAAGCACGACATCGATTTCGCCCATGCCAACGTGAAGCGTTTCGCCGAGGCCCAGCGTGACACGGTCGCCAATTTCGAGATCGAGGTGGTGCCGGGCCTGATCGCGGGGCAGAAGGCGATCCCGGTTCATGCGGCGGGCTGCTACGTGCCCGGCGGACGCTACAGCCATATCGCCAGCGCGATCATGACCGTGACCACCGCCAAGGTGGCGGGCTGCAAGCATATCGTGGCCTGCTCGCCACCGCGACCGGATGTGGGCATCGCGCCCGCCATCGTCTACGCCGCCCATGTCTGCGGTGCCGACAAGATCATGGCGATGGGCGGGGTGCAGGGCGTGGCGGCGATGACCTTTGGCCTCTTCGGTCTGCCCAAGGCGAACATCCTCGTGGGCCCCGGCAACCAGTTCGTGGCCGAAGCCAAGCGGATGCTCTTCGGGCGCGTGGGCATCGACATGATCGCGGGGCCGACCGACAGCCTGATCCTGGCGGATGCGTCCGCCGACCCCATGGTGGTGGCGGTCGACCTGGTCGGTCAGGCAGAGCATGGCTACAACTCGCCCGTCTGGCTGGTGACCGATGACCGCGCGCTGGCCGAGAAGGTGATGGAACTGGTCCCCGGCCTGATCGACGACCTGCCGGACGTGAACCGCGAGAACGCGACCGCCGCCTGGCGCGATTATGCCGAGGTGATCGTCTGTGCCGACCGTGAGGAAATGGCCGCGACCTCGGACGAGTACGCGCCCGAACACCTGACCGTGCAGGCCGAGGATCTGGATTGGTGGCTGGAGCGGCTGAGCTGCTACGGCTCGCTGTTTCTGGGCGAAGAGACCACCGTGGCCTTCGGTGACAAGGCCTCGGGGACGAACCACGTGCTGCCGACCTCGGGGGCCGCGAATTACACCGGGGGGCTTTCGGTGCACAAATACATGAAGATCGTGACCTGGCAGCGCTCAACCCGCGAAGGGTCCAAGCCCGTCGCGCTCGCCACGGCGCGCATTTCGCGACTGGAAGGGATGGAAGGCCACGCTCGCACCGCCGATATTCGTCTCAGGAAGTATTTCCCCGACCAGGAATTCGATCTGACCGGCAATGACTGACGCACCTGCCTCCATGTTCGATCTGACGGGCCGCGTGGCCTGCGTGACCGGGGCCAGTTCGGGCCTCGGGCGGCGCGCGGCCACGGTGCTGGCCCGCGCCGGAGCCTCGGTCGTCGGCGTCGCGCGGCGTGCCGACGCGCTCGCAGCCTGGGAGGCCGAAACACCGGGCCGCACCGCCAGCGCCGCCTGGGACGTGGCCGACCGCGACAGCCTGCCGGACATGGTGGAGGCAATCTCCGCACCCTTCGGTGCGCCGGATATCCTGGTGCTGGCCGCGGGGATCAACAATCGCGAGCGGGCCGATGCGGTCACGGCCGCCGGCTGGGATGCCACGCTGGCGCTGAACCTCACCGCGCCCTTCTTCCTCGCTCAGGCGCTGGTGCCAGCCATGTCGGAGAAGGGCTGGGGCCGGATCGTCAATTTCGCCTCGCTCCAGACCACGCGCGCCTTTCCAGGCGGTGTCGCCTATGGCGCCACCAAGGGCGGGATCGCGCAACTGACCCGCGCCATGGCCGAGGCCTGGTCCGCCCAGGGGATCAATGCCAATGCCGTCGGACCGGGGTTTTTCAAGACCGAACTGACGGCACCCGTGTTCGACAATCCCGCGCTGGCGCAGGAGCTTGCGGACAAGACCTGCATCGGACGCAATGGCGTGCCAGGGGATATCGACGGCCCGCTCTTGTTCCTGTGCTCGGACGCCTCGGCCTATGTCACGGGCCAGATCCTGATGGTCGACGGGGGATTCACCGCGAAATGAAGGCGCTCGTTTATACCGGGGTGGCGCAGCTGGCCTTCCGCGATGTGCCGGAGCCGGTTCCGGCTGCGGGCGATCACCTGATCCGCATCGACAGTGTCGGGATCTGCGGCTCGGACATGCATGCCTATCTCGGACATGACGATCGCCGCCCTGCCCCGCTGATCCTCGGGCACGAGGGCGCGGGCGTGATAATCGGCGGCCCCCGCGACGGGGAGCGTGTGACGATCAATCCGCTCGTGACCTGCGGCACCTGCCCGGCCTGCGTGTCGGGACGCGACAACCTGTGTGCCACAAGGCAGATCATCTCGATGCCCCCGCGCGATGGGGCGTTCGCGCAATACGTCGCCATGCCGGCACGCAACCTGGTGACCGTACCCGACGACGTCCCGCTGGAGAAAGCCGCCCTGGCCGAGCCCGTGGCGGTCAGCTGGCACGCGGTGCGTCTGGGGCTGGCATCCATGGCCGACGCGCGCCGCGACAGCGCCCTGGTGATCGGCGGCGGGGCCATCGGCGTGGCCGCCGCGATCAGCCTGCAAGCGCAGGGTGTGGCGGACGTGACCCTCGTGGAGCCGAACGCCATGCGCCGCGAGTACCTCGCTCGCGATGCAAACTACACCATCGCGACGCCCGAGCAGGTCGCAGGCCGGGTTTTCGACATCACCGTGGACGGGGTTGGCTATGATGCCACCCGGGCGGCGGCTTCGGCGGCGACCCGTCCCGGCGGTCTGCTCTTGCATATCGGGCTGGGGGGTGGGTCCGCGGGCCTCGACATTAGGCGGATCACCCTGCAGGAGATCACCGTGATCGGCACCTATACCTACACCGCGCAGGATTTTCGCGACACCTGTGCCGCGATGTTTGACGGCCGCCTCGGCGGGCTCGACTGGACCGAAAGCCGTCCCCTTTCCGCGGGGGCAGACGCCTTCGCCGATATCCGCGCGGGCCGCGTGCCCGCACCCAAGATCATACTCAAGCCGTAAAGACAGGAGACCTAAATGTCTGAAATACCGCATCTTCTGGTCCACGAACATGACGACAATGTCGGTGTGGTCGTGGTCGAGGGGCTGACCGCCGGCACGGACATGCTGTGCTGTGTCACCCATGACAATTCGACCTTCCGGCTGACCGCCAGGCACGATGTGCCGATCGGCCACAAGGTCGCGCTCAAGGACCTCAAGGCTGGCGACACCGCCATGAAATACGGCGAGGATATCGGCAAGATCATCGCCGATGTCGGCCAGGGCGAGCATCTGCACACCCATAACTGCAAAACGAAACGCTGGTAAGGAGCCACTGGAATGGCATCGAAGTATTCAAACCTGACCGTCAAGGGCTACCGGCGTGAAAACGGCCGCGTGGGCGTGCGCAACCATGTGCTCATCCTGCCCGTGGACGACATCTCCAACGCCGCCTGCGAGGCGGTCGCCAACAACGTCAAGGGCACGTTGGCGATCCCGCACGCCTATGGCCGCCTGCAGTTCGGCGAGGACCTGGAGCTGCATTTCCGCACGATGATCGGCACCGGCGCGAACCCGAACGTGCACTCGGTGGTCGTCATCGGCATCGAGCCCGGCTGGACCAAGCGCATCGCCGACGGCATCCGCGAGACCGGCAAGGAAGTAGCCGAATTCTCGATCGAGCAGAAGGGCGACTTCGAAACGATCCGCGCGGCCTCCTGGGCGGCGAAGGATTTCGTCCACAAGGCGACCGAGATGCAGCGCGAAGAGTGCAGCATCTCCGAGCTGTGGGTGTCCACCAAATGCGGCGAGAGCGATACCACCACGGGCCTCGGATCCTGCCCCACGGTCGGCAACATGTATGACAAGCTCCTGCCCGAAGGGATCACCGGGTTTTTTGGCGAGACCTCCGAGATCACCGGGGCCGAGCATATCTGCCAGAAGCGCGCGATCAACGAAGAGGTCGGGCAGCGCTGGTACAAGATGTGGAAGGCCTATCAGGATGACGTGATCTTCGCGCACCAGACCGATGACCTGAGCGACAGCCAGCCCACCAAGGGCAACATCGAAGGCGGTCTGACCACGATCGAGGAGAAGGCCCTTGGCAACCTGGAAAAGATCGGCCGCACCTCGCAGTTCATCGATATCCTGGAGCCTGCCGAGCAGCCCAAGTCCGGCAACGGGCTCTACTTCATGGACAGCTCTTCGGCGGCCGCCGAATGCGTGACGCTGATGGCGGCGGGCGGCGCGGTGATCCACACCTTCCCCACCGGCCAGGGCAACGTGGTCGGCAACCCGATCGTGCCGGTGATCAAGATCACCGCGAATCCGCGCACCGTGCGCACCATGGCCGAGCATGTGGATGTGGATGTCTCCGGCATCCTGCGTCGGGAGATGACCATCGACGAGGCGGGCGATGCGCTGATCGAGATGATCTGCCGAACCGCCAATGGCCGCAACACCGCCGCCGAGGCGCTGGGGCATCGGGAGTTCTCGATGACCAAGCTCTACCGCTCGGCGTAACGATCCGGGCGCGCGGCAGTGTCCGCGCGCCCGTCTCTCCTTTCGAAGACCAGGTGTACATGTCCGAGACCGAAACCCTTTCCCTGCCCGACGCGCGCGACCTTCTGTTCCGGGCCTTTACGGCCAACGGCGTGCCGGAAGGCGCTGCGCGCAGCACCGCCGACGCGCTGGTCGCGGCCGAGGCCGAGGGCCAGGTGGGCCACGGGTTTTCGCGGCTGGAAGATTACGTGGCCCAGGCCCGCAGCGGCAAGATCGTCGCCGGGGCCGAGGTGACGATCACCCGCCCTGCCCCGACCACACTGCTGGTGGATGCCGGCCACGGGTTCGCCTATCCGGCGCTGGAGCGTGCCATTGACGAAGGCATCGCCGTCGCGCGGGAACTTGGCACCGCCGCCATCGCCGTGACCCGCTCGCACCATTGCGGCGCGCTGTCGATCCATGTGGAGCGGGCGGCAAAAGCCGGGCTGGTGGCGATGATGGTGGTCAACGCCCCCGCCGCGATTGCCCCCTGGGGCGGCAAGACCCCGCTTTTCGGCACCAACCCCATCGCCTTTGCCACGCCCAGGGCCGGGAGCGCGCCGTTGGTCATCGACCTGTCGCTGTCGAAGGTGGCCCGCGGCAAGGTGATGAATGCCAAGAAGGCGGGCAAGCCGATCCCCGAAGGCTGGGCGCTCGATGCCGCGGGCAATCCGACCACGGATGCCGAGGCAGCGCTCGGCGGCACCATGGTGCCCATCGGCGAGGCCAAGGGCACCGCGCTGGCGCTGATGGTCGAGATCCTGTCCGCGGTGATGACCGGTGCCGCGCTGAGCACCGAGGCCGGGTCGTTCTTTTCCGCTGACGGCCCGCCCCCTGGGGTCGGCCAGTTTCTGACGCTCTGGCGTCCGCCCGAGGGGGCGGAGGCGTTCACTGCCCGGCTCGCCCCGCTGCTGGCCCAGATCGAGACGATGGAGGGCGCCCGCCTGCCGGGCACACGCCGTCTGGCCGCCCTGAACGCCGCGCAGGCACACGGCATCGCGGTGCCGCGCGCCTATCTCGACGGCGCCCGCCGTCTTGCCGCCACCCATCCCTGAGCCCCAGTCCCCCGGACCCACCGGGCCGCCCCGAGAAGGAGACCCCATGTCCGCGAAAATTCTGGTACCGGTCGACCTCGACCATGCAGACCTGATCCAACCCAAGCTCGCCCAGGCCCGGGACATGCTCGCCCCGGGTGGAAAAATCCTCGTTGTGACGGTGCTGGAGACTGTGCCCGGCTATGTGTCGGAGTTCGTCACCCACAAGCCCGAGAACAACCTGACCGCGAAAGTGGCCGAGAAGCTTTCGGGACTGGTGGGAGAGGCCGATGATGTCGAAACCCATGTGATCACAGGCAAACCCGGCGTGGAAATCCCGCAATTCGCCGAAGATCACGGCTGTACCTTGATCATCGTGGGCAGCCATCGTCCCGGCATGCGCGACTATTTCCTGGGCTCCACCGCCGCGCGCGTGGTGCGGCGGGCCAGTTGTTCCGTCATGGTGATGCGCTGAGCCCTGGCGCCCTGGATCGGCCTCGGAGGTGCGCGAGAGAGCGCGTGGACCGGTAAGCGGCCATGTCGCAGCCCTTTGGCTCTGCAGGCAACCCGGCGTCTCCCGATCCCGCGTCGGCGTGGCGGGCTGACCCTGCCCCCGCGCCGCCAGCCTCCCCTGCCGGGCATGTCGCTTCGCGATCAGCCGCGCATTCTCCGGATCCCGGAAGGGCAGCGCGCTGACCGTGGCGGCCTCGGACGTGTCGTCGCCCGGCTCGGCGAACCAGACCGCCCGCTCCCACCCGGTATAGGCGCCGAATTGCGCCCCGCGGGCCACGCGTGATGGGCGAGTGCATGGCGCATTCATGGCCATAGGTCTCTAGCGCCCTGGCGCGACTGTCGTCCTCGTCCGCATAGCCGGTCTTGCGGCGTGGATCGGCCGCCCACATGTACCACTCGGCCTGACCATCGCGGAGCCACTCAACCAGAACCTTGCCGGTCCCGCCCGCCTGCACGATCCCGAAGGTGCGCGCTTGGACCTCGAACGCGTTGGGCACGCCGGGCATCGGCCCCAGCAGGGACAGACCGTCCGGCGCGTAGGGAATGGGGCCGTTGATCAGCCGCCTCACCCAGGCAGTGCCCAAGGGCGGCACCCGCGCCATGGCATCCTCGATGTACCACGAATAGCGCTGCATGTTCATCACCGCCGAGGCGGCGGAGACGTTCGGCCAACACGCAATCTCTTCAACCCGCCATCGCCAGATGGTAGGGGCGCGACACACCGACCGCCCCGCCCCCGATAATTGCAACGCGGGCGGTGCCCGGCAGATCGCTCATGCGCCGAACACCCGGGTCAGCGCCCCGTCGACGGCGTCGGTGATCTGGTCGATATCGTCCGCGGTGGCGATCAGTGCGGGGCTGAAACACAACGTGTTGTTGTACCCCGGCAGCGAGCGGTTTGTCGCCCCGATGATGACGCCTTGGGCCATGCAATCGGCCACGACCGCCTGCACCAGGGCCTCGGGCGCGGGCTCCTTCGTGGTCCGGTCCGCCACAAGTTCGGCCCCGCAGAACAGGCCCTTGCCGCGGATGTCCCCGATCACCCGATGCTTCTCCATCAGCCCGGCGAGGTTGCCCATCAGTTGGTCATGCATCCGGTCGGTGTTGCCCAGCAGATCCTCTTCCTCGATGATCTTCATGTTCTCGATCGCGGCCGCCGGTCCCGCCGTACACCCCCCGAAGGTCGAGATATCGCGGAAATAATCGAGCGGCGCGCCGGGCTCGGATTTGAACATCTCGAACACGCGCTCGGTCGTGACCATGCACGAAATCGCAGCGTAGCCCGAGGCGACGCCCTTGGCCATGGTCACGAAATCCGGCTCGATCCCGTAATGCTGGTAGCCAAACCACTTGCCCGTCCGGCCCAGCCCGCAAACCACCTCGTCGATATGCAACAGCACATCGTACTTGCGGCAGATCTCCTGGACGCGCGGCCAGTAGCCCTCGGGCGGGGTGATCACACCGCCCCCGGCCGTCACCGGCTCCAGGCAGAGCGCGCCGACCGTGTCCGGGCCTTCGCGCAGGATCACCTCCTCGATCGCGTCAGCCGCGCGCTCGCCATAGTTCTCACCCTCCCACTGGGCGCGATATTCCAGGCAATGAGGCACCTCGACGAAGTCGGGCGCGAAGGGGCCGTATTGCGCCTTGCGCTCCCACTGTCCACCCGCCGACATCGTGGCCAGGGTCGAGCCGTGATAGTCCCGCTCGCGATACAGGATCTTGGTCTTGCGCCCGCCATGGACCTTGTGCGCAATCTGGCGCACCATCTTGAACGCCTTTTCGTTCGCCTCCGAGCCGGAGCTGGCATAATAGACCCGGCTCATCCCCGGCATCTTGTCGATCAGCATTTCCGAGAAGATCGCCCCCGGGATCGTGCCTAGCGAATTCGAGAAAAAGCACATCTGCATGAGCTGGTCGCGCACGGCATTCGCGATCCGCTCCCGCCCATAGCCCACGTTGACGGTCCAGAGCCCGCCGGAGACCGCATCCAGATGTTCCTTGCCCAGGGCATCCCAGACGCGCATTCCCTTGCCCTCGACGATGATCCGCGGATCGGTCGTCTCGAAGGGCTTGTGGTTGATCAGATGGTGCCACTGATGGGCACGATCCGCCTCGATCACATGGCTGAGGTCATTGGGAGCAACATGAGTGGTCATCGGCCTGTCCTGTCCTGGCAAGAGGGGCGCCTGCATCCGGTGCGGCACGGAAAGACGTTGCCGGGACTGACGCCGCGCCCATAGGGCCAGCCTGGCCCAGAGCATAAGGCCAGAACCTCCACCTGTCCGGCGCAAGGAGTGTCAGGCTGGACTTAACGACTTCTACCCCACTGGATCCATGCCGCATCCAAAGCGCTCGTCATAGTCGGACCGATAACAGAGACCGAAGCATGACCATACTCCTGATGTATCACGCAATTTTCACAGGTGCGTTCTTCGCGATCCTTGCTGTCACGCGCGACCATGACCCGGGCCGACTTTCGCGCGCTCGAGACCGTGAGCATCGGCGACGAAAGCGCCGAGCGCCCGAACCGCGCCGCGTCGAACATCTCGGTCGTCACGATCTTCTTGTCCTGGGGGCTTCACCGGCTTCAACCTGATGCCGATCCACGCAATCGCCCCTTCATGGGCGAGACCACCTACACCGAGACCGACCCACTACCGTGATCACCGGCATCATCGGCCACGGCATCGATATCCTGATGGCAAGGGCGAGACCTGCCGCGTGCCCTGGAAGGACCGCGCCTGACTGAACAGGCATCTGGACCTAGCGCGGCGGCAAATTCTTCGGCACTCTCGGGCCAGATATGGATATCAGACCCGAGTCCCTCATCTTCGATCAGGACGGCGAAGGCACCCGCCAGCACCGCATCAAGCGGCAGGTGATCGACGGTATCCTCAGCGGCCGGTTCAAGCCGGGGGACAAGATGCCCTCCAGCCGTGGCCTCGCCCGCCAGCTCGGCGTCAGCCGGATCACCGTGACCATCGCCTACACCGACCTCGTGGCCGACGACTACCTCGTGGCGCGCGGGCGATCCGGGTACTTCGTCTCCGACAGCGCCCCCAGCGCGCCCAGCCTGGTGCAGGCCTGCCAGAACGGCGAGAGCATCGTGGACTGGACGCGCCTGATGTCCCACCGGGAACCGCCGCCCGAGGAGATCGCCCGCCCCTTCGACTGGCACAGCTTCCCCTACCCGTTCATCTACGGACAGACGGATCCCCAGCTTTTCGATCATCGTAATTGGCGGCTCTGCGCGCTCGAGGCGCTCGGCCTGCGGGAATTCGAGAGCCTGACCGCCGACCATTATGAGCGGGACGATCCGAAACTCGTGGAGTATATCCAACGCAACATCCTGCCCCGGCGGGGGATCGCGGCGCGCCCCAACCAGATCCTGATCACCATGGGCGCGCAGAACGCGCTCTGGCTCTGTGCGCAACTTCTGCTCACCCAGCGGCGCAAGGCGGTGCTGGAGAACCCCGGCTACCCCAGCCTGCGCCAGATCCTCGGCGCCACACGCTGCCATACCCAAAGCGTCGATGTGGACGCAGACGGTCTGGCCCCCGAAACGCTGCCCGACGCGCTCGACGTGCTCTTCACCACCGTCAGCCACCAATGCCCCACCAACGCCACCATGCCACTGGCCCGGCGCAAGGCGCTGCTGTCCCTGGCCGCCGAACGCGGCTTCGTGGTGGTGGAGGACGAGTACGAGTTCGAGCTGGCTTTCGGGCGCACTGCAACACCGTCGCTCAAGTCGTTCGACACGCATGGCACGGTGATCTATGTCGGCTCGTTCTCGAAGTCCCTGTTTCCGGGGCTTCGGCTGGGTTTCATGGTCGCCCCGCACCCCTTCATCGCCGAGGCCCGCCGGTTGCGCGGCACCGTGCTCCGCCATCCGCCGGGATTGATTCAGCGGACCACGGCGAACTTCCTGTCGCGCGGGCATTTCGATGCGCAGATCAACCGGATGCGCAAGGCCTACGAGGTGCGCCGCCGCGCCATGGAAACGGCGATCGCCGAGACCGGGCTGCAAGTCGCCTCCCAACCCGCCAATGGCGGATCGAGCCTGTGGATGCGGGCGCCGGACGGCGTGGATACCGACCTGCTGGCCCGGCGGCTCCGGTCCAAGGGGGTGGTGATCGAACCGGGCGCGGCCTTCTTCGACCCCACCCGCCCTCAGCGCAACTTTTACCGGCTCGCCTATTCGTCGATCGAGGTGGCCCGCATTCCCCAGGGCATTCGGCTGATCGCCGCTGCGCTGGCCGATCTGGACTGATCAGGCTCAAAAATCTGGTCCTATGTGTGGTCCGGCTCCCGCTCCTAGATTGCTCCCAACCATACCAAACGAGCGACCGGTACAGAGGAAACCAGACGATGCGGATGACGACGGAAGAGGCGTTTATCAAGGTTTTGCAGCGGCATGGTGTGGACCATGCGTTCGGGATCATCGGGTCTGCGATGATGCCGATTTCGGACCTGTTTCCGGAAGCGGGGATCACCTTCTGGGACTGTGCGCACGAGGGCTCTGCGGGGATGATGGCCGATGGCTTCACCCGGGCGTCGGGGCGGATGTCGATGATGATCGCCCAGAACGGCCCCGGCATCACCAATTTCGTCACCGCCGTGAAGACCGCCTACTGGAACCACACGCCGCTTCTGCTGGTCACGCCCCAGGCGGCCAACAAGACCATCGGCCAGGGCGGCTTCCAGGAGGTCGCGCAGATGAAGCTTTTCGAGGACATGGTCGCCTACCAGGAGGAGGTCCGCGATCCCTCGCGCATGGCCGAGGTGCTGACCCGGGTGATCTCCAAGGCGAAAACCCTCTCGGGGCCCGCGCAGATCAACATCCCGCGCGATTTCTGGACCCAGGTGATCGATATCGAGATCCCCGAGCCCATCGAATTCGAGCGCTCCCCGGGCGGCGAGGCGTCGGTGGCGCGCGCCGCGGCGCTGTTGTCGGAGGCGAAAAACCCGGTGATCCTGAACGGCGCGGGCGTGGTGCTGTCGGAGGGCGGGATCGCGGCCAGCAAGGCGCTGGCCGAGCGGCTCGATGCGCCCGTTTGCGTGGGATATCAACACAATGACGCATTTCCGGGGGGCCATCCGCTGTTCGCGGGGCCGCTGGGATACAACGGCTCGAAGGCGGCGATGGAGCTGATTTCCGAGGCCGATGTGGTGCTGGCACTCGGCACCCGGCTTAACCCGTTCTCAACGCTTCCGGGCTACGGAATGGAGTACTGGCCGGCGGATGCGAAAATCATCCAGGTCGACATCAATTCCGACCGGATCGGGCTGACCAAGAAGATCAGCGTCGGCATCGTCGGCGACGCGGCCAAGGTGGCGCGCGGCATCCTGGGCCAGCTGGCCGAGGATGCGGGCGATGCGGGCCGCCAGGAACGGCGCGACCGGATCGCGCAGGTGAAATCCCGCTGGGCCCAGCAGCTCAGCGCCATGGACCATGAGGAGGACGACCCCGGCACCACCTGGAACGCCCGCGCCCGTGCCGCGAAACCCGACTGGATGAGCCCGCGCATGGCCTGGCGCGCGATCACCGCCGCCCTGCCGCGCGACGCGATCATCAGCTCGGATATCGGCAACAACTGTGCCATCGGCAACGCCTATCCGGACTTCGACGCGCCGCGCAAATACCTCGCGCCGGGGCTCTTTGGCCCCTGCGGCTACGGGTTGCCGGCGATCGTGGGCGCCAAGATCGCCCAACCCGACACGCCGGTGGTGGGGTTTGCCGGGGACGGCGCGTTCGGCATCGCGGTGAACGAGCTGACGGCGATCGGCCGCGGCGACTGGCCCGCGATCACGCAAGTGGTGTTCCGCAACTACCAGTGGGGCGCGGAGAAGCGCAATTCCACGCTCTGGTTCGACGACAACTTCGTGGGCACCGAGCTCGACGAGGAGGTCTCCTATGCCGGCATCGCGCGCGCCTGCGGGCTCGACGGCGTGGTCGTGCGCACCATGCAGGAGTTGACCGACACCCTCGCAACCGCCATCAAGGCCCAGATGACCGAGGGCAAAACAACCCTCATCGAGGTCCTGCTCAACCAGGAACTCGGAGAACCATTCAGAAGAGACGCAATGAAAAAACCAAACAAGGTCGCAGGTGTCTCGAAACAGGATATGATGGTCGAGGCTGGCTGATCCATGGCGGACCCGGCCCGGTCGGACCTGATTCTTGTTCTGAACGCGGGGTCGTCGTCGCTCAAGTTTGCGCTGTTCACCCCGGCGCTCGCAGAGCATCTTACCGGGCAGGCGGAGTCCATTGGCGGGCCCGGGCGGCTGAAGATCGGCGCACGGTCCGCGTCATGCGACCTGCCCGACCATGGTGCAGCGCTGGCTGCGATCCTGGAAGCACTGGCCACGCGAGGCATCACCGCAAGCCACCTCAAGGCTGTCGCGCACCGGGTGGTCCATGGCGGCGTCCGGCTGACCGCGCCCGTGCGGATCACCCCCGCGACCCGATCCGAAATCGCCGCCTGTTCGGCCCTGGCGCCCTTGCACAACCCCCACAACCTCGCGGCCATCGACCGGATCACGGCGCTGATGCCGGACGTGCCGCAATGCGCCAGCTTCGACACCGCGTTCCACGCCTCCAACCCCGAGGTCGCCCTGCGCTACGGCCTGCCCGACACGGCGGAAACCGCGGGCCTGCGCCGCTATGGCTTCCACGGGCAAAGCTATGCCGCGATGGTAGACAGCTGGTCGCGCGTGACCGGTGCCGCCCTGCCCGACCGCCTGCTGGCATTCCATCTGGGCAGCGGCGCGTCGATCTGTGCGATCCGCGACGGACGCTCCGTGGCCACGACCATGGGTTATTCCCCGCTGGAAGGTCTGACCATGGCGACCCGCAGCGGCAGCATAGATGGCAACGCCGTGCTGAAACTGGCCGAGGATCACGGCATCGCGCGCGCACGGCGGATCCTGAACAATGAAAGTGGGCTGGCCGGCCTGTCGGGGGGGCTGTCGGACATGCGGACCCTGATGGCCTCCGACCGCCCCGAGGCCGGCTTCGCGGTGGACCATTTCGTTTACTGGGCGGTGCGGCATGCGAGCTCCCTGCTTGCGCCTCTTGGCGGGACGGAAACCATCGCCTTCACAGGTGGGATCGGCGAGAACGCGGCCGAAATCCGCGCGCGCATCGTGGCGGGTCTTCACTGGATCGGAGCCGAGATCGACCCGGAGGCCAACGCGGAAGGTCAGACCGCTCTGCACAGTGCCGCCTCCGCGACCGGCATCTACATCATCCCGGCAGAGGAAGAGCGAATGTTGGCCGCCGATGCTCTGCGCGTGCTCGGCGCGTAGTCAGCGCACCACCGACAGAACCCAGGCGCCGTGCTCGGCAAAGAGTTGCTGTGCCGCCTGGTCGAACCCGGCGATCACTTCGGCCTCGGACACCGAGGCCACAGGCACTTGTACGGCGAAGCGGCGCGTCCCCATGATCCGCAGATCCGACTCGCGCACCACGCGACCGATCAGGCTCAGCACGACCACCGCGCCCGGCCCCTCCGGCACGGCTTCGGCCTGGAAATCCACGATCTCCGTCAGTACCGCGTAATCACCGTTGATCCCGAGGGGTCGGCGGCCGACATAGCCCAAGCGCCCGCTTGCCTCCAGGGTGCGCAGCATCAAGGTCTGCACCATCACCGGTGTCGCGTCGCCCCACCGCACCCCTGGCAGATACTGCGCCTGCAACGGGTCGGGCCGGATCATGATCCGGTCGGTCTGCAGCGCGCCAGTGGTCGTTGGCAACTCTATGACCACGTCGCGCGCCCGGACCGGCCCCTCCGGCAGAGTCCGAGGCGCCTGCAACTCGTAGACATCCAGAACCTCGGACGCGGAGCCGAGCGCGGACACCGCCGCGCAACCGGACAGGCTGCTAAGCGTCAGCAGCGCCACGGAACAGGCTTTGAGGGGCATGAGGACGCGCATCGGGACCTACCTTCTGAATTCCGGGGTGTTGGGGTTGAGGATGAACCGCGCGGGATCGCGGCTGATCTGGTTGGTCAGCCGGTCGAGGTTTTCGACCAGCACGCGCGCTTCCTGCGCGAGCCGGGAATAAAGCGGCAGGCCGGTGGTCGCGAAAGTCTCCAGCCTGGGCCCGGCCGCCTCGGCCAGCGCCTCCACCTCGGCAAAGGCCCGCGCGGCGGCATCGCTGGCGCTGCGCAGATCCGAACTGATCAGCGGCAGGTCCTCTGCTACGCTGTCCACCGCCCCGGTCAGCGAGCCAAGCGTGCTCTCCAGCGCGGCGATGACCCCGTCGAGATCCTCGCTCATCACCCGATCGGCGGAGGTAAAGGCGCTCTCGGCGGCGCGCAGGGCGCTGTCGCCAGTCTCCATCGCGGTGTTCACCGCCGTGAGGGTCTCGTTGGCATTGCGGAAGGTGGTGGTGACATCGGCGAGGGTGGAGTGCGCTGACACGATCAGCGCCTCCACCCGGCCCGACGCGCCGCTCAGGTTCTCGCCTACCTCGGCGACCACCCGGGTCGTGGTGTCGGTCGCGGCGCGGATATCGGCCACGATGGCGGGCATGTCCACGGTCGCCACCGCGTTAACCGCCTCCATCGCCGCCTGCGCCGTTGCGACCAGCGCGCGCGTCTCGCTCAGCAGCGGTGCGCCCTCTTCCGCAACCAGCCCGTCGATGCGCCGCACGGCCACCTGGACCTCGCCCGAGGTTGCCTCCAGTGAGGCGACCAGCCGATCCACCGCCGCCAGCGTGCCCGCAAACTCCGTAAGCCGGGCCGTGGCCACGTCGCCGGTCGCGCCGAACCCCTCGATCAGCGCCGCAGCCTCGGTGCCCAGGGTGTCGGCCTGCGCCCGCAGATCGGCCATCAATGCCCGGGCCTCCTCGGTCGCACCGGCCAAATCACCTTCGATATAGGTCTGCGCGGCCCCCAGGGAATCGTCGAGCGTCGACAGCACCTCCTCACCGTCGAGGACCATCCGGCGCGTCTCCTCCGACAAGGCTCCGATGGAGGCCAGCGTCGTGTCGGCCGTGGAAAGCACGTCGTTGATCTCTCCCGTCAGGGTATCGAGCGTGGCGTTGAACCGGCTGATCTGGTCGGCAAAGGCGTTCACCGTATCGGCCACGCCGGAGAAATTCTCCAACGCGCTGGCGAATTCTTCCGAGGCCGCCTCGGTATTGACCAGGATATTGCGCAGCAGGTTGCGATTGTCGTCGGTCAGCAGTGCGCTGACCTCCTGCACGATCTGCAGCGCCTCGGTGATCAGCTCGGGCGCGTCCTCAGACAGGGTCTGCAGCACCGAGCGCCCGGCCTCGATCTCGGGCACCTGCGCGTCGGTGGCCGCCACCAGAAGCGGCGCGTCCGGCGTTCCCCCACTGATCCCGACGAAGGACACGCCCGTGACCCCCTGAGCCTCGATCGTCGCAACACTGTCCGTGCGCACCGGCGTGTCGGCATTCACCTCAACCCGCACGACGATCGAGCCGTCCTGCTCCGGGGCCAGCCGTACATCGACCACCTGCCCCACGGGCAAGCCGCTGAACCGTACGTCCGACGCCTCGCTCAACCCAGAGACCGAGGAAAACCGGATGTCGTAATAGGCGAATTGCCGGTCCAGCTCGACCCGCGCGAACAGCAGGAAAAAGGCCATCATGCCGAGGATGCCCAGCAGCGTGAAAAGCCCGATCAGGATGTAATTGGCACGCGTTTCCAAGTCTCGTCTCTCCTTCCGGCCTCAGCCGCCTGCCGTCTCAAGCGCCGCCCGGGCACGGGGGCCGTGGAAATACGCGTGCACCCAAGGGTGATCCACCTTCAGCATCTCATCCATGGTGCCCGTGACCAGCACCTTGCGTTCCGCAAGGACAGCGATCCTGTCGCAGATCGCGTGCAACGTATCAAGGTCATGGGTGACCAGAAAGACCGTCAGGCCCAGATCCGTGCTCAGCCCCTTGATCAACGTGTCGAAATCCGCCGCCCCGATGGGGTCGAGCCCGGCGGTCGGCTCGTCGAGGAACACGATCTCCGGGTCGAGGGCCAGCGCCCGCGCCAATCCCGCGCGCTTGCGCATCCCCCCAGACAGCTCGGAGGGGTATTTGTCCTCCGCCACCGGCGGCAGTCCCACCATCGACACCTTCAGCGCAGCCAATGCCCGGCGCGTCGCCGCATCCAGACCCGGGATCGCGCGCATGGGAACTTCGACATTCTCGCGCACGGTCAGGGAGGAAAACAGGGCACCGTCCTGGAACATCACGCCCCAGCGCGCCTCGACCGCGGCCCGCGTCGCCTCGTCGGCGCTCAGCATGTCGGTGCCCAGAACCTCCACCCGCCCCGCCGCAGGCCGCAACAGCCCCGCGATCGTGCGCAGCAGCACCGACTTGCCGGTGCCCGAGCCGCCGACCACGCCCAGGATCTCGCCCCGCCGCACGTCCAGATCCAGGTCTTCATGGACCACATGCGTGCCGAACTGCGTCCGCACCCCGCGCACCCGGATCACGTTCTCCACCGGCTCTGCCATCAGATCCCCATCTGCGCAAAGAAAATCGAAAACGCCGCATCGGTCACGATCACGGCGAAGATCGCGGTCACCACCGCACCCGAGGTCATCCGGCCAAGGGATTCGGCGTTGCCCTCCACCTGCATCCCCGCATGACAGCCAACCACCCCGATCAGGATGGCGAAGAACGGCGCCTTGACGAGCCCGACCACCGCATGATTGATATCGGTCCCCTCGATCAGCCGGGTCTGGAACATCGCGGGCGAGATGCCCAGCTCGATCCAGGACATCAGCGCCCCGCCCAGCAACCCCGACAGGTTGGCGATCAGCCCCAGGATCGGCAACATGATCAGCAGCGCCAGTACCCGCGGCAGGAACAGCAGCATCGCGGGGTCGAGGCCCAGCGTCCGCATCGCATCGATCTCTTCGCGCATCTTCATCGACCCGATGGCCGCGGTAAACGATGAGGCCGTCCGCCCGGCCACGATGATCGCCGTCAGCAGAATGCCAAGCTCTCGCAGAATCGAGATCGAGATCAGGTCGACGACGAAGACCTCGGCCCCGAATTGCCGCAGCTGGCTCGCGCCCTGGAAGGCAAGAACGATACCGATCAGAAAGGCCATCAGCGCCACGATGGGCACGGCCCTGAGCCCCACCTCCTCGCAATGATGCACCAGCGCGGTCATCCGGAACTCCCGCGGATGCCGCAGGGCCCGACCGAACCGGGCCAGCACGAGGCCCAGCATCCCGGTCAGCCCGCCGAGGAATTTCGTCCCCTCCACCACCTGCCGCCCGAGCCGCTCCAAGCGATCGGTCAGGGTCGGCGGCGTCTCTGTCCGCTCCGGGTGTTCGGGCTCGGCCTTGGCCACGTTGGCGATCAGCCGCGCCACCTTGTCGGGCGCCCCCACAAGGCGGACCCCCTCGCCCCGCGCCAGTTCTGCCAGCAGCCAGGCGCCCGCCGTATCGATCCGCCCGATGCCGGACAGATCCAGGGTCAGCGACCCGGCCGGGCGCGCGGCAAGCTGCCGCTGCAGATCGGCCACCCCGTAGATCGTCAGATCGCCACTCAGCGCGCCTGCGACCCCGGCTTCATCCTGCGACAAGCGCAAGTCGGGCGCGGGGCGCGCATCGACCCCGCGTCCTTCTGCATATTCTGCGGCATCCGTTGCGGCCACGCGTGCTGCCTCATCCCGTTCGCTTCGTTCCGAACAGCACTAGGGCCTCTCTCGCCCTTTGTCACGGGGCGCGCAGCCCCAAGGACCGCGCGCCCCGCCCCCCGCTCAATGAAGTGTGACGGACAACGGCACCCGCCGCGGCGGATCCTGACTGCGCAGGACCATGCGACGCAGCGCCAGACCGAATTCCTGCGCGAGGCCGACCACCTGGTAGCCCATGTCCGGACGCACCAGGGTCGTCGCCAGCAACAGCGCATCCTCCGTGCTGCCCTCGCTAGCATAGCCCACGAAATTGGCGAAACAGGCCTCGTCCGCGCCCAGGCACTTGCAGGCCACGCCATGCCGCGCCATCGGGCGGCGACCGTGACGCAGGCACAGCATGCACAGATTCTCGAGCGCCTTCAGTGCCGGGCGCCCCGCCTCTGGCCCGAGGGAGGCCGCGAAGGCGGTCCAGACCCGGGCCTGCGCGTCCGGCCCATCGCACCACAGGCGCAGGTAGAGCACCGCGTCCCGTTCCAGCGGCGGCAGGTCCTGCACATAGCCGACGGTGGCCGCCCCGCGATGTGTCGCCTGCACCGTCATTTCGTCAGGATCAATTTACCGGCGCGCGTGACCCGCAATGTGTAGATTTGCGCATCGAGCTTGATCCGGGCCAGATCGCCGCCCTTGGTCAGATCCCGTGCGTCATAAACCGGCAGCGCATCTTGCGGCGGCAGTGTCGTTTCCTTCGCAACGCTCAGCATGGGGCATCCTCCCGGTCGCGGTGGGCTTCGACATGGTCGAACAGCCATTCGAGCGTGAAAGGCGCCGGGCCTTCGGGGGCCTCGTCGGCAAAAACCAGATCCATCAAGCGGGTCCGGCGCGTCTGGCGGAGGTCTTCGAACAATTCGGGCATGGCCTCATCCTGTCAGAACAAAGTTGTCGGCTGGCCCTGACTCGGGAGGGTTGGCTGGATGCCTCTATTCCTGACTATTTTAGTAGGTCTTGTCAACCTCTCCATTGTCTGGATCGCAGATCCAAAGCCTCCCGACCTTCGGCACACAGCGGAAAATCGCCACAAATGCGCCCCGCTAACGCCCCCTCCCCCCCTGCGGCCCCGAAACGCCCGCTCACGAAACATGTGATCCGCGTGTGTCGCGGGGCGGGTTTGGGCGCGATCGGGCGCGGTGTTGGAAACATCACCCGCGCGTGAGCCTTCGTGTCAGGCCAAGGCGCTGATATCGCTCGGCTTTTCGCAAAAACCACAAATCCGCGCGCACAAATACCCCTCACCGCCTCGTGATGTGCAATTCCGCACATATACCCCCCGCATCATCGCCGTTTCATTGCACCCCCGGCAGGTCCAAATCCATCCCATCGGCAGCACGGACACACTCCAACCTGCCAAGCACGATCCTGCAAGACATCCGCACGGGTGTTCAAGCAAACCCCGGCCAAACCGGCCATCCAGACCCTACCGGCCCGCACACGGCCGCCACATCAACCGCGACACGCATCGCAACGCACACAAAGGACTACTCACATGACACGCATCGCACTCATCGCCGCCCTGAGCACCGCCATCGCCGCCCCGGCCATCGCCAACACGCAACTCGAGCGCACCCTGGGCGTCGCACCCGGCGTCTACTCCTTCGCCGAACTGGCCGCCATCAAGGGCTCCTTCGACACCGACACCGGCTACACCATCCCCGCACCGGGCGGCGTCGTCTCCACCCAGTCGGTCGGCATCTCCCCCGCCCACGCACAGCTGGCCGCGACCCTGGGCCTCGACGCAGGCGACTATTCCTTCGCCGAACTGGCCGCCATCAAGGGCTCCTTCGACAGCGACACCGGCTACAACGCGTCCGCACCGGGCGGCGTCGTCTCCACCCAGTCGGTCGGCACCTCCCCCGCCCAGGCACAGCTGGCCGCCCAACTGGGCCTCGACGCAGCCGACTACTCCTTCGCAGACCTCGCCGCAATCAAGGGCGCAAAAGGCTCAAGCAACGAGTAAACCAAAGCCCTTAACAAACCCCCAAGGCGCGGCGGGGCCCCTCCCTCCCCGCCCGCCAAACCGACGCCCCAAAGCCCAATACGCTCGACAGAGCAAAAAAGGTGCGTCGCGAACGGCCGGCCCCAAGGAAACAAGGGGCCGGCCAACTTTTTAGGGACCATCTAGCCGACCAAAACCGCGGACCGTGCCTGCAACACCGCCACACGCGCGCGCAGCATGTCGCGCACGGGTCCCGGACGCGGCGCATCGCGCAAAGTGGTGAACAGGGCCGGTTCCGGCATCCGGGTCATCTTCGCTCCGGCCCAGGACAGGCCCCGCTGCACCGCCTCGGCCTCGGGCGGCAAACGCTCCGGGATCTCCAGCGCGTTCAGGGTCGCCCATACCCCGGCCCACAGGCGCCCGACCGTCCAGGGGTTGTAGCCCCCGCCCCCCAGCACCAGGTACCGGTCGGTCAGCGCCCCCAAGGCGGACACCACTGCCCAATGGGCGTTGTTGGACAAGGCAAGACGCGACAGGGGGTCTTCCTCCACCGCGTCCGCGCCGCATTGCAACACGATGGCTTCGGGCGCGAAGGCTGCCACCGCAGGCACGATCAGTGCGTCGCGGATGAAGGCCATCTCCGCATCGTTCAGCCCCCGCGGCACCGGCAGGTTGAGGGCTGAGCCGCCTTCAGTCTCCTCCAGCCCGCCGGTGAAGGGCCAGCGTTTTTCCTCGTGCACCGAGATCATCAACACATCCGGATCGCCCCGGAAGGCCACCGCCACCCCGTCGCAATGATGCGCGTCGATATCCACGTACGCAATGCGGCGCAGCCCGGCCTGCCGCAGCGACAACATCGCCAGCACCGGATCGTTGAGATAGCAGAACCCGTTGGCCCGGTCCGGCAGCCCGTGATGGGTGCCGCCCGCCGGGTGATAGACCACGCCGGGCCCGGCCCCGAGGATCGCCCCCGCCAGCATGGAGCCGCCCGCCGCCGTGGCCGGACGCCGGAACACTTCGCCGAAGACGGGGTTGGAGGGCGTGCCCAGGTTGTGCCGAGCGCGCACGGCATCGCTGACCGTACCATCGGCCTCGGCCTGCACCAGCGCGGCCACATAGGCCGGGTCGTGCCAGATATGCAGGGCCGCGGGCTTGGCGCGCGGGCTGACGCGGTACTGTCCGCGCGGCAACCAGCCCAGCGCACGGGACAGGTCCATGGCCGTCGACACCCGCGGGATGCGCAACGGATGCCAGCCGCCATAGGTCGAGTTGCGATAGATCTCGGCCCCGATGAAAAGCGGCGTCACCGGGTAATCAAGGCGTCGATTTCCCGCGTGATCCGGGGCGAGAGGGGCCGCGTTGCGGTGTCGAAATGGGCCACGAACCGCCCTTCGCCATCGAGCAGGATCTTCGTGAAATTCCACCGGGGCACGACGTTCTGTGTCTCGGCCAGCCAATCATAGAAAGGATGCGCCCCGGTGCCGCGCACCGGGGTGATGTCGGTCATCGGCAGCGTCAGATCATAGTTCAGCGCACAGAACTCCGCGACCTCTTCGGCCGTGGCAAATTCCTGGTTGAAGCTGTCCGAGGGCACCGCCAGAACGGTCAGCCTGTCGGTGCCGTAACGGTCCTGGAGCGCCTGCAGACCCGCGTACTGATCGGTGAAACCGCAACGCGATGCGGTATTGACCACCAGAACCGGCTGCCCGGCCCAGTCGGACAGGTTCAAGGGCACGCCCTCAATCGCCATGAAGGCCCCGGCCCCGTCCGGCAAAGGGTCGGAGGTCGCCGGCCGGGCGGCCACGCTGCTGGCCGCGACAAGCCCGACCACCGCCACAAGAGGGACGCTCGCAAAGATCAGGCCTCTGAGAAATCGCATGTCACTCTCTCCAGAACGCTCGCATATCCCGTGACATAGAGAGATGAAGCCGGGTTTCAAATGGCACGGGGTCGGCAAATCACGGCTGGCATCCCCTAGCCGCAACTTGTAGCTTCCCCCACAATGAAGCGGCAGGGGTCGCCGCCGCAGCGCCGGGTGACATGGATCATGGTCGTAGCCGCCAGAAACAAGCAGCATCCCCTGCAACTGGGCAAATCCGGCAAGCGCGATCTACGCACCCAGTTCGGCGTGCTGCCCTACCGGGTGGTGAACGGCAAGGTGCAGATCCTCTTGATTACCAGCCGCGAGACCGGGCGCTGGATCATCCCCAAGGGCTGGCCCGAAGCGGGCCTTTCTGCCACCGCGAGCGCGGCCCGCGAAGCTTGGGAAGAAGCCGGGATCGAGGGCCGGATCTCCGAGACCTGCCTCGGGCTCTATTCGTATCTCAAGGCGCTTGAAGACCGGGACCGGCTGCCGGTCGTCGTCGCGGTGTTCCCCGTGAAGGTCAGCCGCCTGGCGGAAAAATTCCCCGAGCAGAAGGCCCGCAAGCGCAAGTGGTTCTCGCGCAAGAAGGCCGCCGCCCGGGTCACGGAGCCGGAGTTGCGCCGGATCCTGCGCGATTTCGACCCCAGTCTCGTGCATCTGTGACCCGAGGCGCGTGAGCAGCCGCGACATACCGGCAAACCCTTGCGCAGTTCTTTGCTTTTTAGGACGTTCGGCATACTGTAGGTTCGTTGGTCCGGTTCCCAGTCTCATTGCAAGGCCGTTTTTACATGATCCGTTACACTCTGAAATGTGACCGTGACCATGTTTTCGACGCATGGTTTCATTCCGCCGATGCCTTTGAAAAACTTCGCAAATCGCGGATGACGAGCTGTGCCGTCTGCGGCTCGCCAGAGGTTGACAAGACCCTCATGGCGCCCCGCGTTCAGGCCTCTCGCAGCCGCGAAATCGCCCCCCTCCCACCCGAAGCTGCCGCGACCGCGCCGGGCGCCGATGGCAAGAGTTTTTCTCTTTCCGAGCCCGACAGCCCCCTGGCGCAGGCCATTGCCCGCCTGCGGGCCGAGGTCGAGGCCTCGTCGGACTATGTCGGCACGGATTTCGCGACCGAGGCCCGGGCGATGCATCTCGGCGACGCGCCAACGCGCGCAATCCATGGCGAGGCGCGGCTCGACGAGGCCCGGGCGCTCGCAGAGGAGGGTGTGCCCATCCTGCCCCTGCCCTTCTCGAACCGCACGAAATCGAACTGACCGCATGCAGAGCGTGGTGACAGGCGCCTCTCGAGGCATCGGACTGGAATTGACCCGCGTGCTTGCGGCGCGTGGACATTCCGTTCTGGGCACCTATCGCACGGCCCCGCCGGAGACGATCGACGGCGTGTCATGGCACCCGCTCAATGTCACGGACCCAGACAGCCATGCGGCGCTGAGCGCGCATCTGGACGGACGCCCGATCGATCTGCTGGTCTGCAATGCCGGGATCTATCTCGATCGGGAAGAAAACCTGGCCGATGGCTACCCGCCGCAGATGTGGGCGCGGATGTTCGAGACCAACGTGATGGGGGTGTTCCTGTCGGTCCAGTCGCTCCTGCCACAGCTGCAGCAGGCCCGGCAGGCCAAGATCGCGATCATTTCCTCGCAAATGGCGTCGCACACGCACGCGCCGGGGCGCTCCTATATCTACCGGGCGTCCAAGGCGGCGGCGCTGAACCTCGGGCGCAACCTGGCCACGGACCTCGCGGGCCTGGGAATTTCGGTCGGCATCTATCACCCGGGCTGGGTGCAGACGGACATGGGCGGTCCCACCGCGCATCTCACTCCGGCCCAGTCAGCACAAGGCCTCGCCGACCGGTTCGAGGCCCTGACCCTGGACACCTCCGGCTGCTTCGAGATGTGGAATGGACAAGCGCACCCTTATTGATGATGCCCTGTCGGACCCTGGGGTTCTGATTGTTTTCGGCGGCTTGCCGGGAGCGGGCAAATCGACCATTGCCGAGGCCCTGGCGGCGCAGATCGGCGCGGTGCACCTGGTCATCGACCGGATCGAGGCCCCGCTGAAAGCACGGCTCGGGGCCGATATCGGGCCACTGGGCTACAACGTGGCCTACCAGGTGGCGACCTCCAACCTCGATCTCGGCCATGTGGTGATCGCCGATTGCGTCAACCCGATCGCCATGACACGCAACGCCTGGATGAGCGTTGCGATGGGCTGTCAGGCCAAGATGGTGCAGGTCAATATCCAGTGCTCCGATCTTCAGGAGCATCGCCGCCGGGTGGAGAAACGCCTGACCGAACGTCCACGGCAAGGCCTGCCCGACTGGCAGAGCGTACAGGCGCGGCAGATCGACGAGTGGCCCGAGGCCGACCTGACCATCGATACATACATGCGCACGCCCGACGAGTCAGTTTCCGCCATCGTGAGCGCCCTGCGCCGCCTGGCGCCCAGCCGCTTCGGCGCCGACCCGTTCGCTCGGGGGGTCATGGGGTCTGGCTGAGCGGGCTGTGATCCAGCCCCGCGGGCCCTCTGGCCCGGTCGGGTCGTGATGCTTGGGCGTTGGCGGCGGATCCAGTCCAAGGATGTCGCAGCGCCGAGTCGGACAAGGGGCTTGTCCATGGACGCGCTCTGGTCGCAACCCCGCTGCATTGCACCCATTCAAGCGGCCGCCCGGGTCTATTTTACACGGCGCAGGGCGCGCGACCTGAAGCTGATATCTCAGCTGAAGTTCGCCATGCAAATTTCTGTTTTAATTCCATAAACACCCCCGGAGACTCGAGGCAAGAAAGACGTTCCACATGCACCTGTCGGCGTACGCGGCGTCGGGTCGCTACGCGCCGAGGGCCTCTCGCGCAGTAACATGTGGGGCAACATGCCACGTCTCGCCGGCTTGCACCTCTGAAACACGTAGCATACCACGGTATACAGAATATACAGCCCGTGCGTCGGACCCCAAAGTCCGGACGGCACATCCCCACAGCATTCAACGACCGGGTCCGCCATGAGCTTGTACACAGCCTATCTCGAAGAAATCGCCGCGCGCAAGGAACAAGGCTTGCAACCCAAGCCCATCGATGACGCCGCCCTGACGAGCGAAATCATCGCCCAGATCAAGGATCCCGCGCATGAACATCGCGCGGACTCGCTGCAATTCTTCATCTACAACACCCTGCCCGGCACCACGAGTGCGGCGGGGGCGAAGGCGCAATTCCTCAAGGAGATCATCCTTGGCGAGTCGGTAGTGGCCGAGATCACGCCCGATTTCGCCTTCGAGCTTCTGTCGCACATGCGCGGCGGGCCCTCGGTCGAAGTGCTGCTCGACATCGCACTCGGCGATGATGCCAGCCTCGCCGCCCAGGCGGCGGAGGTCCTCAAGACCCAGGTGTTCCTCTATGAGGCCGATACCGACCGGCTGAAAGCGGCCCATGAGGCCGGCAACGCCGTGGCCACCGGCATCCTTCAAAGCTACGCCCGGGCGGAGTTCTTCACCACGCTGCCCGAGATCGAGGACGAGATCGAGGTCGTGACCTATATCGCCGCCGAGGGCGATATCTCCACCGACTTGCTCTCCCCCGGCAACCAGGCACACTCGCGCTCGGACCGGGAACTGCACGGCAAATGCATGATCTCCGAAGCCGCCCAGAAAGAGATCGAGGCGCTGAAGCTTCAACATCCGGGCAAGCGCGTCATGCTGATCGCCGAGAAGGGCACCATGGGCGTGGGCTCGTCGCGCATGTCCGGCGTGAACAACGTGGCACTCTGGACCGGCAAACAGGCCAGCCCCTACGTGCCTTTCGTCAACATCGCCCCCGTGGTCGCGGGCACCAACGGCATCTCCCCGATCTTCATGACCACCGTCGGCGTGACCGGCGGGATCGGCATTGATCTGAAGAACTGGGTGAAGAAAGTCGATGGCGACGGCAACCCGATCCTGAACAATGACGGCAACCCGATTCTGGAGCAGAAATACTCCGTCGACACGGGCACCGTTTTGAAGATCGACACCAAGGCGCGCAAGCTGATGAGCGCCGATGGCGGCGAAGAGCTCGCGGATGTCTCCTCCGCGTTCAGCCCGCAGGCCGTCGAGTTCATGAAGGCCGGCGGCTCTTATGCCGTGGTCTTCGGCAAGAAGCTGCAGACGCTCGCCGCTGAAACGCTGGGCGTGGAGCCGACGCCGGTCTTTGCCCCGGCCAAGGAAATTTCCCATGAAGGCCAGGGCCTGACCGCCGTCGAAAAGATCTTCAACGCCAATGCCCGCGGCGTCACCCCGGGCAAGGTGCTCCATGCGGGCTCGGACGTGCGGGTGCAGGTCAATATCGTCGGCTCCCAAGACACCACCGGCCTGATGACCTCACAGGAGCTGGAAGCGATGGCCGCCACGGTGCTGTCGCCGACAGTGGACGGGGCATACCAGTCGGGCTGTCACACCGCCTCGGTCTGGGACCTCAAGGCGCAAGCCAACACCCCGCGCCTGATGGCGTTCATGCACAAGTTCGGGCTGATCACCGCGCGCGACCCCAAGGGCGTCTATCACTCGATGACCGACGTGATCCACAAGGTCCTGAACGACATTACTGTCAGCGACTGGGACATCATCATCGGCGGCGACAGCCACACGCGCATGTCCAAGGGCGTGGCCTTCGGCGCCGACAGCGGCACGGTGGCACTCGCACTCGCCACGGGCGAGGCGACCATGCCGATCCCGGAGTCGGTCAAGGTGACCTTCAAGGGCAAGATGGCCGATCACATGGACTTCCGCGACGTGGTCCACGCCACCCAGGCGCAGATGCTGGCCCAGCACGGCGACAACGTTTTCCAGGGCCGGGTGATCGAGGTGCATATCGGCACGCTGCTGGCGGACCAGGCCTTCACCTTCACCGACTGGACCGCCGAGATGAAGGCAAAGGCGTCGATCTGCATCTCCAACGACGACACGCTGATCGAGTCCCTCGAAATCGCCAAGCAACGGATCCAGGTGATGATCGACAAGGGCATGGACAACGATGTGCAGATGCTCGCCGGGCTGATCGCCAAGGCCAATGCGCGCATCGCCGAGATCCGGTCGGGCGAAAAGCCCGCCCTGAAACCCGATGACACCGCCCGGTACTTCGCCGAAGTGGTGGTGGACCTCGACCAGATCGTGGAGCCGATGATCGCGGACCCGGATGTGCACAACGCCGATGTCTCGAAACGCTACACCCACGACACGATCCGGCCGATTTCCTATTACGGCGCGGAGAAGAAGATCGACCTCGGCTTCGTGGGCTCCTGCATGGTGCACAAGGGCGACGTGAAGATCGTGGCCCAGATGCTGCGCAATCTCGAAAAGGCCAATGGCGAGGTCAAGTTCAAGGCGCCGCTGGTGCTCGCCGCGCCGACCTACAACATCATCGACGAGTTGAAGGAAGAGGGCGACTGGGACGTGCTGCAGAAATACGCGGGCTTCGAGTTCGACGATTCCGCGCCGAAGGAAAAGGCGCGCACGGAATACGAGAATATCCTCTATCTCGAACGTCCGGGCTGCAACCTGTGCATGGGCAACCAGGAGAAGGCGGCCAAGGGTGACACTGTCCTGGCAACCTCCACCCGGCTGTTCCAGGGCCGCGTGGTGGCCGACAGCGAAACCAAGAAGGGCGAGTCCCTGCTCGGCTCGACCCCGGTCGTGGTGCTCTCGGCGATCCTCGGGCGCACCCCGACGGTCGAGGAGTACAAGACAGCGGTCGAAGGGATCAACCTGACCAAGTTCGCCCCGCCCCTGACCCCACCGATCGACGCCAAGTCGGTCCACTTCTAGGCGCGCAGCGCCCTCCGGGTGCACCCGCCGCCCTTACCCCCGCACGATGGGGTCCGCGCGGGGGTAAGGGCGGCGGCCAAGCGCCTTCGAAGGCGCTTAGACCGTCCCAGGCGGCCCGCTTCGGGACCGGGGGCCGTGCCCTTGCGCGCGCTGCAACCCACGCAAGGCTGTGGGATGTCGCGCGACCAAGGCGCTTGCAAGCGCCTTTCAAGCGCCTTCGAAGGCGCTTGGCCCCGCGACGTCCCTGTCTCTTGCCCCTCCCCCCCGGTTCCCGTACATGGGCGCGCAATACGAGGGACGAGAGACGCAAATGTCCATTCTGGTGATGAAATTCGGCGGCACCTCCGTTGCCGATCTCGACAAGATCAAGAACGCCGCCGAGAAGGTGCAGCGCGAGGTTGCCCGCGGTCACAAGGTGATCGTGATCGTCTCGGCCATGTCCGGCAAGACAAACGAACTGGTCGGCTGGGTGGGCAAGACATCGCCGCTCTACGACGCCCGCGAATACGACGCCGTGGTCTCCTCGGGCGAGAACGTCACCGCGGGCCTGCTGGCGCTCACCTTGCAGGAGATGGAAATCCCCGCCCGCTCCTGGCAGGGTTGGCAGGTGCCCCTGCGCACCAATTCCGCCCATGCCGCTGCCCGGATCGAGGAAATCCCCCGCGCCAATCTCGACGCGAAGTTCGACGAGGGCATGCAGGTGGCCGTGATCGCGGGCTTCCAGGGGATCAGCCCCGAGGGCCGCATCACCACCCTGGGCCGGGGTGGGTCCGACACCACCGCCGTGGCCTTCGCCGCCGCCTTCGGCGCGGTGCGTTGCGACATCTACACGGATGTGGACGGGGTCTACACCACCGACCCCCGGATCGAGGACAAGGCCCGCAAGCTGGACCGCATCGCCTATGAGGAAATGCTCGAGCTGGCCTCGCTCGGCGCCAAGGTCCTGCAAACACGCTCGGTCGAGCTGGCCATGCGCTTCAAGGTCCCCCTGCGGGTACTGTCGAGCTTCGAGGAAAATACCGACACGTCAGGCACGCTGGTCTGCGATGAGGATGAGATTATGGAAAGCAATGTTGTCTCCGGCGTCGCCTATTCCCGCGACGAGGCGAAAATGACCCTGATCTCCGTGGCCGACCGGCCCGGGATCGCTGCCGCCATCTTCGGGCCGTTGTCCGAGGCCGGGGTGAACGTGGACATGATCGTCCAGAACATCTCCGAGGACGGGCGGACAGACATGACGTTCTCGTGCCCCACAGACCAGGTGTTGCGGGCCGAACGGGCGATCAAGGAAGCAAAGGAACTGGGCGAGATCAACTTCCAGGAACTCGTGGCCGACACGGATGTGGCAAAGGTCTCGGTCGTCGGCATCGGAATGCGCAGCCACGCCGGCGTGGCGGCGCGCATGTTCCAGGCCCTGCGCGACGAGGGGATCAACATCCGCGTCATCACCACCTCCGAGATCAAGATCTCGGTGCTGATCGAGCGCAAGTACATGGAACTGGCCGTGCAGGCCCTGCACGACGCATTCGAACTGGACCGCGCAGCTTGACGCCCGGCAAGGGCGGCCCCCTCCACGCATAGCGCCGAGGGCCCGGTCCACCCAGCCCGCGCGCGCTTTGATTTTCGTTCCCATGGGCGGGGGAATATGGTCTAACCGGGCCTGAGCGCAGGAGCCCGGCAATGCCGGGCGAAGGACCGGGACGGCAGAATGGCCGACAGTATCGAGACCGAAAGCCGCAAGCTTCTCAGACGCTTGCAGGCCACGCTTGCCGAGGCGGGCGCGGGTCAGGAACGGCTGGACAAGATCACCAGCCTGATCGCCGACAGCATGCGCACCGAGGTCTGCTCGATCTACCTGTTCCGGGATCCCGACACGTTGGAGCTGTGCGCGACCGAAGGGCTCAATCCCGAAGCGGTGCACAAGACCCGGATGCGCATCGGCGAGGGTCTCGTCGGACGTGTCGCCCGGACCTCGCGCGCGATCAACACCGCAGACGCGCCCAGCACCAAGGGGTTCCGCTACATGCCGGAGACCGGGGAGGAGGTCTATTCGAGCTTCCTCGGCGTCCCGATCCAGCGCCTTGGCGAAACCCTCGGTGTGCTCGTGGTGCAATCCCGCGCCAAGCGGGAGTATTCCACCGACGAGATCTACGCCCTCGAAGTCGTGGCCATGGTGCTGGCCGAGATGAAAGAGCTTGGCGCCTTCACCGGCGAGGGAGCGGCGCTGGCCGCGCCGCATCAGAACCCCATCATGATCCGCGGCGGCGTCGCCCAGGAAGGCATCGCCAAGGGCCATGTCTATCTGCACGAGCCGCGCGTGGTCGTCACCAAGCTGGTCTCAGACGACCCGGAAGCCGAGCTTGTCCGCCTCCGCGGGGCGGTGGACCAGTTGCGCGTCTCCGTGGACGAGATGCTCGACATCGCACCCAAGGGCGATGCCGAACAGCTCCAGATCCTCGAAGCCTACCGGATGTTCGCCAACTCCCGCGGCTGGATGCGCCGCATGGAGGAAAGCATCGACAGCGGTCTTTCGGCCGAAGCGGCTGTCGAGAAGGAGCAATCGGCCGCCCGCTCCCGGATGGAGCGCGTGCCCGACGCCTATCTGCGCGAACGGCTGCACGACCTCGACGACCTTTCGAACCGGCTTCTGCGGCTGCTCACGGGCCAGGGCGGCGAAACCGGGGCCGAGATCCCCGCCGACCCGATCCTCGTGGCGCGCAATATCGGCCCCGGCGAGCTTCTGGATTACGGTCGTGCGCTCAAGGGCATCATCCTGGAGGAAGGCTCGGTTGGCTCCCACGCGGCCATCGTCGCGCGCGCCCTGGCGATCCCCCTGATCGTCCATGCCAAACGCATCACGACCGAGGCGCTGAATGGCGATCTGGTGCTGGTGGACGGCGAGCAGGGGATCGTGCACCTGCGCCCCGACGACCGGGTGCTGGCGCATTTCACCGACAAGATCGCCATGCAGGCCAAGGCGCAGGAGCGCTATGCCTCGATCCGCGACAAACCGGCCGAAACCCTTTGCGGCAGCGTGATTTCCCTGACCATGAACGCGGGGCTGATGGCGGATCTGCCGTCGCTGCCGAGCTCGGGGGCCGAAGGTGTCGGGCTTTTCCGGACCGAGTTGCAATTCCTGACCCGCTCCAAGGTGCCACGCCGCTCGGAACTGGCCGAGATCTACGCCCGGGTGCTGGACGCGGCCGATGGCAAGCGCGTGGTCTTCCGGACGCTGGATATCGGGTCCGACAAGGTGCTGCCCTACATGAAACCCCAGGACGAGCCGAACCCGGCCCTGGGTTGGCGCGCGATCCGGGTCGGGCTGGACAAGCCCGGCGTGATGCGGATGCAGCTGCAGGCCCTGATCCGGGGGGCCAACGGGCGGCCCCTGACGGTGATGTTTCCCTTCATCGCCCAGCTGGAGGAATTTACCCGCGCCCGCGACGCCCTGCTGCGCGAGATCGACCGCGAGGCCGCACTTGGACGCACCCTGCCCGAGAGCGTCGAGATCGGCGCGATGCTGGAAACCCCCAGCCTGGCCTTTGCGCCCAACTCCTTCTTCGAGATGGCGGATTTCGTCTCCATCGGCGGCAATGATCTCAAACAGTTCTTCTTTGCCGCGGATCGCGAGAACGAGCGGGTGCGCCGCCGCTACGACACGCTGAACGTCAGTTTCCTGAGCCTGATCGAGCTGATCGTGAGCCGGTGCCGCGATGTGGGCACGCCGCTGAGCTTCTGCGGCGAGGATGCGGGCCGCCCGATCGAGGCGCTGTGCTTTGCCGCCATGGGGTTGCGGTCGCTGTCCATGCGCCCGGCCTCCATCGGGCCGGTCAAACATCTGTTGCGGCGCTCCGACCTGCGCGAGGCCCGCGCCGTGATCACCCAGGCGCGCGCCTCGGGCGCCATGACCGTACGCCCCGCGGTGATGGAGTGGCTGCGCCACCAGAACTAGCCCGCCGGCAGCACCGCGTCCTCCAGCCGACCGAAGATCGGGCAGCCCAGCGTGGTGCGCAGGGCGGCCACCAGCTCATCCACAGTTTCCGTCGTCAGGTACAGTCCACCGGTCTGATCCGCGAGGCAGCGCGCCACGGTCTGCCCCTGCCGGTAATCATGCTGGTTCTCGCTGTCCCAGCTGAAATGCTCGCCGCGCAGCTTGAAGCCGATCACATGCACGGTCAGCGCGGGCGCATCGGCCGCCAGTTCGGCCGCAAGCTGACATGGCGCACCCCCGCAGGTTTCCTTGCCGTCCGTGACCAGCACCACGACCCCGGGGCGGGTCCGGTAATCGAGCGCTTCTGCCGCGCGGGCCACCGACGCTGTCAGCGGGGTGTTGCCCGACGGCATGAGCCGGTCAATCTCGGCGATCATCCGGGGCGCGGCGTCGGGGATCGGGGAAAACCGCAGATCGATATTGTCACACGCCTCCCGCGGGCCGGGGCCATAGACCAGCAGGCCGAGATTCCGCACCGGGGCGACCTGCGGCATGACCTGCCGGATGGCGCGCCGCGCGGCGAAGATGCGCGGCTCGTCCATCAGGTTGAAGCCCATCTCCGACATCGACCCGGACCCGTCGAACACCACCATCGCGTCCTCGCTGCAGCCCTGCGCCGCACCGGCATGGGGCACGGGCATGAGCCCCGCGACCGCGCAAGCGGCGATCAGGGACAGGCTGCGCCCCAAGGGCCTGGGGAGGGATCCGACCATGCCCGAGCCTGACACGCCCGGGCCCGGTCTGTCTACGGCGCCGGGGTCGCGGGCGTGACCTCGCCGCGCACATCGTCCCACGCGCCCGCGCTCAGCGCCTGGACCAGCACCCGGTCGGGATTGGTCGGCGGGGGCATCTCGATCCCCTCGGCCCGGACAAAGCCGAACCGGCCGTAATAGGGCGCATCGCCCACCAGCAGGACCCGCGTCCAGCCCAGTGCCGCGGCCTTCTCCAGACCCGCCTGGATCAGCAGCGCGCCCAACCCCTCCCCCTGCCGGGTCGGGTGCACCGCCACCGGACCGAGCAGCAGCGCCTCCGCCCCACCCACGCGGATCGGCCAGAACCGGATCGCGCCACCGACCCCGCCCAGCGCATTGTCCTCGTTCGGCGCCACCAGGCACAGCGCGCCCACTGGCGGAACCCCGTCGCGCAGCCGGTAGGATGACAGCGCCTCGCGACCGGGCGCGAAGCACAGATCGAAGAGCGCCTCCACCTCCCACCAATCGCCTGGTTCTTCCTGCCGCAATTGCACCGGGGCGCTCCGTTTTTTTGCTGGCTCCGCGCCTATCACAGGCGTTAGGTGATGCGCAAACAACGAGGAGTTTCCATGTTCTACCGCCCCGAAGAGGGACACGGGCTGCCCCACAATCCGTTCAACGCCATCGTCGCGCCGCGCCCTATCGGCTGGATTTCCAGCCGCGGCGCGGACGGGCAGGACAACCTCGCCCCCTACTCCTTCTTCAACGCCGTGGCTTACGTACCGCCGCAGGTGATGTTCGCCTCGACCTCCGCCAAGGAGGATCGCGGCGACACCAAGGACAGCGTGGCAAATATCCGCGAAACCGGCGTGTTCTGTGTGAACATCGTCTCCTATGCCTTGCGCGACGTGATGAATGTCAGCTCCGGCAGCTACCCTGCGGAAGTGGACGAGTTCGCCCGCGCGGGCATCGAGAAGGCGCCGTGCGAGACCATCGACTGCGCCCGCGTGGCCGCAGCCCCCGCCAACCTGGAATGCAGGCTCACGCAGATCGTGCAACTGGAGGGCCCATCGAATTTCGTGGTCTTCGGTCAGGTCACGGGCATCCACATGCGCGACGAGCACCTGGTCGACGGGCGGTTCGACGTGACCACTTTCCGGCCGCTGTCGCGGCTCGGCTACAGGGACTATGCCTGCGTCGACAATCTGTTCTCGCTGGCGCGCCCGGACGACTGAGCCGCTCAGGCCCCGATCAGCGCGTAGCGCGTCAGACCGTAGAGATAGAGCGCGCTGAACAGGATGTTGATGTATTTCAACTGCCGCTCGCCATGGAGCCAGGCGCAGAGGATCCAGATCAGGCAGAAGGGCAAGCCCAGCACCATGGGCCAGGGATGCCAGTTCTGCACGATGGCCACGGTGCTGGCCACGCCCAGGCACAGCGCGAGCCATTTCAGATGCTGTTCATGGCGCATCAGCCAGGCTTCCAGACGGGCGGATAGCGGACGACGCACGATCATGGCGCGACACCTTTCCAGGAATTACCGATGTGGGGGGACGGGTCTTCTCTGCCACCCGTCCCTTCCGCTCTAATCCCAAACCCGTCCGTCTGGCAAGTGTCCCGTCGCCGCTCAGTGTCCCCCGCCAAGGATACCGGTCTTGACCTGGTAGTCGGCGGCGATGGCGTAGTCGGGGTCATCGTCGCTGTCGATCATCAACTGACCCGCCTTGGTCAGCAACTGGTGACAGTCCCGGCTCAGGTGGCGCAGTTGCAGGTTCTTGCCCGCATCGGCGTATTTTGCGGCCATGGCTTCGATGGCGGTCAGCGCGGATTGGTCGACCACCCGGCTGTCGGCGAAGTCCACGATGACCTGACCCGGATCATGGGTCACATCGAACAGCTCGACGAACCCGGCCGACGAGCCGAAAAAGAGCGGCCCCTGCACCTGGTACACCTTCGCCCCCTCGGGGGTGGTGTAGGTCTTGGCGTGAATGCGCGAGGCGTTATTCCAGGCATAGGCCAGCGCCGAGACGATCACCCCCACCACCACCGCGATGGCAAGGTCTGTCAGCACCGTGACCACCGTCACCAGCACGATAACCAGCGCATCCGTCAACGGCACCCGGCGCAGGATCGTCAGGGATTGCCAGGCGAAGGTGCCGATCACCACCATGAACATTACGCCCACGAGGGCCGCGAGCGGGATCTGCTCGATCAGCGGCGAGGCCGCCACGATGAACAGCAACAGAAAGAGCGCCGCCGCCACCCCGGCGATCCGCGTCCGCCCACCGGATTTCACGTTGATCATCGACTGGCCGATCATCGCGCAGCCGCCCATGCCGCCGAAAAACCCGGTCACGGTATTGGCGACGCCTTGGGCGATGCACTCCTGGCTCGCGCCGCCCCGCTTGCCGGTGATCTCCCCCACCAGGTTCAGGGTCAGCAGGCTCTCGATCAGGCCGATGGCCGCGAGTATGAAGGCATAGGGCGCGATGATCTGAAGCGTCTCCATGTTCAGCGGCACCATGGGGATATGCAGGCTCGGCAAGCCCCCCGCGATGGAGGCGAGATCCCCCACCCGCGGCACGTCGATCCCGAAGGCGATGACCAGAACCGCCACGATCCCGATCCCCGCCAGCGGCGCGGGAATAACGCGTGTGATCTTGGGCATGCCCCAGATGATCGCCATGGTCAGCGCCACCAGACCCAGCATTATCACCAGCGGCCAGCCGGTCATCCAGACCATCTCTCCAGCGTCGTTGGGCACCTTGAACTGGGTCAGCTGCGCCAGGAAGATCACGATGGCCAGCCCGTTGACGAAGCCCAGCATGACCGGATGCGGCACCAGCCGGATGAACTTGCCCAGCTTGAAGATGCCGAAGAGGATCTGGAGGATCCCCATCAACACCACCGTGGCGAACAGGTACTCGACCCCGTGCTCGGCCACCAGCGCCACCATGACCACGGCCAGCGCGCCCGTCGCGCCCGAGATCATGCCCGGCCGCCCCCCGATCAGCGCCGTGATCAGACCCACGATGAAGGCCGCGTAAAGTCCCACCAGCGGATGCACCCCCGCCACGAAGGCAAACGCCACGGCCTCGGGCACGAGGGCCAGCGCCACGGTCAGGCCGGACAACAACTCGATCCGAATGCGCGAGATGCTGAGGGTTTCATCGGCGGTCGGGGCGGAAAAGGCGATACGATTGGCAAAGGATGCCAGCAGAGCTCGGGGCACGGGGAAACCTCGGGAAACGGGAATGGGGGTTGGGCGCGTCGTACCCGGTTTGGACCGGCCTGCATAGCCCCGAGATGCAATGCCGCCCTGCACTTGGTGCAATACGGTCGCGCTCCGGCGGGCCCGGCCCATTGACCTTGCGTCCCGCGCTGCCTAGCCATTATGGGGACAACGCGGGGGCTATGATGCAGACATATATTGGAATTATCGGCGGATCTGGACTCTACGAGATCGACGGGCTCGAAGGGGCCACATGGACCACCGTGGACAGCCCCTGGGGCACGCCTTCAGATGCGATCCTGACCGGCACGCTCGACGGGGTGAAGATGGCGTTCCTGCCGCGTCATGGCCGAGGCCATGTGCACAGCCCCAGCACCGTGCCCTACCGCGCCAATGTCGACGCGCTGAAACGGCTCGGCGTGACGGATGTGATCTCGGTCTCCGCCTGCGGATCGTTCCGCGAAGAGATGGCACCGGGCGATTTCGTGATCGTCGATCAGTTCATCGACCGGACCTTCGCACGGGAGAAATCGTTTTTCGGCACCGGCTGCGTGGCCCATGTCAGCGTCGCGCATCCGACCTGCCCCCGGCTCGGCGCCGCCTGCCTCACGGCCGGGCGCGATGCGGGCATCACAGTGCATGAAACCGGCACCTACCTCGCGATGGAGGGGCCGCAATTCTCTACCCTCGCCGAGAGCAAGATGTACCGCGAAAGCTGGGGCTGCGACGTGATCGGCATGACCAACATGCCCGAGGCCAAGCTCGCGCGCGAGGCGGAGCTGTGTTACGCAAGCGTCGCGATGATCACCGATTACGACAGCTGGCATCCCGACCACGGCGAGGTGGATGTCAACGAGATCATCAAGACCCTGATGGGCAACTCCGAGAAGGCCAAGGGGCTGGTCGCACGCCTGCCCAAGCTGCTGGGGGCCGACCGCGCCCCCTGCCCCCATGGTTGCGATCGCGCGCTGGACTACGCGATCCTCACCGCGCCGGAGAAACGCGACCCGGCGCTGGTCGCCAAGCTGGACGCCGTGGCCGGGCGTGTGCTCTGAACGGGCGCGGCGGGGGGCCAGCCCCCCGCACCCCCCGGGATATTTCCGGACTTGAGGGAATGGATGCGCAGCACCCTGCTGCGTGTGCATAATGGACAGAAAATGACCAGCACGCTAGCTTTGACGCAAGGTATGCGAAGGGGTGTCCAGCCATGTGCCAGATCTTCTCTCATCAGGATCCCGAACGGTACGCCTGTACCACGCGGCGCTTGCGCCTGAACGGGCAAAGCACGTCGATCCGTCTGGAAAACAGCTTCTGGGCCATCCTCGACGAGATGGCCGAAGCCGAGGGCCGCAGCACACCGGCCTTTATCTCCACCTTGCATGGCGAGGTCCTCGAAGCGCGTGGCGAGCCGGTGAATTTCACCTCGCTCCTGCGCTGCACCGCCCTGCTTTACATCGAGACACGCAGCGCAGTCGGCAACGGCATCGCAGCCGAGTAGACCGCCCGCGCATGACCGCATAAATTACGGGCAGTAGTAAAACCCTACTACCCGGCCCTCGTTGCCCTGGCGTTACCCTGATCGTCCAAGGAACAAGACACCAGGGAGGTTGGATTGGCCAAGGCGATCCACAGCATGATCCGCGTTCTGGACGAGGCGCGGTCGGTCGATTTCTACAAGCGCGCCTTCGGGCTCGATGTGGCCGACAGGCTCGATTTCTCGGACTTCACGCTCGTCTATCTCAGTAATGACGAGACCGGCTTCGAGCTGGAGCTGACAGTCAACAAGGGCCAGACCGAGCCCTATGACCTGGGCAATGGTTACGGGCATTTCGCGGTCTCGGTCGATGATCTGGACGCGGAACACGCCCGCTTCGAGGCCGAGGGCCTCAACCCCCGAAAATTGGTGGAATTCGCCCCCGACGGGAAGCTCGTCGGGCGGTTTTTCTTCGTGGCCGATCCGGACGGGTACCAGATCGAGGTGCTCGAACGCAGCGGACGCTTTCAATAGGCGCGGCGGGGAGGCCGCGCATCATTTCTGGGAGGAAAACATGATCGAGACCAAAGGGCCCAAGGGCCTGACACGACGGGCGCTTTTGTCCCGTGCCACGGCGGCGGGCGCAAGCTTCGTGGTCGGCGCGGGGTTTGTCGCCGGGCGCGACGCGGCCTGGGCGGCCGAAACCGTCGCGCTGAAACCAGAAACCTTCGCCACGCTGGTGCAGATGGCACGGGATATCTATCCGCACGACCACGTGGGCGACAAGTTCTACGCCGCCGCGGTCAAGGGCTATGACACCGACGACGACGCCGGGACCATCGAGAACGGCATTGCCGACCTGAATGCCGCCGCGCGCAACGCAGGCTATGACAGCTACCTCGCCATAGGCTGGGAGCGCGACCGCGTCGACATCCTGCGCGGCATGGAAAACAGCCCGTTCTTCCAGCAGATCCGCGGCGGTCTCGTCACCGGGCTTTATAACCAGAAAGAGGTCTGGCCTCTGTTCGGGTATGAAGGCGAGAGTTTCACCAAGGGTGGCTATCTCGCAAACGGTTTCGACGACATCGATTGGGTCTGAGGGAGGAGACGAACATGGCAACGACGTTCGATCTGAACGACGACTCTGTCGTCGTGGTTATCGGCACCGGCGCGGGGGGCGGAACGCTCGCCAATGAGCTGGCGCAAAAAGGTGTGAAAGTGGTCTCGCTGGAGGCGGGCGCGTTCCACGAACCGCAGGACTTCCTGCAGGATGAGTGGGCGAGCTTTGGCCAGTTGGCCTGGCTGGATGCGCGCACGACCTCCGGCGACTGGCGGGTCAGCCGGGATTTCTCCGGGTTGCCCGCATGGATCGTGAAATCCGTCGGCGGCTCTGCGGTGCACTGGGCGGGCGCGAGCCTGCGGTTCCAGGAGCATGAATGGAAGGCGCGCACGACCTATGGCAACGTGCCCGGCGCGTCCCTGCTGGACTGGCCGATCGATGCCTCGGAGATGGATCCGTGGTACACCGCGGCCGAAGACAAGATGCACGTCACCCGCACCGGGGATCGGCCCGGCCTGCCCGGCAACAACAACTACAAGGTGTTCGAAGCGGGCGCCAAGGCGCTCGGCTACAAGGACGTGCACACCGGCCGGATGGCCATCAAGAGTTCAACCAACGCGGACGGCACCCCGTGCCAGCAGATGGGCTTCTGTTTCCAGGGCTGCAAGGTCGCGGCCAAGTGGTCGCCCAGCTATGACGAAATCCCGCGCGCACTGGATACCGGCAATTACGAACTGCGCACCCAGGCCCATGTTCTGAAGATCGAGCATGACGACACGGGCAAGGTCACCGGCGTGCTCTACGCGGATGCGGACGGCAACCAGCATTTGCAAAAGGCGCGCGTGGTGGCCGTGGCGGGCAACTCGATCGAAAGCCCACGGCTCCTGCTGAACTCCGCCTCGTCCATGTTCCCCGATGGGTTGGCGAACTCGTCTGGCCAGGTCGGGCGCAACTATATGCGCCACATGACGGCCTCGGTCTATGCGACCTTCGACAAACCGGTGAAGATGTGGCGCGGCACGACCATGGCCGGGATCATCACCGACGAGGCCCGGCACGACCCGTCCCGCGGCTTTGTCGGCGGCTACGAGATGGAGACGCTCAGCCTCGGCCTGCCCTTCATGGCCGCCTTCCTCGACCCCGGCGCCTGGGGGCGGGAATTCACCTCCGCGCTCGATGCCTATGAGAACATGGCGGGCATGTGGCTCGTGGGCGAGGACATGCCCCAGGAGACCAACCGGGTCACGCTCAATACCGATGTTCTGGACCAGTACGGGCTGCCGGCACCGAACGTGCATTTCGACGACCACCCCAACGATATCGCCATGCGCAACCACGCCTGGCAACAGGGGCAGGCGATCTACGAGGCGGTGGGGGCGACCCGCACCTTCCCGACGCCGCCCTATCCCAGCACGCACAACCTCGGCACCAACCGGATGTCCGAGAATGCGCGCGATGGGGTGGTGAACAAATGGGGGCAAACCCACGACATCCCCAACCTGTTCATCTCGGACGGCTCGCAGTTCACGACCGGCGCGGCAGAGAACCCGACCCTGACCATCGTGGCGCTGGCCATGCGGCAGGCAGACCACATTGCCCGGGAGATGACGGCCCAAAACCTCTGAGCCTGCGAATTTGCCAACACGCAAGGCCACCCGGCAACGGGTGGCCTTTTGCGTATGTCTCGCAAGGTTGGACGGAACACCGCGTCAGTCCACGGTCATCCCTGTGCATGGGTCTGCGTCAGGCCGCGCCTGTGCGGTTGTGTGCAATGCGGGACTTTTCAGACCTTCGCCGCACATGCACCATCGGCGGTTCTGGATGAACTGGCTGATCCGCGTTCGGTCGTTTTTGGCGGGGACAGAAACGTTTGGATTTCGGCGGACCTCTCGGTAAGGAGAGGGCTCGGCAAGTCAGCCAAATCGCGACTTCGCCGACCTGGACCCGATTGGCTGCTGTCCGCACTCAGACATCATTCACGCGACGCGCGGCACCTAGCAAGATGCGCCTCTCCCAGACGGGCGGGGCGCCACTTCGGACGGGGACTGTCCGGAGTGGCGCGGGCCGTGTCAGGGCTGGGCCGCGTACCAGTCGCAGCCGAACCGCTCCGTCTTCCGGGGCGCCATCACCGGCAGTTGCAAGCTCAGGATGCCGGTCATGTCGATGACGCTTTCGAGCGGCGGGATGCCAATCTCTTCGCGGACTTCGATGTATTCGGGCGTGCCAACGGGGAAGGTCCACCAGACAGCATCGTTGATGTCGCGCGAGGGGGCCTCGACACGGTAGACCTCTACCTGAACCGTCTCCAGCCCGACGAAACCCCGGCCCGGCGAGCGGGTGACCGTCTCGCTGTTCACCTCTTCGGTCTCGATCTCCTCCAGGAATTCCTTTTCGACGACTTGCGTGAGCCCGAAGGACTTGCTGGCCATTGCAGTGAACTCGCCTTTGGCGCTGCCGAGCGACCCCCCGAACGAACTGCTCTGGTTGGCCGTGAAGGTCGTCTGGAAGAGACGGCGGGTGGCGTTGAGCTCCCTGGTGCGGTCCAGCTCGAAGGTCTCGATCAGCTCCCCCTGCGGCACGACGCCGATGATCGCGGTATGGCGGCCGGGCTCCGGCTGGCTGGGTTGGTAGTCGCGGATGAAGTGGACGGCAAGCTGGTCCAGTTCGCTGCCGGAACGCCCGCCAAGGCCGAGCACGCGAATGTCCGTGAGCTCATGTCGCGTGCCGCCATTGCCGCCATGGACCAACTCGCGGCCGCGGTTGGTGCGCAGCTCGATCCGGTCGACCCGGCTTCCTGATCTGATCACCATTTCATTGATGTATTCGTCGCTGCTGAACGACAGACCGCTCTCTTTCTTCCCGCCGTTGCCGCCGTAGCGGGCATTGTCCAGCCGCAGCTCGTCGATCCGCGAGGCGGAACTCAGGCCGATCGCTTCGAACCCGGCGATGTCAAATGCGTCGCCGCCGCGTCCACCAAAGGTAAGTGTCTCGATGCTCATTGTCAGTGTACTCCTCAAAGGGTTTCGATGCCCTTGGTCGCAGTACTCATCGCAGCGGTTCAGATTTTTTAACCGCGCACCTGTCGTGCCTTCAGACGCGCTCAGAGCTGATGACGCCGGAGTGCGCCAAGCGGTAGCCGCAATCCGAGAAGCGGACATCGGTGCGAGGTGGAGCGCCCACTAGTTCGGGCTCACGGCGGTCATCCGATCCCAAAGCTCTGAACGAAGTCTCGCATCGACCGATGCGCCTTTTTCTCCAGCGGACTCTAGGCTGCTTGACCAGCGCGCGCGCATTGCCAAGGATGCGCGCGTCTCGGACCCTAGGAAAGACTGCCCATGACCCCCCGCAAAACCCTCAGAGACTACATCCGCACCATCCCCGACTTCCCCCATGAGGGGATCATGTTCCGCGATGTCACCACCCTTTTCGCCGACCCGCGCGGCTTTCGCATCGCTGTGGACCAGCTGCTCGACCCGTTCGTGGACGTGAAGATCGACAAGGTCGCGGGGCTGGAGGCGCGGGGCTTCATCCTCGGCGGGGCCGTGGCGCATCAACTCAGCGTCGGCTTCGTGCCGATCCGCAAGAAGGGCAAGCTGCCCGGCAAGACAATCGCGCAGGATTACGTGCTCGAATACGGCAAGGCGACGGTGGAGATCCACGACGACGCCTTCCAGCCCGGCGAGCGTGTGCTGCTGGTCGACGATCTTCTGGCCACGGGCGGAACCGCGCGGGCGGGCATCCAGTTGATCGAACGGCTGGGGGCCGAGGTGGTGGGCTGCGCCTTCTTGATCGACCTGCCCGATCTCGGCGGACGCAAGCTGCTCGAAGAGATGGATATGGGGGTCCACGCCCTGACGTCCTTCGACGGCGACTGACCGGCTCCGCGGCGGGCGTGATCACGGGCCTGTCACGGCTTTGTCACGGGCCTCCGGCGTGGAAGGTGATAGACCCGCGGGATCACGAAAGGACACCCCATGCACAGCCCCCTCCCCCTCGCCGCCCTGGTTCTGAGCGCACTGCCTCTCGCCGCCTCCGCCGGGATGATCGAAAAGGCCAGCCCCCACACCGTGGCCCAAACCCTCGACCGGCTCGAAGCCGCCGTGACCGGCGTGGGCGCCACGATCTTCGCCCGGATCGACCATGCGGGCGGCGCAGCCAAGATCGGCGCGGAGCTGCGACCCACCGAGGTCCTGATCTTCGGCAACCCCGCCCTGGGCACCCCCGCGATGCAGGACGCGCAGACCGCGGGGCTCGACCTGCCCTTGCGCGTGCTGGCCTACCGGGATGCCGACGGACAGGTGCGCGTCGCCTACCATGCTCCGGCGGATCTGGTCGCGACCCACGGGCTGCCCGCGGACGCCGCCTACCTGGCGAAGATGACCGGCGCGCTGGAGGCGCTGACCGCCAAGGCGGTGGCGGCGGAGTAGCCCGGACGCCCGCCACCTGCATATGCAGGGTGCCGGAAACCGGTCAAATCCTAACGGTTTGCTAACGACTCGGCGCTATGGTGATTACTGTCGATGCAGCGATCGACAGGTTTCCCTAAGGTTGACTGACCCGGCCCGTGACCCTCACGGCGCCGGGCTTTTTTCCCCCGGATCCTTGCGCCGGATCGGTCACGTCCGGGCGCGCAGCACCGCACCGGGGTTCATCAGCCCGTGTGGGTCTAGCGCATCCTTGATCGCGCGCATCGCCGCCTGCTTCACCGGATCGCCGTAGCGTTCAAGATCCTCGACCTTCAGCCGCCCCACCCCGTGCTCGGCCGAAACCGACCCGCCCAGCTCATGCACCAGATCATGCACGCAGGTCTTGATCGCGGGCCGTTCGTCCTCGTGATCGGCCCGGCTGCGGCCCGGTTGCGGGAAAACGTTATAGTGCAGGTTTCCGTCGCCCACATGGCCGAAGCAGTTGATCCGGTAATCCCCGATCCCGGCCAGCCGCGCCGTGGCGGTCTCGATGAAGTTGGGGATCTCCGATAGGGGCACCGAGATGTCATGGGACGACACCGACCCGATCCGCCGATTGGCCTCGGGGATGTTCTCCCGCAGCGCCCAGAGCGCGTCCGCCTGCGCCTCGGACTGGGCGATCACCCCGTCAGACACCAGCCCCGCCTCCGCCGCCCGGGCAAAAAGCGTCTCCAGCGCGCCCTCGGGATCGAACCCGCTGGCACCTGCCAGATCGATCAGCACCGACCAGGCGGGCACCGGATCGAGGGGCGCGCGCATCTCCGGCATGGTCTCGGCAAAGAACTCGAACCCGCGCCCCGAGATCAGCTCGAAGGCCGAAATCGTGTCGCCCGCAACCTCCCCCGCAAGCGCCAGCAGGTCGAGCGCCGCGGCGGGGCTGTCGACCACCAGCAGCCCGACCCCGTGGCGCTGCGGCAGGGGTGACAGGCGCAGCGCCGCGCCGGTGATGATCCCCAGCGTGCCCTCCGCCCCGATCAGCAGGTGGCGCAGATCGTAGCCCATGTTGTTCTTCCGCAGCCGCGTCAGCCCGTGCCAGATCGCCCCATCCGGCATCACCGCCTCCAGCCCAAGACACAAGTCCCGCGCATTGCCGTAGCGCAGCACATTGACCCCGCCCGCATTCGTGGCCAACACCCCGCCGATGGTGGCCGAGCCCTCGGAAGCCAGCGACAGCGGAAAGAGCCGCCCGACATCCCTGGCCGCCTGCTGCACCTCGGCCAGCACCGCGCCCGCGTCGGCCACCAGCACGTTCTCCTCGGGATAGACCGCGCGGATGGACCGCATCCGCCGCAGGGACAGGATCACTGGCACCGGACCCGCGGGCGCGATCTGCCCGCCCACGAGGCCCGTGCCGCCGCCGTAGGGGATGATCGGCACCTTGTGCGCCTGGGCCAGCCGCACCAGCGTCGCCACCTCCTCGGTCGCGCCCGGCGCCACCAGCAGCCCGCCGGAGCCCGCATACCGTCCCCGCGGCTCTTCGAGATAGGCCGCCGACAACTCGGGAAAGGCCGCCTCCGGCAGGGCGGCGCGCACGGCGGTCTCGAAATCGGCAGGCACGGTGTCCAGCATCTCTGTCTCCTGATCTGTCGCGTTCTTGTCCCCGCAGCGCCCCGGCGGGTCAAGCTCAGCCGTCGTCGCGCAGCCAGGCCGGGCGCAGCACCACCACCGTCGGCTCCGACGGCAGGCTGCGGAGCGAGACCTCGATGAAATTCTCCTCCCGCCGGTCGATGCGGAACTCATCGGCCATGCCGTCCAGGAACTTCTCCAGGGTGAAGTCCCCGAACCAGTGCATCGGAATGATGACCGAGGACCGCAGCCGCTTGAGCAGGTCGATCATCACCTCCTGCGGCACCGTATAGCCGCCGTCGACCGGTGCCATCACCACGTCGAGCCGGCCCAGCGCCGCGAATTGCCGATCGTTGAGCGCGTGATGCAGGTGCCCCAGATGCCCGATGCAGAGCCCTGCAATTTCGAACACGAAGATCGAGTTGCCCAGGGGCGCGCTCACCGTGCCGAAGCCCGAGCGCACATCCGTGGGCACATTCCGCACAAGCACCTCGCCCAGTTCCAGGTAATGCTCGATCGGATTGGCGCCGTTGGGGTTCCATCCGGGCAAAACGTGGGGAATGCGCGGGTCCGGGGTGTCGGTCCAATGGGTCGAATGGGCGTTGTTCATCGTGACCACATCGGGAAAGAAATCCGTGTTGCCCAGAAACCCGGTGTAATCGGTGACCGCCGAGAAGCCCTCCGGCCCCTCCAGCAGGAAGCTGGCATGGGCGATATAGCTCAGCCGCACGGTGAACTCCTGCAGGGGCTGTCCGAAACTGGCCTTCTGAATGTACTCGATCCCCGGCGCAGCATCCGCGATGGCGATGCAATGGCTGGGCTTGCGGGCCTGGGCCTCTGCCGGGGCGGCAAGCCCCATGGCAGCGAGAGCGGCGGCGAAAAGAGAGATGCAGCGCATGGGCGAACCTCCTGTCGGGCGCGGGCCTGCGGGGCAGACCAGGGTAAACCGGGATACCTTGTCCATATAGGGCCGCACGGGCCTCTGTCCGCTTTTGCCGCCGCGCCGCGCCGGGATCGCCGCGGGATGGCGGCCGGGTGCCGCATCTTCAAGCAGACCGAACCGGCCATGCCGCGCCAGAAAGCGGATGCACCGCCCGCCCAACCCGCGTATCCATTGGGCAACGAAACGCGACGAGAGGACAGGCCATGCGGCGGAAACTGGCGGCGGGAAACTGGAAGATGAACGGGCTGCGCGCGGCCCTCGCGGAAGCGGAGGCGATCACGGCCGCGGCCGCTGCGGACGGACCCGAGGTCCTGCTCTGCCCGCCCGCGACGCTCCTGGCGCCCATGGCGGCGCAGGCCGAGGGCACCGCCCTGCAGATCGGCGGGCAGTATTGCCATCCCGCCCCCTCGGGCGCCCATACGGGCCATGTCTCGGCGCCGATGCTGCGCGATGCCGGGGCCAGCTACGTGATCGTGGGGCATTCCGAACGGCGCCAGGACGACGGCGAGCGCGACGCGGATGTGCGCGCCCAGACGCTCGCGGCCTGGCAAGCCGGGCTGACCGCCATCGTCTGCGTGGGCGAGACCGAGGCCGAACGCGATGCCGCCAACACGCTGGCGATCATCGGCGGGCAACTGGCGGGCTCCATCCCCGATACCGCCACGGGTGCCAATCTCGTGGTGGCCTATGAGCCGGTCTGGGCCATCGGCACGGGCCGGGTGCCCAGCGTCGACCAGATCGGCGAGGTGCATGATTTCATCCGCGCGCGACTGGAACAACGTTTCGGCGAAGGCGTGGGGCGGTCGGTACGGCTGCTCTATGGCGGCTCGGTCAAACCCGGCATCGCCGCCGAGATCTTCGCCGTGTCCAACGTGGACGGGGCGCTTGTGGGCGGCGCATCCCTGAAGGCGGCGGATTTCACCGGGATCATCGCCGCACTGGGCTGAGGGTCCGGTTGGGGCGCTGCCCCCGCCGCGCTGCGCGCGTCTCCCCCGGAGAATTTCGGCACAGATGAAGAGGCTTTGCCGCGCGCGGGGCTCAGGCGCTTTGCGGTTCTTCGGCGGTCCCGGACCGTTGCAGCTTGATCGGCTCGGTTCTCGCCAGCCGGATGACATGGGACATGAAGGGCAGCGTGGTCTCGGTGTCGCGCGTGGCCGCATAGAGCCGCTTGGTCACGCCGCTCTCCGTCAGCGGCCGCGTGACATAGTCCGAATTGTAGCGCACCTCCCGCACCACCCAGTCGGGCAGCACCGCGACCCCCCGATTGGACGCCACCAGCAGAAGGATCACCGCCGTCAGCTCCACCTGCCGGACCGCGCGCGGCTCGATCCGCGCCGGGATCAGCAGTTCGGAGAACACGTCGAGCCGGGCGCGATCCACCGGGTAGGTGATCAGCAGCTCGTCGCGGAAATCCTCTGCCTCGACAAAGGGTTTGGCCGCCAGCGGATGGGCGGCGGACGCGACGAACACGGGCTCGTAGTCGAAGAGCGGGGTGAAATCGACGCCCGGCAACTCTTCCGGATCCGACGAGATCACCAGGTCCACCTCTTCGCGCTGCAAGGCGGGCAGCGCCTGGAATTGCAGCCCCGGGCGGATGTCCACATCCACGTCCGGCCAGGCCTTGCGGAACTGCTCCAGCACCGGAAACAGCCACTCGTAACAGGCGTGGCATTCGATGGCGATATGCAGCCGCCCGGTCTTGCCCGCCTTGATCCCGCGGAACTCTTCCTCCAGCGCGGCGACCTGGGGCAGCACCTGCTCGGCCAGCCGCAACAGCCGCATGCCCGCCGCCGACAGCTTCAGCGGCTTGGAGCGGCGCACGAACAGCTCCAGCCCCGCCTGGTCCTCCAACCCCTTGATCTGATGGGACAAGGCCGATTGCGTGATGTTGAGCTGATCGGCCGCCTTGGCCAGACCTCCGGCCTCGTGGATCGCCTTGACCGTGCGCAGATGTCGAAATTCCAGATGCATGACCTGAGCCGCCTTCATGTTCATCTTGAAGATTATGAAATTGTCTCAGTTTGGCAAGTATGGGAAACATCCGGTCAGCCAAATCAGGAAATCCCCATGTCCGCACCGCGCGTGTCTTTCGAATTCTTCCCGCCCCAGTCCATCGCAGCCTCCTTCCGGCTGTGGGATACGGTCCGGACCCTTGCTCCGCTCGACCCGAGCTTCGTCTCCGTCACCTACGGTGCGGGGGGCACGACCCGCAAGCTGACCCATGACGCGGTGGCCACGATCGGGCAGAACTACGGGCTGAACGTGGCCGCGCACCTGACCTGCGTCGAGGCGACCCGCGCCGAGACCCTGGAGATCGCCGAGGGCTACGCCGCGGCGGGTGTGACCGAGATCGTCGCCCTGCGCGGCGACCCGCCCAAGGGTGCCGACCGCTTCACCGCGGCCCAAGACGGCTTTGCCAGCTCGGTCGAGCTGATCGAGGCGCTGGCCGCCACGGGCAAGTTCACCCTGCGCGTGGGGGCCTACCCGGACCAACACCCGGAAGCCGCGAGTGCCGACGCGGATGTCGACTACCTCAAGCGCAAGATCGACGCGGGCGCCCACTCGGCGATCACCCAGTTCTTCTTCGAGGCCGAGACGTTCTTCCGCTTCCGCGATCGCTGCGCCAAGGCGGGGATCGACGCGCCCATCATCCCGGGCATCATCCCGATCGAGAATTGGACACGGGCGCGCCAGTTCGCCCTGCGCTGCGGCACCAAGGTGCCCGCCTGGCTCGACGAGGCTTATGCCGCGGCCATCCGGGATGGTCGCGAGGACCTTCTGTCCATCGCATTGACCACCGAGCTGTGCACCGAGTTGCGCGAGGGCGGGGTCGAGGACCTGCATTTCTACACGCTCAACAAGCCCGAATTGACCCGGGAGGTCTGCGCGGCCCTCGGCGTGACGCCCAAGGCCGGGCTCGCCGAAGTCGCGGCCTGAGCGACCCCGACCCGATATCCCGCGCAGGTCGCGGGCGGGCCTCCCCCCGCCCCGGCGCGCGTCTTCCTATTCCGCCATCTCGATCTCGAGCGTGATCGCGGCGTACCAATCGGCGATCTCCCGGATCTCGGCATCGGACAGCTCCGCGGCCACCTCCGACATGATGTCATGCTGGCGCTGGCCTCGTTTGTACGCCTTGAGCTGGGTGTCGATGTAGATGTTCGTCTCTCCCGCCAGGTTCGGCGCGTCCAACAGCTGCGAGATCCCGTTCGCGCCATGGCAGGACACGCAGGCCTGCGGCGCATCCTCCGCCTGCACGCCCTCGGGCAGCGTGGCGCGCGCCGCATGGGCCGCATACCAGGCCGCCACGTCCGAGATCTGCTGCGCGCTGAGCCCCGCGGTGACCACGCTCATCATCTCGTGGACCCGCGCGCCGGTCTTGAAGGCCATCAACTGCGCCTCCAGGTACTCCTCCGGCTCCCCGCCGATATGGGGCGCGATGGGGATCGCCGCCATCCCGTCCAACCCGTGACAGGTGCGGCACATATTGGCGATCTTGCGCCCCGCGACCGGGTCATCCGCGACCGCCGGTGCCGGGGCGCCCCCGGCGAGCATCAGCCCGCCGAGAACCGTGATCAGGGCCTGCCTCATTCGGCGGGCATCCCAACATAGGCGATCCGCCAGATCGCCCCGGCGAAGTCATCCGAGACCAGCATCGAGCCATCGGGCAGGAATTCGATGTCCATCGGACGCCCGCGATACTCGCCGGTCTCTTCGTTCAGCCAGCCATCGGCGAATACCTCCGCGCCCACCGCATCCCCGGTTTCGGGATCGAGGGCAGTGAACATCACCCGGGCGCCCACCGGCGTGGTGCGGTTCCAGGACCCGTGCTGCGCCCAGAAGATGCCCCCATGATACGCCTCGGGGAAGCTGCTGTCGTGGTAGAACCGCATGCCCAGATCCGCCGCATGGGCGGTCAGCTCAAGTTGCGGCTCGACAAAGGTCACCCCCTCGGGCCGGGGGAAATCCGCCTCCGAGACGATCTCGACCCGGGCATTGGTCCAGGGGAAGCCGAAATGCTGACCCGCCTCGGTCTGCCGGTTCAACTCGCCCGGCGGGATATCGTCGCCCATCCCGTCGACCTGGTTGTCGGTCCACCACAACTCACCCGTCGCCGGGTTGAAATCCTGCCCGACCGAGTTGCGCACGCCGCGGGTATAGACCTCGCGCTCTGAGCCGTCGGTGTTCATCCGGATGATGCCGCCGATGCCGATCTCGTCATACATCTCGATCTTGTCCAGCGGCTGCACGTTGTGCGGCTGGCCGAGCGAGACATAAAGCTTGCCGTCCGGGCCGATGTCGCACACCCGGGCGGAGTGGTTGAAGCTCTCTTCCTCGACCGGGATCAACTCGCCCTGCGGCACCACGGTGCCCACGGCGATATCCGGACTCTCGAAGAAGAACTCGGCAGCCGGGAAGACCAGGATGCGGTTCCGCTCGGCGATGTACAGGAACCCGTCCGGCGAGAAACACGGCCCGTTGGGGATGTCGAAGGTGACCGAAGGCGCGAAGTCCTTGACCTCATCGGCGACCCTGTCGCGATCCCGGTCGACGATGGACCAGACCTTGTCCTTGCGCGTGCCGGCGAACAGGACGGTGCCCTGGGGCGCCATGGACATCGAGCGGGCATCGGGCACAACCGCATAGAGGCTGACCTCGAAGCCGTCGGGCACGTTGATGTGCTGGATGATGTTGCGCAGCGCCTCGGCCCGGTCGCCGCCCTGATCGATGAAGGTGAATGTCGCGCCGGTTTTCTGCATGTTGGACAATTTTTCCATGTTGTCCTGCGCGTGCGCGACGCCGGTCGCCGCGACGCACAGCGCCACGGACCCGAGTAGTGATTTCATGTTTTCCTCCCAAAGTGGTCTGATGAACTTACCAATATTGGGTCATTATTTCCGATTCGAGAAGAATTGATTTACGTCAACTTATGCTTACAATACGCCCGAGAATCGGTCATAAAGCACTGAAACTGCTGTTCTTTCAACTGGATAGGTTGTGTCAGAACCCTTCATCCCCTCGACATTAGATGACCTGAAGGCAGTGACGGGCCTTGCATTCATGCAGGCAGTGCTGTCAGGCAAACTACCAAGTCCTCCCATGGCAGAAACGCTAGGCTACCGTCTGACCGAAGTCGCTCCGGGCCGCGTGGTGTTCACCGGCACGCCCGATCCGGCGCATTGCAACCCCATGGGCGGGGTCCATGGCGGCTGGTACGGCACCCTGCTCGATAGCGCGATGGGCTGCGCGGTGATGACAACCGTGCCGAAGGGCCGCCTCTACACGACGCTGGAGTACAAGATCAACATCACCCGCGCCCTGCCACCGGGCACCCGGATCGCCGCCGAAGGGGTCGTCGATCACGGGGGCCGGACCACCGCCGTGGCCCATGGCGAGATCCGCGGCCTGGCCGATGGCAAACTCTATGCCACCGGCACGACGACCTGCCTGATCCTGAACGGCTGAGCCCGCCCGCGCCAGCACGCGCCGCTCCTCGCGCGGCGCACTACGCCGCCCCGCGCGCACCACCCCTTGCGCCGGATCCGGCGGACCTTGTCAGGACCGGGCGCCACGCCGCGGAAGGCGCAGCCGGGCACGCAGCCGCGGAAGATCCCCCCGCGGCATGGTCCACAGCCCTTGCGTCGCGCGCCGCAGAAACGGGATCTTCGGAATGCGGGGAACCGACTCGTGCAGGCTCTCGGACCGGTCCAAACCGACCTTGCGCGCGCCGCGCAGCAAGAACAGCTTACCCCAACGCCGCCAGGACCCCATCGAGGGCGCCGCGGCGTCGCGCGGGAACCGGTCCTGCCACCGGTCCGGCAGGCGCAGCCCGCAACTCTCCGCCTGCTCCAGTATCCAGACCAGCGGAATATTCGCCAGCGGACGCGCCGGGGCAAAGCCCGCAAGCTGCCCGCCGATATCGCCATGGGTGCCGCGGAACCAGACCTGCTCCACATGCCCGTTCCAGCCTGGCGGACAGGTCCACAGCACCGGCGCGAAAGCCAACCGCCGCTCGTTCAGCGCCAGCGCGTGGAACCCGTGCCTGACCGACGCGCTCAGCTGGTCGGAATGGAACTCGGTCGCCATGGGGGCCAGCCGCCACAGAACCGGCGCGCGGATGCCCAGCGCCTTGACCGTATCCCAGGCCCCGATCATCTCGATCGGCACGTCCCGGTGGCAATAGCGGGCAGCGAATTTCGCCGCCCAACGGCTGCCCCGCCGCTCCTGGTAATAGCGATAGAGCTGGCCCACCCGGGCATCGGTCGCCG